>CAYWBJ010000323.1:0-2092 GCA_964456165.1 uncultured Gemmatimonadaceae bacterium | reverse complement strand
CGATGGGCGTAGTCCAATACCCGCCTCTCTTAGGGCCGAAACACAGCGGGAAGCCCGTCGCCATGAGTAGGTGGGCTAACCCCCACAGTCGATGCTCCTCGATTCCCAACGCGTCGCATAGATCTTCCCTGGTGATCGGATTCGTGCAGGATCTCTCCGACAATACCTGCTCGGCGCATTCCAAGTTTTCGATGGTGTATCCCGGTGGTCCCATCTCGTTCTACCTCGTCAGTTAGCTATCGGTTGAATGCTTGCGCGATTCGGGATCACAGACACCGCAGACGCGCTGGCCGCAAACCTTGGTCGACCAGCTCGCCTGGCCGCATGCCAGGCAGACATCGTCAGGGCCGGGCATCAGGTCCTCGGCAGCGATGGGGTACTCCTCGATGCCGATGGGGACCGTTAGCGAGGGGGCTCGACCTTCGCTGGCTTCCTTCTGGCGCAGCCGTCGCTCCCGCTCGATCAAGGATCTATGGATGTACTTCAGGCCGCGCCGGTGAGCCTCCAACGCTGCCCACCAGTAGTCGGCATCGGGGCCGAAGAACCCCGTTGCGGTCTTCTGTCGCTCGATCTCTTCGGGCAGAGTACGACTGGCTCCGACGGCCAAGGACGCGACGGCCTCGGCTTCCGCTTGGCTGATCTTGCCCCGTTTGAAAGCCGCCTCCGTGGCATCGGTAACGCGCTCCAAGTCTTGCCAGTCCTGGGCGTCATGGACCAGACCGACGAGGTGTGACATCACACCGGCGCCAGACCTCGGTGCCGTCTCTACTTGCGAGTCCTCCGTCCTGCTCTGAGTCTGGCCCGCGGCAGCCTTGCCGGCTTGCAGGCGAGCGATGACGGCGTACTTGTTAATGCGGAGTTCGTCGATGAGGGGCTTGACGAGGGTCTCGTCAGGCTCTTCGTCGCCGCGGTAGTCGAGCACGATGTCGTCGCCGGCGATGGTTACCATGTACCCGGCGTCCTGTATTCTCTCGATCAGATCGATCATCATATCACCAGCCGCCGGAGGCCTGATCCTCCGGTGCCATCGGTATCGTCCATATCGTCCACATCCTCGGAGGAGGCTGTAACTGCTTGCTCCAAAGGACGTTGTGTCTGGACGATTTCCTCGGTGGTATCGTCCATATCGTCAGCATCGCCCACACATCGTGTGCCGCTAACGTCTTGTTTTTCCTGGTCGTGGACGGTTTGGACGATCGGAACGATACTCTCGGCGATCTTCTCAATCGTCAGGAACCGTTGGCCGGATTTGGCGCGGCTCACCGCGATACCGGCATCCTGAAGGTTGGGCTTGACCTCGTTAAGCCGCCGGCTGAGCGTGTTGGCAGCCTTCGGCCAGGACTTGCTCTTTATGTCGATCTTCTCGCGTTCAGCAACGGGATTGAGCTCGGCAAGTAGTTCGCTCGCTCGCCCCTGCCATTCCTCCTTGTCCGCCATGAAGGCAACGGTAGCCGCCGCTACGGGATTACCTTCGACCACCTCTTCGTTCTGCTTACGGATGTTGCCTTCGTACGCTGCCAGGAAATCCTTGGGCGAATGGCCCAGGCCAACAGCTATGGCGCAGCCCCACCGTGCGAAGTCAGCCATGCGCGGGAGGTGACCCAGCTGAATTCCCGCGTGTAGACGCAGGGCCCGAGACAGCGCATCGAGGATGCCGCCCACGATGTACGGGCGCGCGTCGGCAAAGGCAGCTTCGAGCTCCTCTTCGCTCCGCCGTTCGTCCACGGGGATCCGCTCCAGCGCAACCAAGATTGAGCGATCCAACAGGTCGGCTCGGGTAGCGGCAATGTTGATCCCGTTCAAGCCGACGCAGCGTCGGTATCGATAGATGAAGTCGTCATCGTCGGTGTACAGCACCCGCTTTGACTGTGATTCGCCGGTAATTGCGCGACAGAGAGCGTCCGACTGCCAGTCCTGCAGCCTGGTGACGTTGTCGAATAGCGCGACCCAATGATGACTAAGGACTTGCAGCAGCTCTTTGCCGTCGGCCGAAAGGCTCAGTATTTCAACGATCGACGGGTCGGTAATACGACGAAGGAGGCGGAAGGTAGACGACTTGCCCGCGCCCTGGGGGCCGTGTAGCACCGGAACC
>CAYWBJ010000322.1:0-43710 GCA_964456165.1 uncultured Gemmatimonadaceae bacterium | reverse complement strand
GGGTCCGGGACGGGGCAAAGAGATCGGCTGGCACCTGGTCGAGCCCACCGAGGCGGGCGCGCAGAGCGGTTTGACGCGCCGCGATGATGCCGGCTTCGTTGCTTTCCACTGGCATGGGGACATCTTCGAATGCCCGCCGGGAGCGCGGAATCTGGCCACCTCCGCCATGGCGCCATGCCAGGCTTTCGGCTTCGGCGAGCACACCTATGGTCTCCTCTTCCACATGGAGATAACCCGGGAGATGATCGGCGAGTGGGTGGAGGCGTTCGCCGTTGAGCTGTGCCACGAGGGCCTGGACGGTGGTGAGATCGTCGCTGGGGCGGACACCCATCTCCAGGAGTTGCAGGAGCGCGGCGAAGGCTTTTTCACGACCTGGGCCTGGACGGTGGCGGCCCGCAGGCGCGCGGGCGCGATTCTGCCGGAAGAAGGCGCAGGAGCGGGGAAATGATCACCTAGCAGGTGCTCGTTATGCTTCGGCGACGGGACGGTCAAGGCCTTCGACGTGGACCTTGATAGCCAGACACTGGTGGCGACCGAGCAGGGTCGCCACCAACCTGGACTGTTTCGCGAACTACATCGTGCTCAGCATCGACGCGGACCTGTCGTCCGACTTCGAGAGCTGTTCAGCGCTTACCTGAACCCGGAAAACGGCAAGGAAGGGGAATCATGAAGGAGTACTTCAAGGGCATCAAACCGATTCGCTACGAGGGGCCGGACTCCAGGAATCCACTGGCCTTCAAGCACTATGACGAGAGCGAAGTGGTGGGCAAGAAGACGATGAAGCAACACATGCGCTTCTCGGTCGCCTACTGGCACTCCTTCAAGGCCACCGGCGCCGATCCGTTTGGCGGTCCGGTGTATGACCGGCCATGGGATGCCTCAGCGGATCCGCTACAGCGGGCCGAGGACACGATGCGCGCCGCCTTCGAGTTCATCACCAAGCTGGGGACACCGTTCTACTGCTTCCACGATCGCGACATCGCTCCCGAGGCGGACAACCTGGCCGCGACCAACAAGCGGCTCGACGGTATTGTGGCTCTGGCCAAGAAGCTCCAGCGGGACACCGGTGTGAAGCTGTTGTGGGGCACCTCCAACATGTTCTCCCACTCCCGCTTCACCCACGGTGCTGGCACCAATCCCGACGCCCACGTCTTCGCCTATGCGGGGGCGCAGATCAAGAAGGCGATGGAGTGCACCATGGAGTTGAAGGGGTCCAACTACGTCTTCTGGGGCGGGCGCGAAGGGTATTCGAACCTGCTCAACACCGACATGGCGCAGGAGCAGGACCAGATGGCTCGGCTGCTGCACATGGCAAACGACTACAAGAAGGAGATCGGTTTCACGGGCACGCTCCTTGTCGAGCCCAAGCCGAAGGAGCCGACGAAACACCAGTACGACTACGACGCGGCGACGGTCCTTTCCTTCCTGCGCAAGTACGACCTTTTCGAGCACTTCAAGCTCAACATCGAGGCCAACCATGCCACCCTGGCCGGCCATTCCTTCGAGCACGACCTCACGGTGGCCTCAGCCGACGGGAAGTTGGGCTCCATCGACGCCAACCGGGGTGACTACTTGCTCGGCTGGGACACCGACCAGTTTCCCACCGATCTGTACTCGACCACCTTCGCAATGATGGTGGTCAACCGGCAGGGTGGGCTGGGCAAGGGGGGCGTGAACTTTGACGCCAAGGTGCGGCGCGGCTCCTTTGATCCCGTCGACTTGTTTCACGCCCACATCGGCGGCATGGATACCTTCGCGCGGGGCTTCAAGATCGCTCACAAGATGGAAAAAGACGGCGTCCTCGCCGATTTCGTCGCGGCGCGGTACGGCTCCTACAGGAAGGGCATCGGCCGTCGCATTATGTCCGGCAAATGCAGCCTCGCCGATCTGGAGGCCCACATCCTGGCAGCGGGCGAGCCAGAACTGCGCAGCGGGCGCGAGGAGATGCTGGAGAACATCGTCAACCAGTACATTCGCTAAACACTGGTCCAGTGGCCAAATCGGCACCCATCACTCCGCGGGCGAGCCCGGTGATCTCGTCTGCCTGCGCAGCAGCGCCAGTTCCACCGGCTTGGGCAGGAAGTCGGCGCCGGCGGCGGGTCAGTTGTCCCGGGGCACGGCCATCATGCGCTCGAGGGAGGCGCGGGCGCCGGTGATGACGTCGTCGTCGAGCACGATCTCATAACGCTCTTCCTCGAGGGCAAAGTAGAGGTCCTGAAGGCCGGTCACCTTCATGTACGGGCAGTGGAGACGGCAGCCGATGCAGCCGTCTGCGGCCACGAATTCCTTGTCCGGATAGCGTTTCCGCATCTGGTGCAGCATGCCGTGCTCGGTCGCGACGATGAAGGTTCTGGCGTCGGGGTGACGGCCGACGGCATCGAGCATCCCAGTGGTGGAGCAGACCTCGTCGGCGATTTCGACGACGTCCTGGCGGCACTCCGGATGGGCGATGATGACCGCGTCCGGGTGCTCGGTCCTGGTGCGATCGACGCTGGCGCTGCGGAGCACGTCGTGGGTGGGGCAGACCCCGTCGTAGGCCACGACATCTTTCTCGGGGACCTGCTCGGCGACCCAGCGGGCGAGGTTGCGGTCGGGCGTGAACAGCACCTTGTCGGTCGCCAGACTGCGCACGACGGATACCGCGTTCGCCGAAGTGCAGCAGATGTAGGATTCGGCCTTCACCTCGGCCGAGGAGTTGATGTAGGTCACCACCGTGTGCGCGGGGTAGTCGGCTTTCCAGTCGTCCAGGCTTTCCGGCGTGATCGAGTCGGCCAGGGAGCAGCCGGCTCCGAGGTGGGGCAGCAGAACCCTCTTCTCCGGATTGAGAATCTTGGCTGACTCGGCCATGAAGTTGACGCCGCAGAAGGCGATTATGTCGGCGTCGGTGCGCGTTGCCTCGAGAGACAGCCCAAGCGAGTCGCCGGAGAAGTCGGCAATGTCCTGGATCTCGGGCACCTGGTAATTGTGGGCGAGAATGACGGCGTTCTTCTCCGCCTTCAGCCGGTTGATCTGGTTGATGAGCTCGTTGGCGGGCAGGGCGTAGTGGTGGTAGGATCCGGACCCGTTGATCGTCGCGCTGGTGTTGGTGGAAGCGACATCATTCATGAGCGGTGGCAGCTCCTTCGTCAGGGAGTATCGACTCGGTTCCCTGGGGGAAAATCCTCCAGAACTCCTTGCGCACCAAGCCAGTGATCGCGGCGCTCTTACTGGTGCCGTGATATCGGGCGATGGCCTGCAACATCTCCTCGTCCCGGTCGTTCGAAGAGAAAGTTCGAACCTTTGCCTTTTCACTCTGTGGTTTCAAAATTGGCATTTTCTTATATAAAAATTTAACAAAAAATTATTACATGATGTATACAAATTAGGCGCAGCGGTCTAGATGTCAACGGAAAACAGCTCGATCAGGAGTGTGGGTGGTAAAATTCGCTCTCAGACAGGGAGGCGTCGCCCCGTGGAGGATTTACTCCAGCTTCGCGACGGCCTGTGGCTGTTCGATCCTGCCACCACGGGCACGCGGCTGTTGATCTACGTCGCGATGTCGATCACTTCGAGGATGTCGGCCGCAGAGAAGCAGGTCATCCAAGGTTGCCGATGCGGCGCATGGCCTCTTCGACCGTGGCGCGCTGGTTGAAGGCGGAAAGCCGGAAGAACCCCTCTCCGGCAGCGCCGAAGCCGACACCGGGGGTGCCGACGACGTGGGCTTGCTGGAGGACCTGGTCGAAGAACGACCAGCTGTCGACGCCCGCTGGCGTCTTGAGCCAGAGGTATGGGGCGTTGTCGCCGCCGTACACGGTGATGCCGAAGCCGGTCAGCTGCTCCCGCATGTAGGCCGCGTTCTCCATGTAAAAGGCGATGAGCTCCCTGACTGCCCTGGCGCCGGCTGGCGCCAGGGCCGCCGCCGCCGCCTTCTGCACTGGGTAGGCGACGCCGTTGAATTTGGTCGAGTGGCGCCTGGCCCAGAGCTGGTGCAGGGGCACCGCCTCGCCGGAGACGGTGTAACCCTGCAGCTGGGAGGGGACGACGATGTAGCCGCAGCGCACCCCGGTGAATCCGGCGCTCTTGGAGAAGCTGCGGAACTCGATCGCCACTTCGCGGGCGCCGTCGACTTCGTAGATCGAATGGGGGATATCGTCGCCGCTGATGTAGCCCTCGTAGGCGGCGTCGAACAGGATCACCGCCTTCTCGGCCCGGGCGTAGTCGATCCAGCTCTGCAGGGCGGTGCTGGTCATCACGGAGCCGGTCGGGTTGTTGGGGGAGCAGAGGTAGATCAGGTCCACGTGCCCCTGGGGCAGAGGCGGCATGAATCCGTTCTCCTCGGTGCAGGGCAGGTAGACCAGGCTGCCGTAACGTCCGGAGTCGTCGACGGGGCCAGTGCGCCCGGCCATGACGTTGGTGTCGCAGTAGACCGGGTAGACCGGGTCGGTGAGCGCGACGAGGTTGTCGGCTCCGAAGATCTCCTGGATGTTGGCCGAGTCGCACTTGGAGCCGTCGGAGACGAAGACCTCGTCCGGATCGATCTCCACGCCCCGGGGCCCGAATTCCTGCTCGACGATGGCCTGGCGCAGGAAGTCCTGTCCCTGATCGGGGGGGTAACCCTGGAAGGAATCGTCGTGAGCCAGCTCCTCCACCGCCGTTTTGAAGGCGTCGACGATGGGTCGGGGGATGCCGCGCACCACGTCCCCGATGCCAAGGCGGATGATGTCGGCCTGGGGGTTGTCGCCGGCGAAGGTGGCCACCCGCCGGCCGATCTCCGGGAACAGGTAGCCGGCGGCCAGCTTCTGGTAGTGCTCGTTGATTAGGGCCATGCCAATCGCTTTCTTGATTCGCTGTTACATCGGTTGTCCAGCCGCCGCAGTCGCCACGCACTAACAGGTTCAAAAAAAACAGCAAGATCGGCACGTTCGACTGCGCCGGCCAGGGGGCCGGCGGCTGTGAATCTAAGACAGGAACACGTCCTATACAACGACTGGATCACGTACAACGACTGGATCACGGCGGCAAAGCAGCCCGCCCGCGCGCGTCTATGTCCACTGCCCCAGGGCTGCCGTCCGGATCAGTCTGCCGGCCGCTTCGCCAGCAGCCTGGTGCGCGAATGAGCGGTTTCATGCAGGCGGCGTCTACGCCAAGATCCCCGGCGCCTGCGAGGTCAATCTGAAGCTGAAATTGCTGTGACGGCGCGGTCGGGAGGAGTCCTCTATTCCGCAAATCGTATGCCCGTCCTACATTACCAGAAAACTCACTGCCAGTTACGCGATCCGGGCATCCGGACGACCATCATGGAAGAGAGCAGCAGCAACGGCAACACCGATTTCATCCGCGCGATGATCGCGGCGGATGTAGCCAGCGGCAAATGGGACCGAGGCATCATGACCCGTTTTCCGCCCGAGCCGAACGGCTACCTCCACATCGGTCACGCCAAGGCCATATGTCTCGATTTCGGCGTCGCCGACGAGTTCGGCGGCGTCTGCAACCTGCGCTTCGACGACACCAATCCTGAGCGGGAGGACATGGAGTTCGTAGAGGCGATAAAGGAAGACGTCGACTGGCTCGGCTGGAAGCCGGAAGACCGCGTCTACTTCGCCTCCGACTACTTCGAGACGCTCTACGGTTACGCGGTGAAGCTCATCGGGAAGGGCAAGGCCTACGTCGACAGCCTCAGTGCTGAGGAGATTCGCCAGCATCGCGGAACCTTGACCGAGCCGGGCGTCGAGAGCCCATTCCGGAACCGCACCGCAGAGGAGAACCTGGACCTGTTCGCGCGCATGCGGGTCGGCGAGTTCGCCGATGGTGAGCACGTGTTGCGGGCCAAGATCGACATGGCCTCGCCCAACATCACCATGCGCGACCCGACCCTCTACCGCATCCGCAAGATATCCCACTACCGGACCAGCGATGCCTGGAATATCTATCCGATGTACGACTTTACCCAGTGCCTCTCCGACGCCATCGAGGGAGTTACCCACTCGCTCTGCACCCTCGAGTTCGAGAACAACCGGCCGCTCTACGACTGGGTGCTGCGTGAAGTGGAGATCGGCAAGCCGCCGGAGCAGACCGAGTTCGCCCGCCTCAACCTGTCCTACACCGTGCTGAGCAAGCGCATCCTGATGCAGCTGGTCGATGAAGGGCATGTCGACGGCTGGGACGATCCGCGGATGCCGACCCTTTCGGCGCTGCGCCGGCGTGGCTATACCCCCGAGGCGATCCGCAACTTCTGTGACGCTATCGGCGTGGCCAAGCGGGACAATCTGGTAGACGTGGCGCTTTTGGAGCACAGCATCCGCGAGGATCTGAACAAGCGGGCGCCGCGGGTGCTCGGCGTGCTCAGGCCGCTGAAGGTGGTGATCGAGAACTACCCGGAGGACCAGGTCGAGGAGCTCGACGCCATCAACAACCCGGAGGACGAGAGCATGGGCACGCGCAAGCTGCCGTTTTCGCGGGAGCTCTACATCGAGCGGGACGACTTTCGCGAGGATCCGCCGCGCAAGTTCTTTCGCCTGGCGCCGGGACGCGAGGTGCGGTTGCGTTACGCCTACTACATCACCTGCAAGGAAGTGATCAAAGACGACGCCGGCGCGGTCGTGGAGCTGCGCTGCTCCTACGACCCGGCTACCCGGGGAGGCGATTCACCGGACGGCCGCAAAGTTAAGGGCACTCTGCACTGGGTGTCTGCTGCTCACGCGGTGGAGGCGACGGTGCGCCTCTACGACCGACTGTTTGTAGCCGAGAACCCGGGTGCGGACTTCGCGGCACATTTCAACGAGCACTCGCTGGAGGTGCTGCACGGCTGCCGGCTGGAGCCGGGGCTGGAACAGGCGGAGGCGGGGGTCACGTATCAGTTTGAGCGCAACGGCTACTTCTGCGTAGATGGGGTGGATTCCCGAGAGGGGGGGCTGGTGTTCAATCGCACGGTTTCTTTGCGGGATTCCTGGGCGAAGATGGAGAAGGCTGGGAAGATGGGGTAGATCTGGTTCGCGTAGACCATACCCGAGATCAGGATGAAGAAGGGGCTGGGCGTCTGGTCCCGCGCCTTGGTTGGTCGGTGCGTCGACCTCCGACGGTGATGATTGACTCTCCAAACTTGCCTAGCTCCGCTTAGCCCAAGCCTTTTCCAGTTTCGACATTTTCTTTTTTGACAAGCTGCCCAAAAGGTCCATGGCATTCATGATTCTCGCCCTAGTTAGGTCGATGCCCAGCAGGTCGATGGACTCGAAGAGGGGAGGGCCTACCTTCTGGGCCATGATGGCGGCGAAGAGGGGGGCGGTGATGTCGCGGATGGGCCAGTCCCAGTATGCGGCTACACCTTTGACGGCGGTTTCCACATTGTCGCGGTTCCATTCGCCAGGCTGGTCGAGGGACCAGATTACGGTCTGGAGGACGGGGACCACTTCTTCGGGGGTGCGCTTCTTGGGCACCAGGTCCTCCGGGGTGGGCTCGACGATTCGGGAGAGGAAGAACCAGCATTTCGGCATGAGGTCGCCGAGGGTTTCCATGCGGGGCTGCATGAGGGGAATCATGCGCTCGATGTAGTCGTCGTTTAGGAGCCAGCGCTTCATCTCCGCCAGCAGCTGGGGGGGGGTCAGGTTCTCGCGCAGGTAGCGGCCGTTGAGCCAGTCCAACTTCTCCGGATCAAAGATGGAGCCGCCCAGATTGATGCGGTTCAGGTCGAACTGATCCCGCCACTGCTCGTAGTCGAACTTCTCCTCCTCGCCCAGGGGTGGGTAGGACATCAGCGCCAGGTAGTTGCAGAGTGCGGGGGCCAGGTAGCCGGCTCTGCGGTAGTAGTCGACGGCAGTTGGGTTCTTTCGCTTGGACATCTTTGAGCCGTCGGGGTTGAGCAACAGCGGCAGATGTGTGTACTGGGGCGGTTCCCAGCCGAAATTCTGGTAGAGCAGCAGGTGTTTGGGAGTGGAGTTGATCCACTCCTCGCCGCGAATCACGTGGGAGATCTGCATCAGGTGATCGTCGACCACCACCGCTAGATGGTAGGTGGGGAACCCGTCGGACTTGAGCAGGACCTGGTCGTCGATCAGCTCGTTCTGGAAGGTGATCTCGCCGCGCAGCGAATCGCGCAGGGTGCTCTCCCCGGTGGCGGGCACGCGGAGACGGATGACACTGGGGGTGCCGGCCGCGAGAGCGGCTTCTACCTCTGCGGTGGGGAGATCGCGGCAGTGCCCGTCGTAGCCGAGGCGCTGCTTGGCGGCGGCCTGCGCGGCCCGGAGTGTGTCGAGGCGGTCGCCGGTGCAGAAGCAGCGGTAGGCGTGGCCGGCGGCGATCAGCTTCTCGACCTGCTCGGCGTAGATGCCGAGCCGCTCACTCTGCCGGTAGGGACCGCAGGGGCCACCGACGTCGGGCCCCTCGGCCCAGCTCTGTCCCAGCCACGTCAGGCTATCGATCAGGCGCTCTTCGTACTCGGGTCGAGAGCGGGTCTGGTCGGTGTCCTCAATGCGCAGCACCACCGTGCCGCCGCGGCTCTGGGCGAAGGCGCGGTTGAAGAGGGCGATGTAGGCGGTGCCCACATGCATGGGGCCGGTGGGCGAGGGGGCTAGGCGCACGCGAACGTCGGACATGGTAGTTTTTCCCAGATGGTTCAGGCGGTCACGAGACGTCCTAATATAGGCACCGTCGCGCCAAATTGGTGGGCCCGGGTTTGCGCAAACCTATCGCAATGCTCACCTTTTCACTAGGCAGCGTAGGCAGCGAGCGACGCTGCCCTCCGCAGCACGATGTTCGCACAATTGCCCCGAGCGGCCGTTTGCAGGACCCCACATGCCTGCCAATGGGCGGCTCGCTCCACGCGCTCTTCAGAAGGATCCCTTCCGGCATACATGAAATTCACCGAGCTAGATCTGCAGCCTCAGCTCCTCAGTAGCCTCGAAGCGATGGGCTACGAGGAGATGACGCCCATCCAGGAAAAGGCCATCCCCCACGTCCTGGCCGGCCGGGACATTCTCGGACTGGCCGAGACCGGCTCCGGCAAGACGGCGGCCTGCGGTGTGCCCTTGGTCCAGCTGTCCGACCCGGACCTGAATGCGATCCAGGCGCTGATCCTGGTGCCGACGCGGGAACTGGCCCTGCAGTACGTGCAGGAGCTGGACGACATCGCTAAGCAGACCAAAATCGTACCCTTCGCCGTTTTCGGCGGTTTCGACATGGGCATCCAGAAGGCGAAGCTGCGGCATCGGGTCAACATCTTGGTCGCTACCCCGGGCCGCCTGATCGACTTTCTCTGGAACACCGATCTGGATCTCACCAACGTCCGCGCTGTCGTGCTCGACGAAGCAGACGAGATGCTCAAGATGGGTTTCATCGAGGATATCGACTTCATCCTCTCCTGCCTAGTACACGAGCACCGCACCCTGCTGTTTTCGGCGACAATGCCGGGGGAGATCGATCGCCTGACCAAGACCTACCTGAAGGATCCGGTGCGGGTCGAGTTGAACAAGGACCAGATTGCCCCCCAATCCTTGGTACATCACTTTCTCCACACCGGCAGGAACCGCCTTCAGGTGCTCAGGGATTACATGGAGGAAGAGGAGATTCGCCAGGCGCTGCTCTTCTGCAACTCGAGGGACAAGGCGGCCGACCTGTACAAGGAGCTGCAGCGGGGGGTCAAGTCCGTAGAGGTCATCCACGGCGGGCTGGACCAGGACCGGCGCACGTCGCTCTTCAACCGCTTCCGGGGCGAGAAGATCAAGTTCATGGTGGCTACCGACGTGGCGTCTCGCGGGCTTGACTTCTCCCGCGTCACCCACGTCATCAACTATGACTTCCCGTTCAATTCAGAAATCTACACCCATCGCACCGGCCGAGCCGGTCGCATGGGACGGCGGGGCATTGCGCTGACTCTGGTAGGGGATCGCGATCTGGGACAGCTCGGCACCATACTCAAGGACAACCGGATCGACCCGGTCTGGCTCGGCCCTGAGCCTGACCTGTCCGCCGGGGGTGGCCGCAGTCGCGGTCGCGAACGAAGTCGCGGTGGACGTGGCGGTGGTGGCGGCCGCAATGGTCGCCCTCGCGAAGGCGGTCCCAGTGGCGGCGGGGGTGGAGAGGCCGCGGTCGCCGCCAACGGCAGCGGCTCCGGCAGGGGGCGCCGCCGGCGTGGACGGCGGGGCGGGGGCGCCCAGAGCAATGGTGGCGGCGAGAAGGCACCTGCCGCGCCTGGTTCGAGCTAGACCTCCGGGGCGGGTTCCCGATCTCGCCTCCCTCCTCCAAAACCTGGTTGACATATGCCCATAGGGGCAGTAATCTAGAAAACCAGTCTCGGCGCTGGCGCCGAGACTGCCCGGGCTCCGATTTTCTCCCTCCCCTTTTCGGATCCTTCCCAGCATCTATCAACGCCACCCTCGCCGGGTTCGGCCCTTGCGGCTAGGTCCGGCTCCGGGCGCCAGCCACCCGTGCAATCGGGTTGTTGCACCGGCGTCCCTTATTGCGCCGACGAGACGATGACTCAGACGATCACGCAGAAGCAGTCCGCATCAGCCAACCAGACCCCAAGCCAGGCCCGTAAGAACGGAGCCCCCGGCAACGGCTCACACAAGAACGGGTCGGCGCAAAACGGCCGTCACCGCAACGGCGCCAGCGGCAATGGACGGGACGGGGCCAGGTCTCACGGCTACGACGAGAGCAAGATCAAGACGCTCAGCTCGCTCGAGCACATCCGGCTGCGCACCGGGATGTACATCGGCCGGCTAGGCAGTGGCACCGACGCGGACGACGGCATCTACGTGCTGCTCAAGGAGGTGGTCGACAACGCGGTCGACGAATTCATCATGGGTCACGGCAGGAAGATCGACGTGACCATAGACGGCGATTGGGTGGCGGTGCGCGACTACGGGCGCGGCATTCCCCTGGGCAAGATCGTCGACTGCGTCTCGGTGATTAACACCGGCGCAAAGTACAACGACGAGGTCTTCCAGTTCAGCGTCGGCCTCAACGGCGTCGGCACCAAGGCGGTCAACGCGCTCTCGGCCGACTTCCGGGTCATCGCCTATCGCGACGGCAAGTTCGCCCGGGCCGAGTTTGAGCGTGGCGTGCTCAAGTCCCAGAAGAAGGGGAAGGCCCCGGATGAGCCGGACGGCACCTTCGTTGAATTTACCCCCGACCGCGAGATCTTCGACGAATTCGCCTACAACCACGAGTACGTCGAGCAGCGGATGTGGAACTACGCCTGCCTGAACAGTGGGCTGGAGCTATGCTTCAACGGCGAGATCTTCGCCTCCAAGCAGGGGCTGCTGGACCTGCTGCGGCGGGAGGTGGGCGAGGCTGTGGCCTACGAGCCGGCCTACCACAAGTCCCAGTACCTCGAGTTCGCCTTCACCCACACGCCCCACTACGGCGAGACCTATTTCTCCTTCGTCAACGGGCAGTACACCAGCGACGGCGGCAGTCACCTGAGCGCCTTTCGGGAAGGTATTCTAAAGGGAGCCAACGAGTTCTACCGCAAGAGCTTCAATGGCCAGGACGTGCGCGAGGGGATCAGCGGCTCGGTGGCGGTGAAGCTCAAGGAGCCGGTCTTCGAGTCGCAGACCAAGAACAAGCTTGGCAACACCGACGTGCGTGGCTGGATGGTGGCCGAGGTCAAGGAGGCGGTGGTCGACTATCTGCACAAGAACCGGGAGGTGGCCGTACAGCTGGAAGATCGCATCGTGCAGAACGAAAAGCTGCGCAAGGAGCTCAACGCGGTTAAGAAGGAAGCCAAGGAGGCGGCCCGCCGCATCGAGATCAAGATCCCGAACCTGAAGGACTGCAAGTACCACAAGGGGGACAAGAAACACGGCGAAGAGAGCACGATCTTCATTACCGAAGGCCAGTCGGCCGCCGGCTCCATCGTCTCGGCCCGCGATGTGAACACCCAGGCGATATTCACGATGAAGGGGAAACCCCTCAATGTCTTCGGCAAGTCCAAGGCCGACATCTACAAGAACGAAGAACTCTACAACATGATGATGGCCCTGGGCGTGGAGGACGGCGTTGAGGGATTACGCTATAACCGGGTGGTGATCGCCACCGACGCCGACGTCGACGGTTTTCACATCCGCAACCTGCTGATGACGTTCTTCCTAAACTACTTCGAGGAGCTGGTCTCGGCCGGCCACATCTACATCCTCGAGACGCCGCTGTTCCGGGTGCGCAACAAGAAGGAGACCCGCTACTGCTACAGCGAGTCGGAGCGCAACGCGGCGCTGAAGAAGGTCAAGAATCCGGAGGTGACCCGGTTCAAGGGACTGGGCGAAATCTCGCCGAAGGAATTCGGCCAGTTCATCGGCGCCGACATGCGGCTGGTGAAGGTGGGGGTGCGATCGATGGCGGCGGTGCCCAATACGCTGGAGTTCTACATGGGCAAGAATACGCCTGAGCGACGCGAGTATATCATGGAGAATCTGGTCTAGTGGCCTTCCTCGACAAGCTCTACGACAACAACTTCCTGGAATACGCCTCATACGTCGTCAAAGACAGGGCGATTCCGCACGTCGACGACGGGCTCAAGCCGGTGCAGCGCCGCATTCTGCACTCCCTGTTCGAGTTGGACGACGGCAAGTTCCACAAGGTTGCCAACGTTGTCGGCAACACGATGAAATACCATCCCCACGGTGATGCCTCCATCTACTCGGCGCTGGTGATCGTCGCCAACAAGGAGATGTTCATCGACCGGCAGGGGAATTTTGGCAATATCTACACCGGCGATGTGGCTTCGGCGGCGCGCTACATCGAGTGCCGGCTGACCAACTTGGCCAAGGAGACCCTGCACAACCCGGAACTGACCGAATTCGTCGACTCATACGACGGCCGCAACAAGGAGCCGGTGGTCTTCCCGGCCAAGATCCCGGTGTTGCTGGCGCAGGGGGCCGAGGGCATCGCCGTCGGCATGTCGACGCGGATCCTGTCGCACAACCTGATCGAGCTGCTCGAGGCACAGATCGCCTACATGGAGGATCGCGAGTTCACCATCCTGCCAGACTTCCTCACCGGCGGCCTGGCCGACGTTTCGGAGTACAACGAGGGCAACGGCAAGGTGCTGGTGCGGGCCAAGCTCGACACCGGCGATCCCAAGCGCATCCTAGTCAAGGAGATCCCCTTCGGCACGACGACCGAGAGCCTGATTGCCTCGATTGAGGATGCCTCCCGCAAGGGCAAGGTCAAGGTGGGTGCGATCAGCGACTTCACGGCCGAGAAGGTCGAGATCGAGATCAAGCTGCCCCGGGGGGTCTATACCGAGGAGGTGGTCGACGCCCTCTATGCCTTCACCGACTGCGAGATGTCGCTGTCGGTGAACCTGATGGTGATCCAGGACGAGAAGCCGCGGCTGATGAGCGCCGGCGACGTGCTGCGCCACAACGTCGACCGGCTTGTAGACGTGCTCAGAGCCGAGCTCAAGCTCGAAGAGCAGCACCTGCTCGACCGGCGTCATGCCAAGACGCTCGAGCAGATATTCATCGAGAACCGCATCTACCAGAAGATTGAGGACAGGAAGACGGCTGCGGCGGTGGCCAAGGCGGTCACCGATGGCCTCAAGCCGCACCAGAAGGAGATCGGCCGCCCGGTCACGGCCGAGGACGTGGAGACCCTGCTCAAGATTCCGATCCGCCGGATCTCGCTCTACGACATCGAGAAGGCGAAGAGGGAGATGCGGGAGATAGATCACCGACTCAGCGAGATTACGATGGACCTGGGGAATATCGTCCCGTACTCGATCCAGTTCCTCCGCGATCTGATCGACAAGTACGGCGGGCAGTTCCCGCGGCGGACCGAGATCGTTTCGTTTGAGAAGGTGGATGTGCGCCAGGCGGCGCGGCGCGATCTCAAGCTGTGTTATGACAAGGGCTCCGGCTACCTGGGCTACGGCGTGCAGGGGACGCTGCAGCTGGAGGTTTCGCCGTACGACCGCGTGCTGGTGATCCGCAAAGACGGAACCTACTCGGTGGGCGATGCGCCCGAGAAGCTGTTCGTTGGCGGCGGCATGCTGCACTGCGGCTTCGTCGACAAGGATCTGGTGTTCACCGTCCTCTACAAGGATGAAAAGGGCATCGCCTACATAAAGCGGACGCACATCGACAAGTTCATTCTCGACCGGGTCTACAACTTGGTGCCGGAAGGTGGGCGCCTGCTGAAGCTGACCACCGACGCGCAGCGGAAGGTGGCGCTGGACTACAAGCCCAAACCGCGCCTGCGGGTACTCTACGAGGAGTTCGCGATCGGCGACTATCCGGTGCGCGGACTCAAGGCCGGCGGCATCCGGCTCTCGCCCCGCGAGCTCAAAGGCTGTAAACTCATTTAGTCCCCGCACTGCGGGATCGGAGCAGCAATCGAGCCGGCGCATTCGCGCCGGCTTTTCAATTAGTGAGATGGCCATGAACTGGGACCTGACCAGCTACTTTCCCAGCTTTGAAGGACCCGAGACGCGGCAGTTCAAGACGGCTCTGGAGGATGACGTCGAGGTGCTGCGGCAGCGGACGGCCGCGCTGGCGCCGCTGGATGAGGCCAATGCCGACGCTTGGGAAGAGGTCGTGATCGGGCGCGAGGACCTGGATCGCCGCTGGTCCCACCTGACCTCCTATATCGGTGCGTTGTCGGCTGCCGACGCCCACAACGAGGAGTATGCCCGCGAGGAGGCGGCGTTGGCCCTGCTCGACGCGGAGTTCGAGAAACTCAACGTCGAGCTGCTGCGCGGCTTCAGGGATCCGCAGGAGGGGGTCTTTGCTGCCTTCTGCGCCCGGCCGGCGCTGGCGGATTGTGGTCATTTTCTACGGCGGCTGCGGGAGGAAGCGGGCTGGACCATGCCGGCGGATCAGGAGGCTCTGGCCGCCGACCTGGGGGTGGACGGCCTCCACGCCTGGGGCCGGCTCTACGAGTCGATCGCCGGCAAGATGGAATTCGAGATGGAGTACCCGGACGGACGCCGGGAGCAGGTGCCGATGGCGCAGCGCCGGGCGCTCATGCAGAATCCGGATCGCCGGGTGCGACAGGCGGCCTTCGAACGGGGCAACTGGGCCTGGCAGCGGATGGAGGACGTGACGGCTGCGGCACTCAACGCGATTGCTGGCACCAGGCTGACGCTGAACCGCCGCCGCGGCGTCGAACACTTCCTCGATCGCGCCCTCTTCCAGGCTGGAATCACCCGTCAGACCCTCGACGCCATGTTCACGGCCATCTTCGACCAGATCGACGTGGGCCGTGACATTCTCGCTCTCAAGGCCGGGGCCATTGGGGAGGACGGCATAGCCTGGTACGACCTGGAGGCGCCGCTGCCGCTGGCTGGAGAACGGCCGAGCATTCCGTGGGAGGAGGGCAGCGGCATGGTGGCCGCCGCCTTCTCGAAGGCCTACCCGGCCCTCGGGGAGTTCACCCGCACCATGTACGCTAAGCGCTGGATCGAATTCGAGCCGCGCGCCGGCAAGCGACCGGGCGCCTTCTGCACAGGCTCCCTGCTGACCGCCGAATCGCGCATCTACATGACCTACAACGACACGATCGGCGATGTGCGCACCCTGGCACACGAGGCCGGCCATGCCTTCCACAGCCACGTCATCCGCAACCTACGGCCATGGGCGCAGGACTACCCGATGACTCTGGCCGAATCGGCTTCCACGTTCGCCGAGATGATTCTCACGGACGGACTGCTGGCCGACCCGTCTGTGAGCGTCGCCGACAAGCTGCGTGTCCTCGACATGGAAACCGGCCACGCCGCCGTCTACTTGCTCGACATCCCTATTCGCTATGAGTTCGAGAGCGCCTTCCACGAGGAGCGCGAGGCCGGAGAGGTCAGTGCCCGACGACTCAAGGAACTGATGGCCCAGACGCAGCGGCGGGTTTTCGGCCCACTGCTGGCAGATGGGGGAGAGGACCCCCTGTTCTGGGCGTCGAAGATGCACTTCTACTTCACCGGCATTTCGTTCTACAACTTTCCCTACACCTTCGGCTATCTGCTCAGCCGCGGCCTTTACGGACTGTTCAAGCAGGAAGGGGAGGCCTTTATCGAACGCTACGAGGATTTCCTGTGCTGGACTGGCAGCGACACGGCCGAGGGCGTGGCGCGCCGAACGCTGGGCTGCGATCTGGAGTCGCCGGACTTCTGGAGCGAGGCCATACAGAGCCTGGCGGCCCCCTTTGCCCAACTGAAGGCACTGCTGGTGGAGCGAAGTACCGATCACTAAGAGTGCCTGGATCCTGGCTGTCGGCCCTGCCCGATTTCTCTGCGCTGACAGCCTGGTCTGTGCCTGGTCGCTTTAGGCCGACGTGGCCGACCCCCCGATTTCCAAGTTCCCGCCGGCAACAGTCATCTGGGAAGGAGACTTGATAAGACCAGAGAAGGATTGTGTCTCTCTGTGTCCTGTAGAGCCTCGCGCATGGAGTCGAAGGTGCGGCAGGAACTCTCGCAGGAGCGAATGGAAGAGACTATCGGAAGCGAGGGGGTGGAGGTGACGGATGAGGCGGCTGACACGGCCGGTGTCGCTGGTGCCACGGAGCCGAGCGCGCCCCGGGCCTGACGGACTCAGAAGCGGCCCTCGTCGGCGTCTAGGTTGTCGAAATAGGTCTGGTAGTCGGACCGGCAGAGCCGCTCGTGCTGCTCGGCGAGCCAGGCGCGCTCTTCGTCGTTGCCTGGCCGCCGGTGGCGCATGGCGTTGTTGAAGGCGTCCTTCTGAGCGCGACTCTTCGAAAATGCCTCGTCGATCCACGCAGCTACGACCGCATCGTTCGCACGGAGGCTGACCGCCTCCAGAAACGCCCCTCCGTCCGTACCCAGGAAGTCGAACAGGCGCTTGTCGAGCGATCAGTTGTAGACGTAGTCGCTGAGGGTGCCGGCGGCGTGGGCCCACGCCTTGTCGGTCGTGCGCGGGAGCATGACAATGCCGGCATTCATGTCGTATGGACTGCGGGGGAACTTCCGGGTAAGATCCATTAAATTGCGGTCTGGCTCAGCGTGGCACGGCAGGCCAATATAGCTGCACCAGCAGGGACCGGCAACTTGTAGTTGAGTCGCCGGTCAGGGTCTTGAGTATGGCCTGCCTGATCCACCAGATGGCATAAGTGATGAACTTGAAGCCGCGCTCTTCGTCGAAGCGCTTAATCGCCTCGAGCAGTTCGACGTTGCCCTCGGAAACCAGCTCCATCAGGGGAGGCCGCAGTCCTTTTAGTCACGGGCGATGCTGACGACGAACCGGAGATTGCAGGTAATCAAGGTCTCGCGGGCTGAGGTATCGCCCTGCGGCAAGCGCCTGAAGAGCTCCTGCTCGCGCTTGCGGCTCAATGGCTCGGAGTCCTTGATCTCCCGCCAGTAGACGTCAATGGCACCGGGAACGGCCCGTGTCGCCGTTTCAGAGTTCATCGGTTTACCGGCGATGATAAACGTTTGTGTTAAGGTAAACGTTTACCATAGGAGTCGTGACCTTGGCAAGGGGCATGGTCGATTGCTTTCGACGTCGCCGGTTATTGTTTTACTCTACTTAAGGTGATACTGCGTGTCGCGTCAGTCGTCGTGGGGACGCTGTCGAGCGGTTTTCTTTTGCGACTGCCGCTTCTTGGCGTTGAGTCGTCTGGCGCGCCCGGCACCGCTGGGGCGCGTGGGCCGGCGCTTGGGCGGAGGCGGCCGCAGGTGCTGGGCGAGCAGGGCGGCGAGCTTCTCGAGGCAATCGTCGCGATTGCGACGCTGCGAGCGGTAGCGCGAGGAGCGTATGATCAGTGCCCCGTCGGCGGGCAGGCGCGAAGCGAGGGCGACTTGGAGTCGCGCTCGCTGATCCGGGCGTAGAGCCTGACTGCTCGCCGGGCTGAAACGGAGCTCGGCGCGGGTATTCAACTTGTTTACATTCTGCCCTCCCGGACCGGGGCTGCGATCGTAGGTGAAGCTTATCTCCGAGAGTGGGATGAAAGTGCGCGAGTTGACCCTGATGGTGTCCACGGTGACTCCTGTCCGCCTCCGCTAACGGTACCCCAGGATGATGATAGACGCAAAAGGAACGGGATGGGCAGATACACCGCGGCGATCGCCGCCTGAGGTATTATCGCCCAGGCGCTACCAGCCGGTACGTACGCGGGAGTTGTGCGGGCAGGTGTCCAACTGACAGACCAGAAAAGTCAACGCCCCGCTCGAACACCGTCGTGCCAGGCGGGGCGTTGTCAATTTCTAGTCCACGGCAAGGTTGGGGACCCCAACCGTGGGTGGAGCTGAAGCTCCAAACTATTTGATCGATCGGGTGGCAGGAGGTTCGCCCTGCGTTGTTACTTGACATCAAATAGTTTCTATTAGTAGTATCGGAATGAGATCATTATTCTTTAATGAAATCGAATCGTGGAAATAAAACACATAATCAGTTTAAAAACAATACTTTATATGCTATTAGCTTTCTGCCTCGCTGAAACTATAAATGATATTATGTGATATTTTGTAGTACTAATTAAAGGTTTGACAACCGGCGACCGGGGTACTATCGTAGTTACCCCGTTTACACCACTGACACTGAGTTTTCTGCATGAGCCGCTCAGCAATCGGCCTGATCGAAACCCGCGGATTGATCGGCGTGATCGAAGCCGCCGACGTGGCAGCCAAGGTTGCCGACGTCAAGCTGTTGGCCATTCAGGAGGCGGGCGGCGGGCTAGCGACATTGCGGTTTTCCGGGGATGTCGCCTCGGTCCAGACGGCGGTGGATGCGGCCACTGCGGCGGCGGAGCGCGTGTCAGAAGTCGTCGGCCACGTCGTGATTCCGTCACCCCACGAGGAGTTGAGGCAGCTCCACAGGGGAACCGGTGAGACTGTTGCCAGCGACGGTGTGGAGAGTTATTTATTAGAGGAGCTACGCGGGCTGCCGGTAGCCCAGCTCAGGCAGTTGGTGCGCCAGACCCCGGGTGTCACGATGCGCGGGCGGACCGTGTCGCGGGCCAACAAAGAAGAGTTGGTGGCAGAGCTCGTCCGTGCAGCGAAGGTCGGGGCCGATTCACCACGAAGCAGGGAGCAGGAGACGTGGAAAGTCTGATCGATTCTATCGTTCGGAGCCTTCAGGAAGGTGCCTGCACGGCGGTGAGCAAGGCGGAGGACATCGCCAGGCTGGGACATGCCCGGCTGGAAATCGCCGCCGCCAAGAACCGCTCAACCCAGTTGCAGACTGAGCTCGGGGCTGCGGTGTACGGTCAGTTCGCCGACGGGCAGGAAGCTGGAAGCGGTGACGAAATCGCCAGTTTGTGCGGGCGGATCCGCGATACTGCAACGGAGTTGGAGGGTCTGGAGCGGAACTACGAGAGGTTGCGGGAGGAGTTGCGAGCGGCGCCGGAGGCCGACGAGGCGGCGCCGGGAGCGCCAGAGCCGGCATCGGCAGGCGAGTAGGCAGTAGACAGCATTCGGGAACCGAAGCGGTCGCCGGCGGGAGAGGGCTCCTACGACGGTGGCCGCTTTTTCTTTTTGACGACTTTTTTCTTGCCGGGGTTTTTCTCCGTCGGCTTCCTCTCCCCGCCTCCGGAGGTCTTCTTCCTCACCTTCGAGCTCTTCTTGCCGGCGGTTGGTTTGAAGGTGTCCAGCGGCAGGTCGTCGAGATCGTCGACGTCCTCGTCGGGAAAATCCTCCTCGCCGAGGAAGGCGCTGGCGGCGGTGAGTTGCCGTGCCAGCTCGGCGTCGCGCCGCTCCTCCAGCTCGGCCACGGAGAGATTGGGCCAGGTCAGGAAGAAATCCTCTACCGCCACGCTCAGCGCCGTGCTCTTGAGGTAGCGCTCGAAAGTCGAGGCGATGATGTGACAGACCTGCGGGTCGAGGTCGGGCTGACTCTCGTCGAGCACCAGCTCGACCAACTCGTGCAGCAGCAGGGTTTCGAGCAGCGTCACGTTCTCGCAGCCGCCGAACACCGAGGAGTCTGCATCCCAGTTGGCTAGGATCGGTGCGACATCGGTGACGAGGTGGATCTCGGATCCGCGCTCGTAGGCGACGGTCTTGGTCTTGGCCAGCGGCTTGAGGGTTTCGCTGTGGACGTCCGCGAAGGAATGGCCAATCACCTTGAACGGCGTGTCGTTGGTGGGATTGAGCCGGTCGGACAAGATGCGCCCGACTTGTGCCGGCTGCAGGATGACCGAATTGAGGAGGGTGCCATCCTGCGGCGCCCAGACCCCGCTCAGCTTGCGGGCCTGGGCGCTGTGGCGGGCCTTCAGATCCTCCTCTTCCGGGTCGGCGAATACGGCCGAGATCTTGGCTTTCTTGTCGTCGGGGGTGTCCACTTGCCGGAACTTGAAGCTGCCGGCCTGCTGCAGAATCTGGACGCGATCGCGCATATCGGTGGGTCCGAAATCGAAGAGCGCGGTCAGAAAGGTCTCGTAGCCGTCCTCCTCCGTCCAGGTGCGGAACTCCTGGGGAGTGCGTTTGAGGGTGTCCATCATGCCGTAGAGACCCTTGACGACGTCGGCGTACTCGCCCTCGTTGCTGGCTGCGTTGTGGTCGTAGAGAACCTGCCCGTGGTCGTCGGCCTTCTCGGCGCGGGCAATGATCTCATCATCCGGAGGGATTCTGCCGGCGTACCAGGCCCTCACTGGATGCGAACTGTTCACTCGTGACTCTCCCTACCTTCGGTCTGCTGGAACATTCCAGCTAGCCTGCTGAATGTAGCAAGCCGTGTGGGTCCGAACAAGATAAGAAGCTCCGACTCCAGCCAGGGTTTTGAGCGCCCAGGTCCGCGGTGCCGGCAGGGACAGAGCGACTCTGCGGGAGAGGTGCGGCCTGCCACCGGTCTTTTCTTCATGGGCAAGGACGGCGTTGACATCGAGCGGCTGCTCGGAGCGCGTAGCGACCCGCGAGGACGCTGCTTAGGTTAGCATGGCGCCCACGCCGGGCGACCATGGCCGTCGGAGGTCAGGAGCATTGGAAAAGCCAGTCGATTATCGCATCGGACGCGATCGAGTCGTGTACAGCATGGACAGGAACCACCCGGCCGTTCTGCATATCGACCCTGGGGAGCGGGTGCTGGTCGAGACGTTCGACGCTCGTTCCGGCACGGTCACCCGGGACGAGGACCTGCTGCGCAAGCCCCATCCGCTGGGCTCGAACCCGGCAACCGGGCCGATTCTGATCCGGGGCGCGGAACGGGGCGACCGGCTCTGCGTTACGATCGAACGCATCGATCTGGCTGACAGCGGCTTTCTCGCCGTGAAGGCGGGAGACGGGTTACTCGGCCACATGGCGTCTGAGTTCGCCACCCGCATCGTGGAGATCCGGGGCGACACAGCGGTGTTCGACGCGGGCATCGAGTTTCCGATTCGCCCGATGGTCGGCGTGATCGGCACCGCGCCGGCTGGGGAGCCGGTCGGCACCGGGTTCCCGGGTCCGCACGGCGGCAACATGGACAACCGCTACGCGACCGCTGGCGCCAAGGTATACCTGCCGGTGCAGGTGCCGGGGGCGCTGCTGGCCCTCGGCGACGTCCACGCCGCCATGGGAGACGGTGAGATCTCCTTTCTCGGGCTAGAGATCTGCGCGGAGGTGACGATCCAGGTCGAACTGCTCAAGGATGCGGAACTCGATCGGCCGCTGATCGAGACCGGAGAATACTGGGTAACCACGGGGGATCACGAGGACCTGGGCGAGGCCGCCCGGATTGCCGCCGAGCAGATGGTAGCCTTGATGCAGGAGCGGGGCGGCATGGACTTCGCCACTGCCTACATGCTGATGAGTGGCGCGGTCGATGTGCAGATCTGTCAGTGCTGTGAGCCGGGGGCGTTCCCGGTGACCACGCGAGCGGTGGTCAGCAAATCACTGCTGGCCGGCAGCTCTACCGAGTGAATACGGTCGAGCGCACATAATCGGCCTCGGGGGAGGCGAGGAAGGCGAGGATGCGGGCGATCCCCATGGGCTCTCCGAGATTTTGCCGCGCCTGTTCCATGGCCGCTTCGGGATCCTCGCCGCGAGAGACGGCGCCCTGGCCGACGTTCGCCAGCTTGAGCGGGGTGGCGATGCCGCCGGGACAGACTACATGCAGGCGGGTGCCGGGAATGTCGCGGGCCAAGTTGTGCTGCATGCCGTGCATACCGGCCTTGCTGGCGGCGTAGGCCAGTGACGAGCTGCCGCCGCGCACGCCCGCACCGGAAGAGATCAGCAGGATGACCGAAGTGCCGGCAGCGGCCAGGAGCGGCGCCGCATACTTGGAAGCCAGGTAGGTACCCTTGAGGTTGGTGTCGATCGTGGCGGCCCAGTCCTCCTCATCGAGATCGGCCACCGCATCGTAGGCGCCTCGCAGCACGCCGGCGCTGAAGACGAAAGTATCGAGCTGCTCGGCGTGCCGGGTAATCATATCGAACGCGCCGCGCACGCTCTCCTCCTGCCGCACGTCCATCTCGAAGAAGCGGCCGCGGCCGCCACCGGCGGCGATCTGGTCGGCGACGGCGGCCCCCTTTTCTCTATTGTAGTCTGCGACCATCACGTCGGCTCCGCGCTGGCCGAACAAAAGCGCCGTGGCCTCGCCGATTCCGGTGGCGCCGCCGATGATCAGAGCCCGGTTACCGGCCAGGGCGCCGCTGCAGGGATCAGGCATAGAGGTCGGCGACGTACTCTCCGTAGCCGTTGTGGATCACGCTGTCCCGACTGCCGCCGTCGAGCAGCAATTCCTTTTCCTGCGACCAGCCCGGGTGGGGCACGCGCGGGTCGACGTTGGACTCGAAGGGGTAGGCGGCGGGCCAGAGGGTGCTCCAGAATGTGTCGGGCCGGCTTTCCCTGAAGTTGATGCGGACAATCGACTTGATACTCTTGTACCCGTACTTCCAGGGCACGGCCAACCGGATCGGGGCGCCGTTCTGCATGGGCAGCTCGCGCCCGTAGATTCCCGTTACGAGCATCGTAAGCTCGTTGGTGGCCTCTGCCATGGTCAATCCCTCAGTGTAGGGCCACGGCCATTCCGGGTGATTCCACTGTCCGGGGGCGTCCTGAGGCCGGATGAACGTCGTCATCTCGACGTAGCGGGCCGATGACAGCGGCTCGACCATGGCGATGAAGTCGCGCATCGGGAAACCGGTCCAGGGAACGGTCATGGCCCAGGCTTCGACGCAGCGGAACCGGTAGATGCGCTCCTCGAGGGGCATTAGCCGGTAGAGGTCGTCGATGTCGTACTTGCGGGGGTTGGCGACCAGACCCGTCACATCGACGGACCAGGGTTCACTGGCGAACTCTCCGACCAGCCGGTGGACCGTCTTGTTGGTGGAGAACTCGTAAAAGTTGTTGAAGCTCGTGGCTGTGCGCTCGCTGGTGAGGGGCCGGTCTTCCGGCAGCGGAAAGTCGGGGTCGGCCGCGGCCGGGTAGAATGCGGCCTTGTTCAGCGGTCCCGGGTTCGGCTCGCCTGGAAGCGTGGGCGTGGACGGGCCACTACCCTCGTCTTCCTTCGGCTTGAAGACCGACTCGTTGCCGCAGCCCGCGACTAGGCCCGCGCCCAGCCCGCCCAGGGTGCGGAGGAATCTGCGGCGGTGCACGTACTGCTCTTTGGGAGTGACTTCCCGCTCGGGAATCTCCCACTCCCGGCGCGGCATACGCATGCTCCTAGAGAGAGGTATCTCTCCTCTTAGATAGGCGCAAACAAAATAGGGTTCCCGGCGCGGCATCGGCAAGCGTCAGAGCCTGGCCAGCGCGTGGTGCAGGGCGTGGTCCAGGCCGGGCGCCACCGGGGGATGACCGTTATGCAGGATGGCAAGGGCAGCGGCTGGCGAGCTCAGTCGCAGGCCGGCCACTTCGCCATCGGGGAAACGCACCGCCTCCAGGGCGGCGGGGAGCAGGGTGGCGGTGTAGAGGTCGACCCACTCGCGGTCGAACCAGCCGCGGTCGGGGAAGGCGTTGAAACTCTCGAAGTCGGTGATCCAGTCGAGGCCACCGTCCAGGTGCGCGGCTTCCAGTCCGAGCTCCTGCGTCATCTCGGCCAGCGCTGCCTCGACCGGGCTCATGCCGGCGGGCACGTGTCCGCCGACGGAGGTGTCGACGTGGCCCGGATAGCTCTCCTTGGTCGCGCTGCGGACCTGCAGGAGGATGGCAACGTCGCCGCCAGGACCGATGCGGCGCAGCAGAATGTGGACAGAGCGGTGGCGCAAGCCGAACAGATGGCAGAGCCAGCGCGGGGAAACCACGCCGCGGGGCTCGCCGCCTGGGTCGACCAGGTCGAGGAGCTCGCCGTTGCCGCCGGTCCGTTCCCGCCAGCGATCGGCCAGCGCGTCGATCTCCGCCTGAGCGAGACGGTGCCGACGCTGGCTGAGGTGCCGCCGGTCGCGGTCCAGCGCCTGTCGCAAGGGAACTGGTGACATCAGATGCTGCACCGGATCCAGGAGACGGCGGTGCACCCGAACTCCTCCCGCTTGCGGATGTGGAGCGGTGCCGTCGCCTGGTCGTACGTGTTGCCGTACAACTCGCGCTGTGCCGTGTCGGTGAGGTGTTTGGTCTTGGGCAACAACCGGCTGCGGGTGCTCAGCTGCTGGTTGAGCGACAGGTTGGCGCGGCTCTCGGCACCGGGCTCGACCCGCACGCGCTGCTCGCCGGTCCGGTAGCCGAGCATGGAGGCGCGCACCGCGATTTGGTCAGGCGCCAGACTGCAAAGCGAGAAATTGCGATTCCGGTCGGTGACAGCAGACAGGTCGGTGGCCGGGGCGACGACGATGGCGTTGACCAGGGCCCGCCCATCGCCGTCGACAAACTGGCCGTCGATGGTGCCCGTCTGCCCCGAGTAGACCCGGCAAGCGAGGTTGGCAAGGGCGGCCAGGACCTGGGCACGGAGCGATTGGTCGACCGGCGGGAATCCCCTACGTTTGCCCGCCATGCAGATCACCGCCAAGCTGATCCAGGGACGGGTGGCGCCAACCCTGGCGCGTCTGGCCTTTCCTATGCTTGGGGGGCTGTTCTCGCTCATCACGTTCAATCTCGCCGACACCTACTTCGTTGCCAAGCTCGGCACCCGCGAGCTGGCGGCTATGAGCTTCACCTTTCCGGTCACGATGATCCTGATCGGCATCTCGATGGCGCTGAGCACGGCCACGGTCGCAGTGGTGTCCCAGACCATCGGCCGCGGCGAGCAGCAGGTCGTCCGCCGCATCGCCTCCGACAGCGTCGTGCTGTCGTTCTTCGTCGTGCTCGTCGCCGCCGCCGCCGGAATCGCGACCATCGATCCGCTCTTCCGGCTCCTCGGCGCCACCGACGAGACGCTGCCGCTGATCGAAGATTACATGACGATCTGGTACCTGGGCATTGCCTTCCTGGTCGTCCCCATGGTGACCAATGCGGTGATCCGCTCCTCCGGCGACACCCGGGTGCCGGCACTGATAATGATCGCGGCGACCGGGCTCAACTTCATCCTCGACCCGATTATGATCTTCGGCTGGTTCGGGTTTCCGCGGATGGAGCTGAAGGGCGCGGCGCTGGCGACGGTGATCGCGCGCGCCTGCACGATGGTCGCTTCGCTGGCCATCCTTCACTTCCGCGATCGCATGCTCGACTTCAGGCCGTCGCGGCTGCGCGATGTCCTGGAATCGTGGAAGCAGGTCGGTCGCATCGCACTGCCAGCGGCGGCGACCAACGTCATGCAGCCGCTGGGCCTGGGTCTGGTCACCCGGCTCGCAGCCGACTATGGACCGACGGCGGTCGCCGCATGGGGGGCCGGCTCGCGGGTGAGCGCTTTCACGCTGATCCCAGTCTATGCTCTCTGCTCGGCGTTGGTGCCGTTCGTCGGCCAGAACTGGGGTGCCCAGCTCTCCAGTCGGGTCTACGAAGCCCGCGACAAGGCCTACCTGTTCGCCGCTCTGTGGGGCGTGATCTCCTACGGTGTGTTGCAACTGGTCGCCGAGCCGCTGGCGCTGCTCTTCAGCGAGGAACCGGGCGTGGTCGAGGAGATCCAGCTGTACCTGCAGATCGTCCCGATCGGTTTTGCCCTCGTCGGTATCTTCAGCGTCAACGAGGAGACGCTCAATTCCATAAACCAGCCCGTCACCGCGGCCCTCATGACCCTCGTTCAGATGTTCGTGCTGCTCGTGCCGCTGGCTTACGCGGGGTCTCATCTGCTGCAGTTTACCGGGCTCCTGTTGGGAACCGCGGCGGCCGACATCGCCGCCGGGCTGGTGGGCATCGCGATAGTGCGCTGGACGTGCCGGCGCTGCCAGGCACAGGCGTAGAAGTATCTAGTGTCGAGGGGCGCGCCGGAACTCTTGCCAGCTCGGGGCGGGAACATACATTTTTGTCGCGTCTCAACAGGTAAACCACAACCCAACCCTGCCACAGAGGCTGGACGAGTTGCCCATGTGCGGAATCGCGGGAATCTTCTATAAGGATGCGCAGGAGCACGACGTCGGCGATGCGCTGATTCAGATGTTGTACGGCTGCCAGCACCGGGGACAGGATTCTACCGGTTTCGCCGTCTACGGCGACGTCGCCGCGGACCAGCTGGTGCTGCGTTTTCTCGTTGAGCCCGACGCGGCCGGCAACGTGGTCGAGGCGATCGACCATATCCAGAGCATTCTGGCCGAGTACAGGGCGACGATCGTCGAAGAGCAGACGGTCGGGAACAACTACAGAGTGGTGGTGATCTTCACCGGTGACATTCAGTCTTTCTCGTATGCTCTCGAACAGGCCGCTAAGGTGATCTCGATCGGGTCGAGCCTCGACATCATCAAGGACGTGGGGGATGCGCACGATGTCGATGAGCGCTACCACGTACGCGATTCACACGGCACCCACGGTATCGGGCACGTGCGGCTGGCCACCGAGTCAGACGTCAAGCCGGAGGCGGCTCACCCTTTCTGGGCGACTGGCTTCGCCGACATCGCGATCGTGCACAACGGGCAGATCACCAACTACTGGAAGATGCGGCGGGCCCTGGAGGCGAAGGGGTACGAGTTCCGCACCGATAACGACAGCGAACTGATCGCCGTCTACCTGGCCGAGCAGCTTTCCCACGGGACGCCGCTCGAGGAGGTGCTGGCCAACAGCATCGAGGTGCTCGACGGCACGTTCTCCTTCCTCGTCTCGACCAGGGATGAGCTGGGCTACGCCAAGGACCACCTGGCGGCCAAGCCGATGGTGATGTGCGAGAACGAGAACCTCGTGGCGATCGCCTCCGAGGAGGTATCGCTGAACCGGCTGTTCCCCGGCGAGACGATCACGACCACAGAGCCCCTACCCGGCACTTTCCATACATGGTGCAAGTAGACCTTTCCGAGCTCTCGGTCACCGAGGCCAACCGCCGCATCAAGGAGCTGGGGGCAGAAGGTGTCGACGTCGAGGTGATCAACCCGGACGCGCGGCACCATATCGGCGTCGGGCTCATCCATCCGATCGACGTCCACATCAGGGGATCCGCCGGCTACTTCTGTGCCGGCTTGTCCGACGGTGCCACCTTCCGCGTCGACGGCAACGCCGGGTGGGGGCTGGCCGACAACGTCTACAACGGCACGATTGTGGTCGACGGCAACGCCAGCGCCATACCGGCCCTGGCGATCCGCGGGGCGGAGGTGGTCGTCAAGGGCAACATCGGCTCCCGCGCGGGGCAGGTGATGAAAGCGGGCACCTTATGCTGCGCTGGCAACGCCTCCTTTATGGCCGGTTACATGATGTATGGCGGCCGGCTCATCATCCTGGGCGACCCGGGCGAGCGGCTGGGCGAGGACATGATCGGCGGTGAGATCTTCATCGCCGGCGAGCCGCGGTCGCTGGGCACCGACGCCGAGCGGACCGAGGCCGAAGCGATGGAGGTCGACTCGGTTCGCGCCTTCCTCGACAAACAGGAGATCCCGTTCTCCGGCAGCTTCACCAAGGTGATCAACGCCGGAAAAAAGCTGCGCTACGCCAGGGACGAGGCCCGCTGTCGGCCGATTCCTTTCTTCACCTTCTCCGGCACCGCCGACTACTGGAACCGCAAGGTGCAGGAGGACATCTTCATCAAGTCCCAGATCGGCCGTTACCGAATCCGCGGCTACGGCGCCTCGCGCCCGCTGCCCCACTTCTCCGACATTGCCTTCAGGCAGGACCTGTCCGCGGCCGGCACTGAGCCGGGGGTGCTCGACAAGGTCGAGCTGCGCGCCAAGGTCGGTGATCGCTATGGCGCGACGCCGCTGGAGCTGAGCATGCCGGTGATGATCGCGCCGATGAGCTACGGGGCGCTGTCGAAATCGACCAAGACAGCTCTGGCGACCGCTTCGCGACTCTCGGGGATCTCGGAGAACACGGGTGAGGGCGGACTGATGGACGAGCAGCGGGAGGAGGCCGAACAGCTGATCATGCAGTGTCTGGGCGGCCGGCTAGGCTGGAACATCCACGACATGCTGCGGGCCAACGCGCTGGAGATCTACATTTCGCAGGGGGCCAAGCCGGGCTTCGGCGGCCAGCTGATGGCGAAGAAAGTCACACCCGAACTGGCCGCGATTCGCGGCATTCCGCAGGGCATCGATCTGCGCTCGCCGTCGCGGCACCCCGACATCCTCGGCGCCGACGACCTGGTGATCAAGATCGAGGAGATGCGCGAGGCCACCGACTACAGGCTGCCGGTCAGTCTCAAGCTCGGCGCCGGCCGGGTGCGCGACGACATCAAGCTCGCGCTCACGTCGGGCTGCGACTTCGTCGAGCTGGACGGCTCGCAGGGATCCACCGGCGCCTCCAGCTCGGAGGTGCTCGAATACGTCGGCATCCCGACCCTTTCGGCGATCCAGGAGGCGATGGACGGGCTGGCCGAGATCGACCGCAGCGGCGAGCTGACGATCGTGCTGATGGGGGGCATCAAGGACGGGATCGACGTGGCCAAAGCCCTGGCTCTGGGCGCCGATGCTACGGCGGTGGGCACCGCCGCCATCATCGCCGGCGGCTGCAGCTCCTGCATGCAGTGCCACGTCGGCACCTGCGTGGTCGGCATCGCGACCCAGGATCCGAACCATGAGGCGCGCTACAACGTGCCGGCGGAGGCCCTGCATATCCACCACTACCTGGAAAACGTGCGCTGGCAGCTGGCCTCCATCGTCGAGGGACTCGGCTATGACGACTTCCGCAGCCTGTCGCGGGACGACCTGGTGGCGCTGACGCCGGAGGCGGCCGAGATCACCCGGTTGCCCTATGCCCCTGAGTACCACCGCAAGCCTAAGCCGTTCGCTGGCCTCAAGCCGCTGCTGACCGAGCGGATGTCCTGAGCGACCAATGAGCGAGACTTTTATCCCGCTGGAGTTGATCGACGACACCGGCGACATCCACTACGTGCCGGCGCCCTGCCAGGTGGCCTGTCCCATCGGCACCGACGCCCCCTCCTACCTGGCCTACATCTGGGAAGAGAACTTCGAGGGGGCGCTGGAGGCGATCAGCTCCACCAACCCGTTCAGTTCCATCTGCGGCCGCGTCTGCGATGCCCCTTGCGAGCCGGCCGGCCGCCGCGCCGACAGCGACGGACCCATCGCCATCCGCAACCTCAAGCGGTTCGTCATGGACAAGCTGGGGCCGGACTTCCACCTGCCGCCGGTGGAGGTTACCCGGGAGCAGTCGATCGGCATCGTCGGCGGCGGTCCGGCCGGGATGACGGCGGCGCAGGATCTGGCCGAAGCCGGCTTCTCGGTGCACGTCTACGAGATGTCCGACCGCCTCGGCGGCATGATGATCTGGGGCATTCCCGCCTTCCGCCTGCCCGGCCACATCATCGAGGAGGACATCAGCCGCATCCTCAAGCACTGCCCCGGCATCGAGGTCCACCTCGAGCACGCCCTGGGCGACCAGGTCACCCTCGATCAGCTGAAGCAGCGGCACGACGCAGTAGTCCTGACCATTGGCGCCTGGTGGGGCAAGAAGGTCGGCATCCCCGGCGAGGCGGATGAGCGGGTCGTCGACGGGGTCGGTTTCCTGCGGGAAGTCAACGGTGGCTCCCGGCCTGAGATGCCCGAAACGGTGGTCGTGATCGGCGGCGGCGACGTGGCCATGGACGCCTGCCGTTCGGCCCTGCGGCTGCCGGGATGCGAGAGGGTGAAAGTGTTGTACCGCCGTGGACCGGATGAAATCCCGGCGCGCCGAGACGAGCTGGAGGGGGCGATCAAGGAGCAGATCGAGTTCGTCTACCATACCCAGCCGGTGGAGGTAGTGGCCGACGGCGACCGCTTTGCCCTCCGCTGCATGCGCACCGAACTGGGCGAGCCGGACGAAGACGGTCGCCGCCGCCCGGTCGAGATCCCGGGTTCGCAACACGATGTGGAGTGCGGCATGGTCATCGCCGCGGTCGGCCAGAAGACCGAGAGCAGCGAGCTTGAGGGGCACGGCCTCATGCGGGATGAGCAGATCGTGATCGACGAAGAAACGACCAGTGCCTCCGAGGAGAAGGTCTTCGCCACCGGTGACAGCGCCTACGGTCCGTCCACTATCGTCAACGCCATGTATCTGGGCCATCGCTGCGCCTACCACGTCAAGGCCTACCTGGAAGGTAACGAGGATCCGATCCCGTACAGCACACCCTATCGCACCCGCCGTGTGCCGGTGTCGCAGGACCCGGACTGGGAAGTCTTCAACCGCTTCGAGCAGCCCTTCCACGGGGTGGGCGAGAACCCGATCGAGTTTCCCGAGATTGAGTCGACCTACACGCTCGACGAAGCGAAAAAGGAAGCAGCGCGCTGCTTCCGCTGCGATGCCGAGAACGGCACGCACGAGTATTCGGTGAACACCCGCGAGGACATCTTCGTGATGGCGCGGACCCTGCCAGAGCAAATGCCGAAACACCTGGCGATGCTCGACAAGCGTCTGGCCAACCGGGAGAATCCGTTCCCGGAGGAGCGGCAGGCCACCCTCGACGACATCCACTTCCTGCCGGCCAATCTGTCGCGCCTAGTGATCGATCCCTACCGCGAAGCATGCAAGACCCGCACGCCGATCGGCGCTGGGTTTGCGCTCGATATCCCTTTCGCAGTGACCGGCTTCGACGAGGCGCCTGAGCAGATCAGGCGCGCGCTCGCTGGCGCGATCCGGGAGAGCGGCAGTGCTTACATCGGGAAGCAGCGGCTGCCGGGTGATGGACTGTTTTTGCAACTCATCGATGCCGGCGCCGGAACAGTGGTCGATTCCGGTGCGAACGGGGTGGTGTACAGCTTTGGCGATCACTTCCAGGCCCGGGAACTCGACCGTGGTGGCGACGGCAGGATTCTCGGCATCGCTCTGGACGTCGGGGCCGTGGCCCAAGGAGTGCCCTGCGCGCTGGAGAATGGCTGTGACTTCCTGTTGCTGGACTCAACTGGTTTTCTCGGCGCCACCTGGCCGGAGGTCAGAGCCGGCTTTCGGCTCGAGGTGTTGCGGGACGCGATCACGCTGCTGCGCGAGCTGAAGAAGGAAGAGCAGATCGACCTGTTCTTTTTCGGCGGCGTGCGCTCCGGCACCGACGCGGCCAAGGTGATCGGCATCGGCGGCCAGGTGAACGTGCTGGGGGTGAGCTTGGCGCTGGCGATGGGTGGTGGCATCGGTGCGGATGACGGGCTCGGGTTTACCGCCGACTACAACGACGAGGAATTCTACGAGGCGGCGCTGAACTTTCTGGCGGCTTCGACGGGGGAGGCGACGATGATGGCGCGGGGAGCGGGCAAGACGAATGTGCACAGCCTGGAGCCGGAGGACTTGCGGTCGATTACGCTTGCTACTTCGAAGGCCACGGGGGTTCCGCTGGTCGCTACGTAGAGCTGTTCTGGTTCTCTGCCGGACCCTTCCTTGGACCTGGTCCAAAGCCGCAGCCGCTGGCTGCCTCATTCACGACCAGCCCAACTGCTACAACATCCGGGTCAGTATCTCGCGATTGGTCTTGGTGCGGGTAAAGCCGTTGCAGTCTTGAACGGTGAATGAGCGGTCCGCCCAGTGCTGATTCGCGCTTTCCTCGACGATCGTCACCCCGCGTTCCCGCAGGGTCTGGTAGTATGGGTCGATGTCCCCGCTGGCGCTGCCGCCCCAGAAGCAGACCTCGCCTCCCTGCTGCTCCACATTCGACGGGCGGTCCCATCTCTAGACTCGCCGTCTCTCGATTGCCCAAGGTGCGTGATTTGTCTACTCTGCCACAGCAGAGTGTATTCAACTCCAGGTGCTGTCGACAGTGACGGAACAGTCCAGAGAATTCGATCTGCGGCAGCCCTACGAGACTGATATTCGTGGAGAAGGGGAAGGTGCAACATCTCCTCTTCAAATACGTGGTGAGGCTGGTGGTGGTGAACATTCAGAGTGTCGTGCGGCTCTGCCTGGCCTTGTGACCCAACCCAGAAACCGGCGGAAATGAGTGTGTCCAGACAACCGGATCTCGATGAACGACTGCGGGTGCCGTATTCCACCGGCACCGGCATCCCCCGAGGCGGCGACGCCGAGATAGGCGGTTACGTGCAGTCACTCCGCCTCCAGGGGTTCTGCGTGGTCGAGCGGGTGATTCCAGAGGACCGGGTCACCGAGGTTCGTGAAAGCGTCCACCGGGGGCGCCAGCTCCTGCAGCAGGACCGTGAGGCGGAGCGCCAGAAGCGCACTGAGCTGGAACGCCAGATAGAGCCCGCTTTCCAGCCCGGCGACGATCCGCCGCGGCCGCCCCGGGCGCCGTTGGCCGAGCTCTGCGACGTCGCTCGCAACGAGACCTTGGCAGAGTATCTTGCCGCGCCGCGCGTGCTACGGGTGGCCAGGGCCATGCTCGATCCGCACGTGCGCATCCTGCAGACGGAGGTTAACAAGTCGGCCAGGCCGGTGGAGGGGCCGTTTTCCGGGGAAAAGTTGCGCGGGCGCAACTGGCATTCGGACTGGCCGCACGACCTGACCGCCTACGGACCCGACAGCGAGCGGCCGTGGAAACATTGCGGCGCCGTGGCCCAGCCTTTCCCCGATGTCTGCATGTGCCTCTCTACCATCTGGTACCTTGGTCCGGAGGATGTGACTCCGCACAACGGCGGCACCTGGATTGTGCCGGGCTCGCACCAGGATCCGCGCAACCCGCGGGGACCCGACGACGGCATCGACCAGCGCGCGCCGATCCCGGGCGAATTTCAGGTCTCGGCCCCCGCCGGCTCGGTCTTCATGCAGGATACGCGGAGCTGGCATTCGACGGCCATCAATCAAAGCGCGCTCGAGCGCACGGCGGTGGTGTGCCGCTACGGACCGTGGTGGTTGGCGGGCAACGAGTTCGGCAACCTGCACTCGGGCGGCCACACGCTGCGGACCTACGTGCCGCGGGAAGTCTACGACCGGTTTTCTCCCGAGCTGCAGTTGTTGTACCGGCACCTGGCCGAAGGAGTGGAGGATGTCCTGCAGCCGGGGAGCCAGCACAACGCCACCCGCGCTCAGTCACTACGTCGGTTGGATCAGCCCGGTGACAACAGTCACGTTGCTGCCGGCGCTATGAACAGGGAAGAGTGGGAGAGCCGTCATCAGGTGACCACCCACGTGACACGAGCGAGGAGGAGCCAGGGATGACCGGCACCAACCACGACATCGGGTGGCAGGCCACCAGCAATCTGGGTGCAGTGGCCGCCGGTGGGACCCGGTCCGTCATGGCCGGCATCGACATGCTCGAACGGGGCGGCAACGCCGCTGATGCGGCCACCGCCACGATCCTTGCCCTGCAGGTCACCGACCACGGTGCCTGCTGCATCGGGGGCGAGGTGCCGGTGCTGATCTTCGATGCGCAGGCCGGCCAAGTGCAATCCCTCAGCGGCATGGGAAGGGCACCGCGATCGCAGCAGGCCATCGACTGGTACATGAAAAACGGGATCCCGGGCGATGGCGACATCAAGATGGCGCCGGTCCCGTCGGTAGTCGACCTGTGCACCACCTTGCTGCAGCGGTACGGCACCGCGACGTTCGAGACCGTGGCCGCGGCCACTCTGGTCCTGCTGGACGAGGGTGATGAAGAATGGCATCCGAAGCTGGCGAAGACCTTGCGGCGGATGGTCGAATCGGAGCAGCGCGCGACGGGCAGCAGGGAGGAGAAGGTCCAGGCGGCCAGCGATCGCTTCTACGGGCGCGAAGGTGTCCCGGGTGATGTGGCCGACGAAATCGAGGGGTTCTGGATCGAGCGCGGGGGTTTCCTGCGCCGGGGAGATCTGGCCGCCCACGAGACCCTGATCGAGGCGCCGGTGTCGGTTGACTATCGCGGCTATCGGGTCTACAAGTGCGGTCCGTGGACCCAGGGACCGTACCTGTGTCAGGCCCTGCGCCTGATCGAGGGTTTCGACGTGAAGGCAATGGGTGCCTTCTCGAGCGATCACTTCCACGTCATGGCCGAGGCGATCAAGCTCGCCATGGCCGATCGCGACACCTACTACGGTGACCCCGATTTCGTCGACGTGCCGATGGAGGCGCTGCTGTCGGACGCCTACACGGAAGTCCGCCGGCCGCTCATCGATATGGCGGCAGCGTCGCTGGAAGCCCGACCGGGCGATCCCTACGCTATGGCGGCACGGAGCAAGGGCGAGGCGGTATTCAGGCCCGGCATCGGCGGCACCACCACCTGCACCGTCGCCGACCGCTGGGGTAACGTCGTATCAGCCACCCCGAGCGCCAACGTCAATCTGGGCAGGGGCGGGGGCGAAGCCGGCGTCACCTACGGCAACCGCCTGCGCAGCTTGAACACCACGCCAGGACACCCAAATTGCATCGCAGCCGGCAAGCGGCCGCGGATCACCCTGACCCCGACTCTGGTACTGGCCGACGACCGTCCGGTGCTGGCGATCAGCATTGCCGGCGGCGACCGCCAGGACCAGACGGCGCTCAACCTGTTGCTGGACCATATCGATTTCGGGATGTCGCCGGCCGCGGCGGTCACCGCCGCGCGGTTCGCGACTACCCACCACGAGGACTCCTTCGACCCCAATCCCAACCGGGCAGAAACTTTCGGTGAGCCTGGCTCGATGACCATCAGTGGCAGTGTTGACGCGGGAGTCAGGGAAGAGCTGGCGCGACGCGGGCACCGCGTGGTGGCCGACGACAAACCGATAGGCATACCAGTCATGCTGCACGTCGACCAGGGATCCGGATTGATCTCGGCGGCTGGGGATCCTGCCGCCGGGCGCCACGCTGCTGGACTGTAAGACTGTCGGCAATTCGGGTGGGATAGCGCTCGGCTGTACCCGACCGGACGCCGTAGCCTCGGGGCAGGGAGTGACAGACGATGACACTGCAAGACAAGACGGTTATGGTCACAGGCGCGACGGGCCTGCTCGGGGCTGCGACCTTGAGGCTGCTGATGCAACAAGGGAGGATGAAGCTGCGGGCCTGCGCCCGGGACCGTGAGAAAGTGGGCATGTTCGCAGACGATCCGGTGCAGACAAGCGTAGGAGATATCACCGACCGGGATGCCGTGCGGCGGGCGATGGCGGGATGTGATGTTGTCATCCACAGTGTGATGGCCGTCGGGGAGGACGACAACCGACGGGTCAACGTGGACGGCACGCGCAACGTCCTGGAGGCAGCCGTGGAACAGGGAGTGGAGCGTCTCGTGCATATCAGCAGCGTGGCCGCGTACCATCCCGTGTCGGACGGCATCGTGGATGAGGATCATCCGCAGGAACCAGACGGATCCGGGACTTCGTACCACGACACCAAGCTCGAATCGGAGCTGATGGCGCTGGAATACGGGCGCGACGAGGGTGTTGCGGTGGTCGTGCTGCAGCCCGTAGCCGTCTACGGTCCACGCTGCTACCCGTGGACGATCCGCGTCCTCGATCAGGTGCGCGACCACGCGGTGCTTCTGGTCGACGAGGACGGGACTTCGCACAACGTGGTGTATGTGGACGACGTTGCCCGTGCCATGGTTCTGGCTGCCGGACAGGACGGCGTTGCGGGGGAGTGTTTTATCGTGAGCGGTGGGGAGGACGTCCTCAGTACCGATTTCTACCGCGCCCACGAGCGCATGCTCGGAACTCCCTGCGTCGCCGTGGCCACCGGGCAGGAGCTAGACTCGCTGGGCGGCGACCTGGCGGCGCTGGCACGACTGAAGGGGCTGCCGGGTGACCGACCCGTCATAACAGCGGGGTTCGGCTCAAAGGTCCACTATTCAGGCGCGAAGGCCTCCCGGCTTCTGGGATTCGAACCGGCGGTCGACATCGCCACCGGGATGAGACTGACCGAGGCCTGGGCGCGGGAGTCGAGTCTATTGCGCTGAACACCGGTGGTGGTGATCACCCGGACCAACAACCCGCCGGCGGATTGCACCCATCAAAGCCCTGCCCGCAGTGAGCGCATCGATCCATAGGTGACCTTATAGCTATCGTAGAACGGCCGATACGCGTCGTGGGCCGACCGGTCCGGTGTGACGGTGCGCCTCACTTTGACCATCTGTCGAACTGCAGTCTCCACGTCCGCATACAGCCCGGCGCCGACCGCGGCTAGCACGGCGCAACCCAGCGACGGTGCATCGGCTACCTCGGTGAGCTCGAGCGGCAGATTGGATACGTCGGCGTGGATCTGCAGCCAGAGGTCGGAGCGGGTGGCGCCGCCGGCCATGACGATGCGTTCCGGTTCGAAGCCGTTGTCCCGCATCGTCTCGAGGATCAGCTCGCTGCCGCAGGCGACTCCTTCGATGGCGGCGCGGAACAGGTGGGCTCTGCCGTGCTTGAGCGTCAGACCGTGCACGGCGCCGCGCGAATGGGGGTCAGTGTGGGGCGTCCGGTTTCCCTGGAAGTGCTCCTGGAGAACGAGGCCCTCCGAGCCGGGCGGCAGCGCGGCGGCTTCGCGGTTGAGGTCGTCGTAATTGGACACGCCGAACAGCTGCTTGAGCCAGTTGATGACCGATCCTGTGGATGTCTGCCCGCCCTCGACGCAGTGCAGTCCGGGCAGCAGCGCGTCGCTGTAGGTTCCCCAGATGCCGGTGCCGTGAAACGGCCGGTCGCTGAGCCCGAGGTGCAGGTGCGACGACCCCGTGATGAAAGCCAGACTTCCGGGCTGGACGACGCCCAGACCGATCATGCCGACGAAGGCATCGGCGCCACCCTGCACGACTGGGAGATCGATGGGTAGTCCCAGGTGCCCGGCGGCAGCCGGGGTCAGGCCGCCGATAACAGCGCCGAGGTCGAGCACCTCGGCCGGCCACTTGTCGGCAAGCGCCCCGACGCCGGCTGCGTCGATCAGGGATGAGGGCATGCCGCCTCTGCTGCGGTCGTAGTGCCAACGCACGGTGGCGTTGTTGATGCTGGCGACCCAGCGACCGGTGAGGTGATAGTTGATGTAGTCCTGAAACTCGCAGATGACCGCGGCGCGGTCGAAGAGGTCGGGCTCGTTGTCGGCGATCCACGCAGCCTTCGGGATCATCCACTCGGCGGAAACGGGCCCGTTTCCGCCGTTGTTCACTCTCAGGGCGACGTCGCCGGTAGCCAGCACCTTCTCGGTCTGGTTGGCGCTGCGCATGTCCATCCAGATCAGGCAGGGTCGCAAGGGATCGCCGTTGCCATCGAGGGCGACGACGCTGCAGCAGGTGGTATCGACCGCCATGGCCGCGATCGCTCCAGCAGGAACGCCCGACTGCTCCACCACCGACCGCACGGACATGCCCAGCGCCTGCCACCAGTCGCGCGGGTCCTGCTCGGCCCAGGCAGGCTGCGGGAAGCGGGTTTCATACGGCGTGGCCGCGGACGCGATCAGCACGCCGTCGAGGTCGAAGAGGGCGGCCCGCAAACTCTCGGTGCCGCCGTCGATGCCGAGGAGGCAGGGATCGATCGCACTCATGGGGGAGGATAAAGGGCAATGCCGGCGGCGGGGTCAACAAACCCTGGAGCTAATCTCCTAGCAGTCGTCACCGTATCGCCTGAAACCTGAGCGCTTGGTCCGGGGTCAGCCGCGCCCGCGATCGCGCAATGGTTAGGTACGCGAAACGGGATTGCCCAGTGCTTCTTTCGCTCCGCTCCTGTATGGCTCATGTTCCCTGGATGATGCCGGGAAACCAAAACATGTGGTTGTCTCACATTATGGCAGCATGGCAGCGACACCACAGGACTGACGAAGAGATCAATTATAGCACTGGTCATACGGCCCGGCACGAAATCGCGTTATCCGGGTTTTTCCTCTCCGACTCTGCCGGAGTGCTGTCGGAGGTGGCCTGGATTCGCCAGGACTAGCTGCTTTTCGGCTCGACTACCTTGGCGTTGAGCACGGTGCTGGCCGTCTTGTTTCTCGGGTTGGCCGGCGGCCGAAGATCTGGACAAGGGGTAAAAGGAGGCGAGAATGGCAACCGCTGGGGTAAGTGAGCCGATCCGCGTCGCCGACGTGGGCGACGGACACGTCCATCCGTCCCTGTGCCGTACCCACGGCGGGATGCTGCTGGCGGTCTACAACTACGAGGGAATGGGTGGCAAGGAACTGCTGCTTTCCCACTCCACCGACGGCGGCCTGAGCTGGAGCGCGCCGGCGCCGATCGCCGGTATCTGCGATTGCTCGATCTACCCGGGCTCGCTGACCACCCTGGCCGACGGCCGCATCCTCCTGAATTGGGCCTGTTACCGCGACATGGACAGTGACAGGCCCTGGCGCGAGCCGCAGTTCGCGATCAGCGCGGATGAGGGCAAGACCTGGTCCGCGCCCCACAGTTATGCGCTCGGGGAGTTCGGCTCCTCCACCTGCATGCGGCATGCCGTTGCAGAGCTCTCACCGCTGGCCTGGATCTGTCCGCTCTACGATCGCACCGTGCTCTACGATCCCCAGGCCGACGCAATTTCGCCGTTCGGGGACCGCCGCAACCACGGGCTCGTGCCGATCGTGCGCACGCCGAAAGGAACCCTGATCAGCGGTGCGCCACAGGCCGAGGCCCCGGTGCCCGTCGGCGTTCCCGGCAACATGGTCCGCGGTCTGCGTTCCGCCGACGGCGGTCAGTCCTGGCAGGCTTTGGATGCGTTCCCCCACTTTGGCACGGCCGGCTACGATCTGGTTGTGCTCGACAACGGCTGGGTTGCCCTCACCTACATCGTCTACGGTGTAGGCCATGACGGCGAATACAGTTACGAGATCGCCGTATCCCGCGACGACGGCGCGACCTGGGACTTCGATCTGGCCGTAGAGGTCTACGCCCCGCAGCGACGCATCGCCGGCCGCGGCTGGCCGCGCACGGTGCAGATCGACGCTACCACTCTGGGCACCTTGTTCTACGATCTCGACCCGGACCAGGATGGCGGTCCGGGTGTCTACTTCGTGCGGACCCCGATGACCTTGATCACCCAGGCGTGATCGCACGGGAGCGCCGCCGGCGCCTCGACCCACAGGCCGGCCGGGGTGTCCTGCCAGTCCGTGTGCTCTGTTCCCAGGATGGATGCCAGTTGCACCGTCTCCCCGGCCAGCGAGCGGATCAGCCACCGCCCACCCTTGGGTCTGCCCATGGCGATCGCGTAGACGGCGTCACCCTTGGCGGTAAAGCGGAAGTCGCCGCCCGAGAAGGCCCGCTCTTCGCGCTCGCCGTGGGTGCTCGCCGCGAAAGCCGTCGGACCTTCGCCGAATCGCCCCCACGGGCGCGTGCCGTAGATGGCCTCACCGTTGACGGCCATCCAGCTACCGATTTCCCGGACCGTCCACTCCGTCTCCTCGTCCAGCGTGCCGTCGGGGCGCTGCGGGACGCTGAGCAGCAGGCAACCGTTCTTGCTGACGACGTCGGCCAGCAGGTGGATGACGACGTCCGGGGTCTTGTACGGCTGACGGCTGTCGTAGAACCAGCCGCCCAGGCAGGTGCAGGTCTGCCAGGGCTGGTCCGACGTCCTCTCGATAACACCGCGCTCGACGTCGAGCGTGCCGATGCCGTCCGCCGGCTCGCCGATCGGTCCGCGGTGGCGGCCCGGATCCCTGAAGGTCTGCACCGCGTCCAACGAGCCGCTGCGTTCGATGCTTCGGTTGTAGTGGTGGGCGACGACGTCCAGCCCGGCCTGGCCGAAAGGCACACCGCCATCAGTGTACAGGAAGTCGGGTTCGTGCCGGTCGATCAGATCGGTGATGCGCGCGCGCCAGTGAGCGAGCCAGGATGCACCGGGGTCCACCGGATACCAGGGTGACTCCGGGCCCTGGTTGTCAGTGTACAGCGCAACGAACTCGGAATCGCTGCCATCGTAAGGCATACCCGCGTATGGACCGGTCGCGTCGGCTCCCTTGTTCGTGTTGAACCAGCAGTAGGCGCGCTCCAGGTGTTCGCTGACGCCGAATCGCAGACCGGCCGCGCGCGCCGCGCGCGCCCAGTCGCCCACGATGTCCCGTAGCGGACCGACCCGGGTCGAGTTCCATTCCTGATGGGTCGAGTTCCACAGATCGAAGTTGTCGTGGTGGACTCCCATCGACACGAAGTACCGCGCCCCGGCGCGGCGATAGAGGTCGATGAGGCGCGCGGGATCCCAGTACTCTCCCTGCCACAGTCCGACGACGTCCTTGTAGCCGACGCGGGAGGGATGGCCGTAGGTGCGGCAGTGGTGTTCGTACTGGGGGTGGCCCTGGACGTACATGTTCCGCGCATACCAATCGCCGGCCATGGGCACGCTCTGCGGCCCCCAATGGGCCCAGATGCCGAACTTCGCATCCCGGAACCACTGCGGGCATTGGTACTGCTTCAGGGATTCCCACGTCGCCTCGAACATCCGTGCTCTCTTTCTCAGGTTGGTTGGTGCACTGCGTTCCTGCCATCAGGTGTGCTGCACCATAGAATCGGGTCGGAACGCGCGACTGATCAAACGGCGCGCTGGAAGCCGAATCGCGATAGATATGGCGATAATCGCCATCGTTTCTTGTTTCGGCTGAAGATAAGGGTCTTTATCTTCAGCCGGACCCCTGAGGGTATGGGATGAGATCGACAAACGCTCCTACAGCTGAAGAGCAAGACTTCTGGCAAGAGCAGGGCTACCTGGTCTTCGAGCAGGCGATTGCCGGCTCAGACCTGTCCCGGCTGCAGGAGGCCTTCGCCAGTGCTGCCGACGACTGCAAGGCAGACTGGCTCGACGGCATCGCCCGGGGGACGACTTCGGCATCGCACTTCGACATCCCGAATCCATTCGAAAGAGACGATGTCTTCATAGATCTGATCGACTATCCCGCCTGGTATCCGTACCTGATGAAGTTCGCCGATGAGGAGCTGATACTGATGGGGCCGCAGGTTCGCACGTTGCCGGTGCAGCCGATCAGCTACCTGGTCTGGCATCCAGACGTTCCGCAGACGAATCCACTGCACATGAAGGTGCAGATCTACCTGGAGGACGTGCCGGAAGACGGAGGTGCGTTCGCCTACGTTCCTGGAAGTCACAAGCCGGATGCGGGGCCCTGCCCGCAGCCGCGGCCGCTGGACGCCATGCCGGGATGCAAGGTGTTCCCCGGCAAGGCCGGCGACGCGATACTGTTCAACTCGTACGGATGGCATACCTCGATGGTCAACACCACCCCTTTTCCGAGAAAGTCGATCATCCTGATCTACGAGCGCTGGACGGAAGGACGGGTGGCGCCAGGCAAGTACGCGTCGATAGCGGATCGGCTGACGACGCCGGCGCGTCGCAAGCTGTTCGGCCTCGATGAGATGCGCGGCACAGGCTGAGGGCGATGATCGACGCCCACGTGCACGTGTTCGCGAAGGTCTCGCGCGAATTCCCGCGGGAAGTGAATAACAGTGCCCCCGCCGACCGCGAGGCGACGGTCGAACACTTGCTGGAGGTGATGGAGCTCAACCGGGTGGAGAAAGCGAACCTGGTGCAGTTCGGCGGTACCGCCTTCGAACAGCACGCGTACCTGCTCCACTGCCTGAAGCGGTTTCCCGATCGCTTTCGGGGCATCGGGCTGATCGCCGACCACCAATGCCCCCAGGACCAGATGGACCGTCTCGCCGGAGAGGGTGGGATAGTCGGCTTTAGACTTCGCGCGATCGGCGGGGAGCGCGATCCCCTGGCCGCGATCGACGTGCGGACCTTCTCGACCTACCCGGTGTGGAAACACGCCGCAGAGAAGGGATACGTCATCTGGCTCTATCCGCCGGCGGCCGAGAATCACTGCGTCCCGTTTCTGATGGACGCCTTCCCGGAATTGAACGTCGTATTCAATCACATGGCTTTCTGTCCCGGCGAGGGAACGCTGCGCCACGACGAGAAGGGCCGTCCCCGGTTCGATCTGCCGATCCCGCCCGCAACCAGGTACAACACGATGGGTCTCTACCAGTATCCCAACGTCTGCGTGCTGCTGTCGGCCCAATACGCCTTTTCGAAGGAGGCCTATCCCTACGCCGATCTACAGCCGTGGCACGAGTCACTGCTGAGCACCTTTGGGGCTGATCGTCTCATGTGGGCAACGGATTCACCCTGGATCATGGAGGAACCGGGCTACGAGAGACTGACCGGGGTGATCGACACACTGTTGCCGAATCTAAGCGAGTTCGACAGGGCGCTCGTCATGGGCGGTAACGCCGCGGCGCGACTGTTCGCGGCCCGCTAGCGGATTGCCCTGCTGCCGGGCTCTGCCGTATGTACAGTCGACTCGGGCAGCAATCAAAGGAGAGTAAGAATAAGAACCGGTGAATGCGACAGGAGAAAGGTACCAGGCCACGGTGCCGGATACGCTGGACCTGGCGGCACGGGCGGGGCTGGCAGTGAATGGGCTTTCGGGGGCGGCCGAGTGCGCAATCGCGAGCTGCGAGTCAATACAGACTGCGCACCTGGACCACAACCCGCCATACCTGAATCTGAAGTGGAACGGGCCCTGCCTGCAGAAACCGGTTCACGCCCTGCCACTGCTGCGGGTGATGAGCGGCAGCGAGCAGAACGCGGAGCTCGATATCCAGATGCTCGAGGCCATCACGCGCGATATCGAAGAGGATGGACTGTGGTGGCTCTAGGGCGAGAATCGCCCGGGGCGGCAGGAGACGTTCTAGGCGGTCCAGATGTGGCCCTGTCCCCAGGGGCGGCTGATGGTCGCGCTCCTGGACTGGTACGAGGTAGACCGCGATGACCGGTGGCTCGAGCTGGTCGGGCGTCTGGCCAACGGCCTCGGCAAGATCGCGCTGCACAACGAAGATCGCGCCTGGTTCTACAACAGCTACAAGCGAAGTGGCTGGGGCGTGGACGAGACTCCGTCGGCCGATTTCACGGGACTTCCTGACGGTACGCTGACGGCCGAGGAGCCGGCGCGCACCAGCAATGGGACCCTCGGCCTCCCACTGAGGGGGTTGTCTCGTTGGTATGCGGTGAGTGGGGACGAGAAGGCGCTGGACCTGGCCGATCGCCTAGCGCGCTTCTACATGAAGCCCACTTGTTGGGGCAGCAGCGGACCGGAGATGCTGGTCGGGCCCGAGCACGGGCACTGGCAGGGCCACTTCCACGAGCGCACGTTCGGCGTGATGGGCCTGCTGGAGTACGCCGTTGTCCGCAACGATGCCCGGATCATGCGGTTCGTGCAGGCAGTTCTACGAGTACGCCCGCTGCTTCGGCATCGCCCGCATGGGGTACTTCCCAGCCGTTCTGAGACCGCTGGAATCACCCGAGGGGATGAAGAAGCTGGATATCTACATGGCGGCGGACGGCAGCGCCCCGCAGTGCAGCGAGGGGTGCGCCACGGCGGACATGATATGGTTGGCGGCGACCCTCAGCAAGGCTGGCTGCGGCGATTACTGGGAGGACGTGGACCAGTACGTGCGCAACGATCTGGTCGAACATCAGATACTGCGGCGCGACCTGATCGAAGCCATGGTGGCCGCCGGCCCCACCCACGAGATCGACCCGCGCATGGAGACGGGCGAGCGCGTGATCGAGCGCAACATGGGTGGATTTCTGGGCGGCGGCGATCCGACCTGGATGTACGGCTGGTGGACGATGTGCTGCAATGCCAACGCC
>CAYWBJ010000321.1:0-19773 GCA_964456165.1 uncultured Gemmatimonadaceae bacterium | reverse complement strand
GGCCGGACTCGAACCGGCACGGGCTTTGACGCCCAACGGATTTTAAGTCCGTCGCGTATACCAATTTCGCCACCCCGGCACACGAGGCTATGGTGCGAAGGTCCAGGTACAAAAATGGAGGCGGCGCCCGGAATCGAACCGGGGAATAAAGGCTTTGCAGGCCTCTGCCTTACCACTTGGCTACGCCGCCTCGAAGCTGCTCGCTGGTCTGCATCGGGGCTGGTGCAAAACCGCGAGCGCACGGAAGATAGAACCGCTGCGAGACGATGTCAACGGCCCCTCCGATCCTGTTTCGAGCAGGCGCAATTGCTATATTACAGCAAGCGGGAACGCGGTGGCATCCACCCTGGGGAGGGCCTGGAATCCATGAAACAGTACCTCGATCTGGTCCGGCACGTCCTCGACACTGGGACCCCCAAGAACGACCGCACCGGGATCGGCACGCTGGCCGTTTTCGGCTACCAGATGCGGTTCGATCTCGACGACGGATTCCCCTGTCTCACCACCAAGAAACTGCACATAAAATCGGTGATCCGGGAGCTGCTCTGGTTCCTGCGCGGCGATACCAACATCGCCTACTTGAAGAAGCACGGGGTGAGCATCTGGGATGAGTGGGCCGACGAGAATGGCGATCTGGGTCCGGTCTACGGCAAGCAATGGCGCTCCTGGTCCACTCCCGATGGCGGCCACGTCGACCAGATCGACGCCTTGGTGCGCCTGCTCGAGACTGATCCGGACAGCCGGCGGATGGTGGTCAACGCCTGGAACGTCGGCGAGCTCGATGGCATGGCCCTTACCCCCTGCCACTGCCTGTTCCAGTTCTACGTGGCCGAGGATCAGCTCAGCTGCCAGCTCTACCAGCGCAGCTGCGACGTCGGTCTCGGCGTACCCTTCAACATCGCCTCGTACAGCCTGCTCACCCTCATGCTGGCACAGGTCTGCGACCTGAAGCCGGGCGAGTTCATCTGGACTGGCGGCGACGTTCACATCTACCAGAACCACGTCGAGCCCCTGCGGCTCCAGTTAGAGCGTGAACCCCGCACGCTCCCGCGCATGGCGATTGGCAACCGCGGCCAGGATATCTTCAGCTTCCGCTACGACGACTTCAAGCTGCTCAACTACGATCCGCATCCACCGGTGCCGATGGAAATCGCGGTTTGATGACCGAGGAGGACTCCGAAACGCGCCGCGTCGCCATCCAGGGAGAGCGGGGCGCCTTCAGCGAGGTCGCGGCTCGGGCATTCTTCGATCACTCGATCGCCATCCAGTCCTGCCCCACTTTCGAGACATTGTTTGCCGCCGTCAGCAGCGGGCAGAGTCATTACGGGATAGCGCCGGTGGATAACTCCCTGGCCGGTAATATCCAGCCGGTCTGGGACCTGCTGCGGCACGCCACGCTTCCCATCGTCGGGGAGATCGAGCTCCAAGTTCGCCACTGTCTGATCGGACACGAAGGTGTCGAGACGACGGCGCTGACCCGGGTGCTCTCCCACGCTCAGGCTCTCGCCCAGTGTCAGGAGTTCCTGAATAGGCTGGATAGCGTGGAGCAGGTCGAGGTATACGACACGGCTGGCGCCGTGAAGATAGTGAAGGAGAGCGGCGAGTCCGGCGCCGCCGCTATCGCCTCGGCCGCGGCAGCTGCGACCTACGGCATGTCCGTCCTGGCCGCTGACATCCAGACCGCGCCTGACAACTACACCCGCTTCCTGGTGCTGGCGCACGAGCCGGGGGAGCCGACAGCCGGCCACGGTGAGATTAAGACGACCCTGCTGTTCGAGCTGCCCGACAACGGCCGCGATCTGCCGAAGCTGCTGACCACGTTTACGGACAGCGGCCTCGACGTACTCAAAGTGGACGCCTGCAAGCAGGTAGGGGTGCCCTGGACCTACACCTTTCTCGTCGAGGTGGCCGGCGCCGCCACCGCGTCCCCACTGGCCGAGGTCCTGGCGGAGATGACCGAGCGCGTGAAGATGCGGGTGGTCGGTTCTTACGTCAGCGGCCGGCGTTGTGACTCTGACTGACGGGCGGCGCTCAGTCCTCGACGAGCACCTGCAGCTGGTTTGATTCGTCGAGAAACCAGAGGCCCTGCTGACCGTCGCCGTCCCAGTCGGCGCGAGCGGAGATCCAGAATCCCGACTCCTGAATTTTTAACTTCCACTCGTAGGCACCGAGCCACTCCCACTCCAGGCCGGCAATCGAATCACCCGGCTCGAAGTAGCGGCCGAAGCGGGCGTAATGGGCCTGCTCGAGGGCGTAGAGCTGCTCGAGTCCGGCCTGCAGCTCGATTTGGCGTTTCTCTTCGGAATCCACCTTCGAGAAGTGCATACCGCCCAGAGCGGCCGCCACCAGTAGCAGCAACAGCACCTCAAGGCTTCTTATCACCGCCCTGCTCACGGCTGACCAGCCTGCGTGGTCGCCAGCTCTATCTCGACGACTTCGCCGTCGTCACGCAGCTCTACCCCAGGCCCGCGGAGATAGGGTTCGGCGGGTACGTACGGGTCGAGTCTACCGAAGCCTTGCTCGCCATCGCCGCTGCGGTCACCGAAGCCATACAGGTCGTAGGAGCCGGGGACGACGCGGTCTATGGCGAAGCGGCCGGTCGAATCGGCCGCCACCCGATAGGTCGGCAAACCGGCTCGGTGCTTTGCCACCACGTAGACGGGATAATCGGCTGGTGCCACCCGTCCCACGATTCCCGGCAGAGAGCTGGGATCCAACACGGTGATCCGGAGCGCGATGAGCGAGTCCGCCAGCATGTTGCCGTTGCGATCCATCAACCCCAATCCGCTGATCTCCAGGTCGTGGTCACCCGGCTCGAGCGGTTCGACAGGGGTGAATTCAAGCGTCGTGGGCGTCGCCCATCGCCACCGGGCCTGCAGCGTTACCGCCCTGTCCGGGGTGGCTCGGAAGCCTCTTGGCGCTGCCGCGCCCATCGCCTCGCTGAAGGTGATGCTCAGACTGTCCCCGGCTTCGACGGCCTGCCGCGTGGTCGGCGCGACTACGCGCGGGCGCGCGCGATCGGGGCGGCCACGTCCCCGCACCGGCTCCGTCCATTCCAGCTCCCGACCGCGGATGACCAGCCGCTCGACCCGGTACTCGCGTCCAGCTTCCTGGGTGTCGGTCACGGCGTAGACCTTGCGGCCGCCACCAGGGCCGCTGTACAGCTCGCGGACGGCCAGGTCACCCACCTGCAGGGTTACTTCCCGCGCATCAACCGCCTGCTTGAACTCCAGCAGTAGCGTGCGGTCGTTGAGGGCCTGTATCCGTTTCGGGGTCGGCTCTGGCCTGGCGCCAGAGCCGATGGCCAGGTGCCCGGCTCGAGTTTCTCCTTCTCCGACGACCAGGACCGCGGCCCCCAGACCCAACGGTTCGCCCGAGTCGTAACCGCGATCCCGGTCACCATCGTCAAAGGCCATGATCCGATAACGGGAGGCCGACAGCCGGGAGAGTTGGAAGCCCCCGTCTTTGCCGGTCTGAGTGCGGTAGTCGGGGCGGCCGCTGCCGAGCGGCGGGACGAGCCGCTCCAGATCGTAGACCCAGACATGCGCGCCGGAGGCCGGCTCGTGGTCGGCGTATACCTGGCCTGTTATCGAGCCCTGGTTGAGCTCGCCACCGGTGGCGAACGCAAAGGTGTAGGAGCGGTCGAGGCTGTTGCGGCGCAAGTCACGCGATCCAGTCCCAACCGTCACGACGTAGGTGCGGTCCTGCCGCAGTGGCTCGCTGAAAGACAGGCGCAGGCGGTCGCCACTCCAATTGAAGTCGTAATCCAGCTCGGGGGACACGAACACAGCCGCTTCGACAGTCTGTCGGCTCATCGGCTCGCTGAACCGAATCTCGACCCCCGTGTCGACGGCAACTCCGGTAGCGTCAGCCCGGGGATGGTGATCGACGACCTGAGGAGATTCCCTGTCGATCGGCCCACCGGACGGTGGCGCCACCTTGGCGCAGGCGCCCAGCAGCACACAGGCCGAGACGGCAACTCTCACGCTTCCCGATGCCATCGACCTACCTGCGCGGGTGCGCCGCCAGGTACGCCTGGCGCAGGCGTTCGACATCCGGAGCCGCGGCGAACGAGCGCGCCGGCGGCCCTTTCTGACCAAGTAGCCGGCCAACCGTCTCGACGTCGGCACCGTCTTCCATCTGGCGCCGGGCAAATCCCTGGCGCAGCACCGTGCAACAGGCCTGGCGTTCCGGATCCAGCACCAGCCGTAGCATCCGTTTCACCACCCGCTGGATCGTGCGACGATGCAGGCGGCGACCCTTCCGGTTGACGAAAAGAGCACCGGCATCGACAGCGGCAATGTCGAGGTCCAGCAGCTGTTGCGCTCGCAATTGCAGGTAGGTCTGCAGTGCCTCCTCTGCGTCGGCTTCCACCGGCACGTGCCGCAGCGTCGTGCCGGTGTCCCGACCACCGACCGCGATCCTCCCCGCCGCCAGATCCAGGCACGAGAGATTGAGGACGGCAAGCTCGGCAAGCGAGAGGCCGCTCCCGTGCAGGAGAGCCACGATGACCCGATCCCTAGCCCCGGCGAACTGCCCGGGTTCGACCCGCTCGAGGGCGGCGGTGACCTGTTCGGGAGTTGGTGGTTCCGACTTTCGGCGTTGGATGCCGGGACCGGCAACGGCGGCGGCCGGATTGCCGGCCGCCGCGCCGAGGTGACACAGGTAACGGAAAAGCGAGCGCAGGGTGGCCAGCTTCCGGCAGACGGTGCTGGGTCGCAGGCCCCGGGCCACCAGGTAGTCGCGGTAGGCGCGAATCAGGTCGACACTGATGGCAGTCAGGGGCAGAAACAGGTCGTCGACACGGGGGTAGAGGTACAGGGCGAACTGGCGCAGGTCGGTGCGATAGGCCTCGACCGTGCCCGACCTGGCGGCAGAGCCGTCTTCCAGATCGGCGAGGTAGGCGGCGCTGGCCGCCTCAAACCCAGACTCGGGGCTCAGCACATTCGCTCGGGCCAAAGCGATACCCAGTGCGGCTGCTGTGTCCAGCCGGAAAGGTCAGGCCTGCCGGAAGGGGTAGCCGGCGTCGGGTGGCAGGAGGCGGCTCAGGCCGCGTCCTTGGACTCGTCGGGGGCCGGCTCGGGAGCCTCGGCCTCCAGCGTCAGCTCACAGACGCGGCACACTAGGGCGGTGGAACCGCTGCGCGCCCCTCTTTCGTACATCAGCGGCGCCTCGCACTGGGGACAGGTCTTCTGCACCGGCTTGTCCCAGCTGGCGAACTTGCAGCTGGGGAACTGATCGCAGCCGTAGAAGAGCTTACCCTTGCGCGACTGCTTTTCGACCAGGTCACCACCGCAGTCGTCCTGGGGACAGGGAATCCCCAGTGAAAACGGCTTGACGTTCTTGCATTCCGGATAGGCGCTGCAGGCCAGAAAGCGGCCGTAGCGACCAGTCTTGACGACCATCGGCGAGCTGCAGACGCTGCAGACCGCATCGGTCTCAGGCAGCTCCTGCTCGCCACCGAGCGGCTTGGCGTTTTTGCACTGGGGGAACCCGGGACAGGCGAGGAAACGACCGTTGCGCCCCCACTTGATGACCATGCGGAGGCCACACTCCTCGCAATCGATGTCCGACTCCTCCTGCAGGGACTGCTTGAGCTCCTTGCGGCGGTCGTTGGCGTCCTTGAGCGTGTCCTTCCAGGATCCGTAGAATTGCCGCACCGTTTCCACCCAGTTGTCTTCCCCCGCCTCGATCCGGTCGAGGTCGCCCTCCATTTTCGCCGTGAACTCGACGTTGAAGATGTGAGGGAAGGTCTCGACGAGAAGCTTGTTGACCGTCTGGCCGCGGTCGGTGGCGACGAAGTAGCGGTTGTCCACCTTCTCCACGTATTCGCGATCCTGGATCGTGGTGATAATCTGGGCGTAGGTGCTGGGCCTGCCGATGCCTTTGGCCTCGAGCTCCTTGACCAGCGAGGCTTCGGTGTAGCGCGGTGGCGGCTTGGTGAAATGCTGCTCCGGGAACAGGTCGTTGAGGATCAGCTCATCGCCACCGGTTATGTCGGAAGGCACCTTGTCGGACTTCTCCCGCTCTTCTTCCTCTTTCGACTCGCTGTAGACCAGGGTGAACCCGGCAAAGCGGACCGAGGAACCACTCGCGCGCAGCATGTAGTCGCCGGCCTCGACGTTCACGGTGGTAACGTCGAGGATCTGCGGCTTCATCTGAGAGGCGATGAAGCGCTTCCAGATTAGCTCGTAGATACGGGCCTGGTCCTTGGTCAGCAACTCCTTGGCCTGGTCCGGACGGAAGGCCACGGAGGTCGGCCGGATCGCCTCGTGCGCGTCCTGGGCGTCGCTCTTGGTCTTGTAGGTGTTAGGGACGTCAGGCAGGTTCTCTTCCCCGTACAGCTTCGGGATCTCGCCACGGACCTCGGCTATGGCGTCGTCGGAGACGCGGACCGAGTCGGTGCGCATATAGGTGATCAGACCACGGGTTTCGCCGTCCACCTCGATACCCTCGTAAAGCTGCTGAGCGACGGCGTCGGTGCGCTTCACCGAGAAGCGCAGGCGCCGCGCGCACTCCTGCTGCAGCGTGCTGGTCGTGAAGGGAGGCACCGGGTTGCGCGTGCGCTGGCGGCGCTTGACCTCCTTGACCTTGCAGCTCTGCTGGCGCAACTCGGCGACGATACGGTCGGCCGCTTCCTGATCCGAAATCTCGATCTTCTCGCCGTGGTGCTGGATCAGGTGGGCCTTAAACGAGTCGCCCTCCTGGCGATCGAAGAGGGCGTCTATTGACCAGTACTCAACCGGCTCGAAGGCATTGATCTCGTTGTCGCGCTCGCAGATCAGCCGCAGAGCCACGGACTGGACGCGGCCGGCCGAGAGCCCACCGTGAATCACTTTCCAGAGCAGCGGACTAATCTCGTAACCCACAAGCCGGTCGAGAACCCGCCGCGCCTGCTGGGCGTTCACCTTCTCCAGGTCCAGCTCGTTAGAGGCGTTCAGGGACTCTCGCACCGCCTTCGGCGTGATCTCGTTGAACATGATCCGCTGGATATTGTCGTCCTTGCGAGCGATGGCGTGGGCTACGTGCCAAGCAATCGCCTCGCCCTCGCGGTCCGGGTCGGTGGCCAGGTAGATCGTGTCGGCGCTCTGTGCCGCCTTGCGCAACTCGGCGAGCACCTTGCCCTTGCCGCGGATGGTCACGTAGTGCGGCTTGAAATCGTTGTCGATGTCGATTCCGAGCTCCTTTGCGGGCAGATCGCGCACGTGGCCCATGCAGGACTTCACGACAAACTTGGATCCGAGGATCTTGTTTATCGTTTTTGCCTTGGCCGGCGATTCGACTACTACCAGCGATTTGCTCATCGGAATGTTACCTCAGGATGTTTCTGCAGACTGCTTTTGGCGGGATTTTTTCCCAATATATACAACGTCCCAAACGTTGGCAACTTGGTACTCAGCTTGACAGATATGGCTTCGCCATTTTTCATAAGGTTCGGTAAATATTGATCATTAGGCAGGTTTCCCGATGATTCCACGCCGCGGCGCGAAGGAAATTGAGCTCATCCGCGAAGCGTGCCGCATTGTCTATTTCGTGCAGCAGCAGCTCGAGGCCGCCCTCGCTGTCGGGGTCACTCCCAGACAGCTCGACGAACTCGCCGAGGCCACCATCCGCGATCACGGCGCGGTGCCGGCGTTCAAGGGTTACCAGGGGTTCCCGGCCTCCATCTGCGCCTCGGTCAACGCCAACATCGTGCACGGTATCCCCGACGACAGGCCGCTGGTCGACGGCGACATCATCAGTGTCGACGTGGGCGCCATCCTCGCCGGATACTACGGCGACGGCGCCTTCACATTCGGCGTCGGAGCCGTCGACGCCGAATGCCAGCACCTGCTCGACGTCACGCGAAACTGCCTCGCTCTGGGCATCGATCAGTGTCGTCCGGGCAATCGCCTTTCCGACATCTCCCACGCGATCGCGCAGCACGCCACCGCCAACCAGGTGGCCATCGTCCGGGAGTTCGGCGGTCACGGTATCGGCAGGAAGCTGCACGAGGATCCCCACATCCTCAACTATGGTCCGGCCAACACCGGCCCCGAGTTGCGTCCCGGCTACGTCTTTGCCATCGAGCCGATCCTCAGCACAGGCGACGGACGCATGCGGGTCGGCGACGACGGCTGGACCACTACCACCGTGGACGGCCGCCCGGCCGCCCACTTCGAGCACACCGTAGCCGTCGCGGAAAACGGTCCGGAGATACTCACCTTGCCCGCAGCGAAGACAATGGCTGCCCTGGAGACCGGCGCATCGGTCGACCGGGGATGAGGGTCACCTTCCTGGGCACCGGCACTTCCGTCGGCGTGCCGCGCATCGCCTGCGACTGTCCCGTATGCAGCTCCACTCAACCTGAGAATAAGCGCCTCCGGTGTTCGATCCTTATTGAGCATGGCGACCGCCACATCCTCGTCGACACTTCGCCCGACCTGCGCACCCAGGCACTGACCTACCGGGTTGACCGGGTCGACGCGGTTCTATTCACGCACGGCCACGCCGACCACCTGCATGGTCTAGACGATGTCCGCATCTACTGTTTCCAGCGGGACGAACCGCTGCCCTGTTACGGCGACGCGGCCACCCTCGACCGCATCCGGCGGGTCTTCGACTACGCCTTCGACTCGCCATACCGTCACGCCCTGCCACAGCTGGAGCTGCACGAGATCACCGGCTCCTTCGAACTCTTCGGTCTGACGATCGCGCCGGTCACGGTGTTCCACGGCAAGATGCCGGTACTTGGCTTTCGCATCGGCGACTTCGCCTACGTCACCGACTGCAATCAGGTGCCCGATGCAGCCCGCGCCCAAATCGGCGATCTCGAAGTGCTGGCCCTCGACGCCTTGCGCCACCACCAGCACCCCACCCACTTCACCGTCGCCGAAGCGCTCGAGGTGATCGAGTCCGTGGCTCCGCACCGAGCCCTGCTGACCCACATCGGGCACGAACTGGAGCACCACGCCACCAACGCTGCTCTTCCAGCCCACGTGCGGCTGGCCTACGACGGACAGGTGCTCGAGCTATAAGGAAATTGCCCAATAAAGAAAGCGCGGCCGCCTGAGCAACCGCGCTTTCTCCGCCTCGCTGTTCCCGCCAATCAGTTCAACATTTGGACCAGCCGCAGTGCTTGCAGGTGAGGCAGCCGCTCTCGTGCACCACCGAGACCCCACACTCGGGACAAGTGGTGGTCGACTTGAACTCGGGTGCCAGAGCTCCCGGTTCGGATCCCCCGGCCGGGGCCGAAAGCGCCCGTTCCTCGGCCGCGGCCGAGGCCGGTATCGCCTCCCGGCGCTGCAGGTGCCGCTCCATGGCCTTGCCGATCGCATCGGGAGTGGAGAGGATCAGCTCGCCGTTCTCCCACACTGGATTGGGGCCGGAGATCCCCTTGAGCTCGCGAATGATCTCGTGCGGATCGATACCCGAGCGCAGCGCTATCGAGATAAGCCGGCTGATCGCCTCTGACTGGGCCGCGGCGTTGCCGCCCGCCTTGCCGATGGCGCTGAAGACTTCGCATAGCCCGTGCTCGTCCTCGTTCATCGTCACGTAGATGTTGCCCTCACCGGTGCGCACCCGCTCGGTGACCCCGCGGGTGACCGCCGGGCGCTTGCGCGGATGTCGCCCCTGCGGTTGGACCGGTTCCTCTTCTTTGGCCTGCTCGTCTTCGGAGCCACCCTCGGTCTGCAGAATCCCCTGGCGGCTGCCCTCGCGGTACACCGTGACTCCCTTTAGCCCCTCCTTGTACGCCGTGATATAGATGTCCTCGACCGTCTCGATGGAGACATCCTCCGCCAGGTTGATCGTCGATGAGATGCTGCTGTCGGTGAACTTCTGGATCACCCCCTGCATCTTGACGCGGAAGAAAGGATCGATGTCGTGGGCCGTCACCACGTATTCGGGAAGGTTCTCGTCGTCGCCGAACACCTGCTTGATCAGGGGATGATAGACCTTGTAATCCTTGAACGTCTCCCCATCCTCCTGCTTGACCCGGCGCTTGTAGCTGGTGCAGAAAATCGGCTCGATGCCGGAGGTGGTCTCCGCGACTATGGAGCCGGTACCGACGGGCGGCATGGTGATCAGGGTGCAGTTGCGCAGGCCCTTCTCCCGGATCCGCTCGCGCAGTCCGGCCGGCAGGCCCTGGATGAACTTGCTCTGGTTCAGCCCGTTCCAGTCGAACATCGGGAAGGCCCCCTTCTCTTCGGCCAGCTCGGTAGAGGTGGCGTAGGCGCTGTGACACAGCGTCTGCATCATCTGCTCCACCGCCTCGAGCGCTTCCCCCGAGTCGTACTTCAGCCCCATAAGCATCAGCGCGTCGGCCAGGCCCGTGATCCCCAGACCCACGCGCCGATCGGAAGCGACCGCCTCGACGATCTTGGGCAGCGCGTGGTTCTCCATGTTGTACTCAATCACGTCGTCAAGGAAGCGGGTGGCGATCGAGGTGCAATGGGACAGCGACTCGTAGTCGAAAGCGCCGTCGTCGCGGACGAACTTGACGAGGTTGATGTTGCCCAGGTTGCAGGCGGTGTAGGAGGCTAGCGGCTGCTCGCCGCAGGGGTTGGTGCTGGTGAGCGGATTAGCGTACTCGACGTTGTGGTACTCCTTCATTGTGTCCCAGAAGATAATCCCGGGCTCGGCGCTGGCGTGGGCGTTGTTGATGATCTTGCCCCACAGCTCCTTCGCCCGCACGGTGCGGAACACACGGCCGTTCCAGCGCAGGTCGAAGTCGGTGTCGGCGAGCACTGCCTCCATGAACTCGTGGGTTACCAGAACGCTGATGTTGGCGTATTGAACCTTGGTGCGGTTCGCGTCGTTCTTGATCGTGATAAAGTCCTCGATATCCGGGTGATCGACGCGGAGGGTGAGCATGAGGGCACCGCGCCGCCCTGCCTGGGACACGGCGTTGGTGCTCTCGCTGAGCAGGTTCATGAAAGCGGTGCAGCCCGGTGACTGGTCAACCGTGGCGTTCACCGATGCCCCCTTGGGCCGCAGCAGTGACAGGTCGGTCCCGACGCCACCGCCGGTGCGGTAGACCATGGCCGACTCGGCCAGACAGCGGTAGATGCCTTCCAGGCTGTCCTCTTCGATGGGAATGACGTAACAGTTCGACAGCGGCGGCTTGCGCCGCGCCTCCTCGCGACCGGCGCCGTGCATAACACGCCCGCCGGGAATGAAGCGGAAGTCGCGCAGAATGGAGAAGAACTGGTCGTACCAGAAGGCCTGATCGGCTTCGACCGACGCCATGGCCCGCGCAATGCGGTCCCACATTTGCAGCGGACCGGCCTCGCCCGGCGCGAGGTACTTGCTGCGCAACACGTCGACGGCCAACTCGTTCTCAGCGTAGTAGGTCTCGGCATCAGCCGCCCGGGCCAACTCGTCGTCGTGGCCGTTGCGCTTCAGGCCGTGCCCTTCGAGTTGGGAAAGCAGATCTTCCAGGCGGTTTACGCCAGCTTCGGCCGTAGTCCCGGTACGCTTTATTCGATCAGACGCCATCATTCCCTCCGTTAATACGGGCTCGCCGCTGTGAGGCGGGGTAGGGACCGGACGCAGACCCGTAGTAGAAACAACGACTTACAGGTGCTTTCCCAAAGGGGGAGGCAAAGAAATAAGCGGCCCCATTTACCACATTATCTGCGGGACCGCCAGATGTTCCCTACAAGATCTTGTGGATCACGCAGAACAAGATAGGGAGGGGTTGGCGCCCCTGTCAAGCTGTTTTTTCACCGATTTGGCACAATTGTCCCGCCCCCTTGGCGGGGGACCGAGACGGTTGACAAAGAGAAGGCAACCGCCGCGCGAAACCGCGCCGGCGGCACGGTCAGTTGGCCAGCTGCTCGAGCTCGCGAACGAAGTCGCTCTTGTCCTTGAACTGGCGGTATACCGAGGCGAAGCGGACGTAGGCCACCTCGTTCAGTTCGCGCAGGGCGCGCATGACGCGCTCGCCAATCTGGCTGCTGCTGATCTCCTTCTCGGTGAGATTGCCCAAGTCGGTCTCGACCTGTTCCACCAACTCTTCGATCTGATTCATCGAGACGTTGGTCTTGTAGCAGGCCAGCTGCACTTTTTCCAGCAGCTTGCCGCGGTCGAAGGGCTCGCGCCGGCCATCCGACTTGATCACTGCCAGGGGCAGGTGCTCGATGTACTCGTAGGTCGTAAAGCGCTTGCCGCAGCCAATGCACTCGCGCCGGCGCCGGATGGCCATGCCCTCGCGGCACGACCGCGAGTCTACGACCTTGTCATCCTGATGATCGCAATAGGGACAACGCATGAGAAACAGTCCTCTGATCCTGGGTGTGCTCTATCCTGGGGAGGACGGCCGTCTTAATACGGGGAGTTACAAAAATGGGGCAACTTGTTGCCGGAGATATGGTTTAGGATAACAAAAGTACGCGATAACCGCAATCGCTTTTTCCGGCCTCCACCAACCGCGGTCGCGGCGCGGCCCTCGACCTCGGTAGCGGGGCTGCAGCGGCCGGGATCCACACCGGGGTGCGGGACTCGGGTCAGTTGAGCTTGAAGGTAATTGGCATACTGACCCAGACCTTCACCGGCTTGTCGTTCTGCAGAGCGGGAGTAAACTTGACCTTCTTCACGGCCTCACGCACTGCATCGTGGAAAACCTCGGCCCCTTTGAGCTCGCCGATCTTCTCCACGTTGCCCTCCTTGTCGACCAGCACGGTCACGAAGACCTTGTCCTCGATGCCGGCCTTGCGGGCGATTTCCGGATAGGCCGGCTGCGGCCAGTTTATCGGCGCGGGCTGTTTCTCGACCTTCCAGAGCTCGACGATCTCCTCCTCCTCCTCCTCCTCCTCCTCGAATTCCTCCTCGACGAGCGGAGGAGGTGGCATGAGATCGTCCAGATCCAGATCCAGATCGGTCTCCTCGATCGTCACATCATCCGGAATGTCCGGGTCGTCAGTGGCGATCGGCACCACCGGGCGCGGCGGCGGCGGCGGGCGGCGCTCCTGCCGGGTCTCCGGAATTTCCTCGAGCTGGATGATGACCGCCTTCTCCGGCGCGGCATAGGCCTCGCGCGCGGGGATCGGATAGAGCAGGATCACGAACCCGTTGAGGATGGCGGAAGCCAACAGCGAGATCCTGAAGACCCTCGGGTACTGGAGCCGCAGGTCGGCGTTGGGCTTCTTGCCACGGATCACGACCGGACCCTTCCTGGCGCGCCGCTAGGCCTCATCGCGCCGCTACGTCTCACCGCGCCTCACCTGGCAGCCGCTCCCGCTTAGTGGCGAAGTTCACCCGCAGCGCCTCTACCTTCCGCAACTCTTCGAGCACGTCAGAGACCAGGCCGAAGCGGGCTTCGGAATCGGCCTTGAGCGAAACGATGGTGCGGGGGTCTGCGGTCATCTTGGCGTGCATGATCCGCCCGACCTGACCCAGGCCGATGGTCTGGTCATCGATGTTGATGTTGCCTTCACCGTCTATCCAGATATGAGTGACGATTCGCCGGTTCTCCAGCTTTTCGATCTTCTCGGCTTCCGGCATCGTCACCGGAATGCCGCGGTGACGAACGAAGACGGTCGATACCATGAAGAACACCAGCAGCAGGAAGGAGATGTCGGCCATCGAGGCGGTGGGCACGACGCTGACGACCTTTGTTTTGCGGGTGAACCTCATCTCGATACCGCCCTAATGCTCGGGATTCGCGATTGAGATGCGGGTGGCGCCGGCCAGCTTGAGCTCGTCGAGGACGTCGACGAACATGCGGTAGCTGGCGCCGCGCTGCGCCTTGAGCGACACGATGAGCTTGTCATTGGCGGCCAGCCGCGCCTCGACGTCGGCGCGCAGGCCGGCGAACTTGATGGCTGCCAAGCGCTGGTTCGTGGCATCGTAGAACGCGATCTGGTCTTTATCGTTTATCCAGACGTTGCAGATGTTCTTCTGCTTGACCTCGAGAGTCTCGCCCACCGGCGGCAGATGCAGGGACAGCCCCTTGTCCTGGTACATCGTCGTCGTGACCAGGAAAAAGACGATGAGCAGAAAGGCGATGTCCGCCATCGAAGCGGTCGGAATCTCGGGCGGAACGCGCCTTCCCCTTTTCTGCAGCACCGGCTACTCTTCCGTCCCGACCTGCTCTCCGGTCGCGATCTTGCCTTCCTGAATCATCTCCGCCAGAATATCGACGAAGGCGGCGGTGTGCTCCTGCATGTCGGCGATGATCCGATCAATCTTGTTGGCGAAGAAGTTGTAGCAGAATTGGATGATGATGCCGACCACCAGTCCGGAGGCGGTGGTGATGAGAGCTTCGGATATGCCACCGGCGACGGCGGAGGGCTCCACATCGCCGAGCTCTTCGATCTTACGGAAAGCGTTTATCATGCCGCTGACCGTACCGAGGAAACCGATCATCGGCGCCAGGTTGGCGACCGTGGAGAGCCAGACCATGCCGCGCTCGAGGAAGGCCATCTCGACGGCACCCGAATTCTCGATCGCCTTCTCGGCGTGATCGAGTCCGCGGTGCAGGCGAACCAGGCCGGCGTGGATGACCGAGGCCACCGGTCCCGGCGTCTCCGAGCAGAACTCGGCAGCCTTGTCGGCGCCACTCGACCGCAGTGTGCTTTCGAGGTCGGTGAAGAACTTGTCGGCATCGATTGCCGCCTTGAACAAGCTGTACGCACGTTCGATGGCAACGGCGATGCCGAAGATCAGCAGCACTAGGAGCGGCCACATCGCCCAACCGCCCTTTTCGAACAGCTCCAGTAGCATCGATCTCTCCTCGTTTGGTTCGCGTCAGCCTTCGCTGTCGCCGGCTCCGAAAAACTCCTTCTTGAGCTTTTCTTCCTCGGTCTCCGGGGGGCGCATGATCCAGATGCGCTGCTGCGCCACCCGTTCCCAGTTGGGATCCAGCTTGGCCCGCTCGAAGGCCTGCAGCGCCTCTTCTTCCTTGCCTTCCAGCACCAGCAGATCGCCGCGGAGCACCAGGAACTGGGCGCTCCCGGGGGCGGCCGCCATCCCGTGTTCGAGCCACCGCCGGGCCTGGTCCAAGCGCTTTTCGTGCAGGTGGAGCTCGACCAGCGTTACCACTGCCGCGCTCCCCGGATCAGCACCGGCCATCCCCTCCAGGCCGCGCCGGCGTGCTTCCTGATCGTCGGACTTCTCGGCCAGCTCGACGATCTGACTAAAATAGGAGTAACTGTTCGCCGGATCGGCAACGAGCAGCTTGCCCAGCGTCTCCAGCGCACCGCTGACATCACCGGTCTGGCGCAGCAGCGCCAGAATCTGCTCCAGCAGCGCCCGCTGCCCGACGGCCGCCGACGCACCGAGCTTGCCCTTCGACTGCAGCGCCAGCAGGCGCCGGCGCCACTCGAGCGCTCGGACGTGGCGACCAGCGCTTTCCTCAAGCAGCGCCAGAATCTCCAGCAACTCGGGGCTTTCGCCCGTCTGTTCGACCAGTAATTCGTAGTGTCTGCAGGCGTCTGCGATCTGGCCCTGACGCCGGTACAGATCGGCCAGGGTGCGCCGGAACTGCGTCTTCTGCGGCCGGGCGACAACCAGGCGCTCGAGGCAGAGCGCCGCCGAATCCTGCTTACCCGCCTGCCGATAGAGATAACTCAGAAGGTTGTTGGCGTTGGCGTACGTGGAGTCGATCTCCAGGGCTCGGTGCAGCAGGGCGGCTGCCTTTTTCGGGTTTTTCTTGGCGCTCGCCTCGATCTTGGCAGACTGGTAATAGGCGCTGCGCCGTCGTTTCGAGTCCTCCTCGTACTCCAGTTGCCTTCCGTAGTACACCAGGGCGTTATCCCAGTCCTTGGTTTCCCGGGCCGTCTTCGCCAGAAATCTGTACTTGCGCAGCGAGTCGGCCGCCGTCGCTGCGGCGGACCAGCCGGCGGCAGGGCATGCCACCATCGGGAGCAGAGCGGCCAGGATCAGTTTCGCGAAGGTCGTTGCGGGCATGCGGTGATGTCTATCGTAACCCATATTCGGCGGTTGCGGTGCGCTTGGCAGGCGCACCGCAACCGCCGAATATGGGCACCTGACCACAACTTGTCAACGCGGCCTAACTCCTTGTGGCCAAACGAATCTCGGCAGAACCCACCTCTCTTTTGCTGCAGCGGTGCGACAGTTGCGTTACGATTGGTGAACAAGGCGGCACAACCGGTCCGGCGGACCAGCACCCCCTTGACTTTATCCCGCTCACCCGGAGATTATTGGTCCGAAGTCCCGTCCCGACACCGGTGTCTACATTTAGCAATGATCGACAAGCCACTCTCTGTCGTTGGTACAGACTGGCAAGCCGTTGACGAGCGCCGACTCGTTGGCGCTATCCTCGCCGGCGACTCGGCCGCTTTCGCCAACCTGTTCTGCGAATACCATCCCCTTGCCTACAGCCTGGCTTACAGGACCCTCAACGACGCTCAGGATGCCGAGGAGGTGGTCCAGGACACCTTCGTCAAAATCCATCAGGCGATGCCGACTTTTCGCGGTGACTCGTCGCTGAAGACCTGGATCATGCGGATCGTTCTGCGCCTGAGCCTGAACCGCCGTCGCGACCGGGCCCGCAACGCCTGGAACCGCCTGGGCTTGCACCGGGGCGAGCCGGACGACCTGCCGGCGGCGCTCGCGCCGGCAGTGGAGCAGACGCCCGAGTCCCTCTGCATTTCCGCGGAAACCCGGCGACTGGTGCTCAGGCTCGTGGATGAACTCCCCGACGGACTCCGCGAAGCGCTGATACTCAATTCGCTGCGGGAGCTCTCATACGACGAGATCGGCAGGATTCTCGGCATCCCGAGCGGCACCGTAGGCTCGCGCATTCACGCCGCCCGGCAGAAGCTGGCGGCCCAGCTGGCACCCCACAACCTGGCCTGACCGGAGCAGACCGATGGGCATCTTCTGGTGGAGAAAACGCGCGGCCGACCGCGACCTGTCGGCGTTCCTCGATGACGAGCTCGACGACGACCGCGCCGCCGAAATCGGCGAGCGCCTCGTGTTCGACCCGGACTACCGCCACCGCCGGGACCAGTTCGACCAGGTCACCACGCTTACCGATGCTGCCACGGCACCGGCCGAGATCCCGTCTTCCGCGCAGTTCGCCGCGCGCATTGCCGAAACGGTCGCTGCCGGCACGCCGCCCCCGACCCCGGCGCCGCCCCCCTCTCGGCGACTCAGCCCGGCCCTGCTCGCCTCGGTGGGGCTCCTGATCACCGCCGGCGTCACCTTTGCCGGCTTGCGGCGACGCGGTCTGGTCTGAGGAACATGAACATGAACTGGTTCGAGCGCATGAAGTCGGGTCTGAAGACCCGAATAAAGCGAGAAGTCCCCGAAGGCGTCTGGTCTCGGTGCGATAAGTGCGGTCACTCCCTCTTCCAGAATACCCTGTCCCGCAACAGCTGGATCTGTCCCGATTGCGGCCACCACCTGCGCATTGGGCACGAGCAGTACGTGGAGCTGCTCGCCGACCACGGCAGCTTCACCGAGCTGGACCCCACGCTGACGGCGGGCGATCCACTCAAGTTCAAGGACCATAAACGCTACCCGGATCGGGTCAAGGCCGGGCGCCGGGAGAGCGGTCTCAACGAATCGGTCTACACGGGAGTCGCCCGCATCGGCGGCCATCCGGTCGCCCTCGGGGTCATGGATTCGCGGTTCATCATGGGCAGCCTCGGCAGCGCCACCGGCGAGAAGATCGCCCGCCTCATCGATCGGGCCATCGCCGAGCGGCGGTCGCTGGTGCTGATCTGCCAGTCCGGCGGGGCACGCATGCAGGAGAGCGCGTTCTCGCTCATGCAGATGGCCAAGGTCAGCGCCAAGCTGAACCAACTCAGCCGCTCGGAACTGCTCTACATCGCGGTTTTAACCGATCCCACTTACGGCGGCGTCACGGCTAGCTACGGCATGCTCGGCGACGTCATCCTCGCCGAGCCCAGCGCCCGCATCGGCTTCGCCGGACCTTCCGTGATCAAACAATTCCTGGGGTCGGATGAGCTTCCTGAAGGATTCCAGGTTGCCGAGACCGTGCTCGAGCACGGCTTCATCGACGCCATTGTCCGGCGCGACGAGCTACCCGCCGTGATCGCCCGCCTGATCGGCCTGATGGCGCCGGACACGACGGCGCCATCACCTGCCCGACCCGAGCCGTCGGTGGCCACCGCCTCAGAATAGGTGGCGGTACTTCAGGGTTATGTAGTTCCCCTCGTCCGACAAACCCAGGTCGGTGCGAATCACGAAATCGGAGTTCCAGATCAGCCGCGAACCCAGTCCGATGGTCTGGTAGAAGCCGCGCGCCGAAACCTGGTTGAGGTCGCGCCAGACACGCCCGGTGTCGAAGAACAGGGCTGGCTGCCATTCCACCCATTGCTTCAGGACGCGGCGACGGAACGCCGTGTAGCGCACCTCGGTGTTGGTGAACGCGCGGATATCATCGGTGAACCGCTGCCTGTCGAACCCCCGCAAGGTATCGCTGCCCCCCAGTCCTTTGACGCGGTCGCTGCCGCCGATCTCACCGTAGGCATACAGGGGCACAGTACCGTCGAGCACCTCAAACACGGTCCGGTGGGCCAGCACCATGCGGTCGTCCAGCGCGTAGTACCGCATGTCGGTCAAGGTGTAACGCCGGAAGTCGATCTGATCGAAGAACAGCCCCACCAGTGAGTTGCGGGAGTTCTCGTAGGACCACTCGTGGAAGACCCCACGGCGCGCCACGGTGGGCGCGTCACGGCTTTCCCATTGCAGCGTGAAACTGAAGAAGCCACTGCCACCGTCCTTGGTTCCCACTACCGCATCCTGGTTTAAGAACGAGGCCCCCGCGCGCGATGAGACGTCCGAGTTCTCAATGCCGAAACCAACCGAGAATGAGACCGGTCCGTAGATTTCCCTAAGCAGGCTGAAGATGAACTCGGGCTTCTCCAGAACGTAGAAGTAGTAGCTCTCATTTTCATCGACTTTGCCGCGAAGTAGGAGGCTGTTGTTTCCCTTGCCGTAGAACCGGGTGCGAAGGTCGCGCTTTACCTTGGCCCGCAGCCGCACACCCCATCCGGTCCCCGAGATCCGCGGCACCTTCAGCCTGACCGTGTAGTTCTGGCTGCCCTCGGCGGAGCGTAGCAGATAAAAGGTCATCTTGTAGCGGTAGGGCCGGCGATTGAAGCCGTAGTCGACCCACTGCAGCCGGCCACCGAAGTTCCATCCCGTATTCGGGCTGTAGTAGACCACCGGAAGCCCGGTGAAGCCGTACGGCACCCCGTTCATCGTGAAGTTGTGCCGCCGCGACATCCACTTGACCGCCTCGACCGTCTGGCCGCCCGCGGCGATCGGATTGGCCTTGGCCAGCGTCGAGGAAATCAGGCCACGCTCCTCCCCAATCAGGGTATCGGAAGCGGCCGAGTCGGCCGCCGCGGTTGCCGCGGGCGAAAGCTGGCCGGTGGCGGGTGCTAGGACGGCGCCTCCTAGCAGCGGGCACAGGGCTACTAGCATTCTGACAGCGCGGCGCATGATCAGTCCCGCCCGCTGCGGCCCCGCTCGAAGCGGCGGCGATCCCTGGAAGTGGGATCCAGCGCCAGCGCGAACCGGATCGGCGTCATCGCCACCTCGCCCCGGGCCAGGACCTCCACGTCGCCATCGTCGCCACCGACGCGGGTCACTCCCTGGTAGGCGTGGCAAAACCGGCCGGTGGCCTCTTCCCGCCTGAAGACGCCGCCATATCTGGTCTCGGTGAGGCCGGTGAGCCGCCGCGGCGTATGCGGGGTCACGTCGGGCGGCATGTTGACGCTCATCATCGACGCGCCCTCGGGCAGGCCGGCCTCCAATACCTCGCGAACGACTTCGGCGGCCACGGTAGCGGCG
>CAYWBJ010000320.1:0-47473 GCA_964456165.1 uncultured Gemmatimonadaceae bacterium | reverse complement strand
CCCTTCTCTCTTGTCCACCCACCTTGGTCTTTTCCCGGGGGGGGGGTGTATCCAACCTTTTCTTGGGCCCCCGCGGCCTCCCCCGGGGGTGTTTGTCCTGCGGCCGCGGCCCCCCCCGCGACCCTGGACTGACCTGACTCGAGGTCGTAGATCCGGATGTCGAACTGGTTACTTTGCTTGGCACTGAAGGCCAGTTGAGTGCCGTCGGGCGACCAGGCCGGGTAGTCGTCGCGCTGGGGCGTGCCGGTAAGCTGGGACAGCCCACCGGTGCCGACGTCGACCACGTAGATGTCCGCCTGGGCGTAACCTATGCCGACGAAGGCCAGCCGGCGGCTCTCCGGATCCCACGTGAGCGACTCGATGACTTCCAGGCGGTCGAACTGCAGGGTGTTGCGCAGGCGCTTTTCGTAGAGATCCCAGAGCAGGATGATGTCCTTCGGACCGCGCTTGGCGACGAAGGCTATGGTGCGGCCGTCGGGGGCCCATGCGACCGTGCCCGAGCCGAACGTGAGATGGTCGTAGTCGGCAATGCGCATGTTTCGGGTGACCCGCTCGACCAGGCTGGCGTCGTGGACCCGGATGATGTCGACGTGCTGCTCCACACCGTCGGTCGAGAGTACCGCCAGCATGTCGCCGCTCAGCGACCAGTCAGGGCTGGCGTAAGCTCCGAAGAAATCCTCCTGCTGGACCACTTTCTCGGCCACCTCGGTCATGTAGTCGCGGGACTGCAGCAGCGGCCAGTAGGTCTTGCGCATGTGCGCGGACCAGCGCTCGTGCAGCGTCTTCATGTCCATGTCGATGAGGCGCTCGAGCAGCTTATCGGTATCGTTCTGGCTGTCCCAGACCCGGAGCACGCGGCTGATTTTCTCCTGCCCGAAGTTGGCCGCGATGTACTCCATCAGGCTGTGGCTCTGCTTGTAAGCCAGGAAGACGTTGCCGGTTCCCCAGGCGGCGTTCATCAGCTCCAGGGGGATGAATTGGTCGGTGAGGACCGCGTCGCGGAGGACCATTTCGTCGAGGGTGTTGCGCTCCTGGGTCACGTACTCCGCCTGCCCTTCCATGATCCAGGTCGGCGGGGCGCTGAGCGGGTTGGACAGACGCTTTATCGGCCCCTTGTAGAGAATGTCGTACTGGAAGATGTGGCAGAGCTCGTGGATGAGGACGTTGCGGAATTCGTCGAGGTCGCCGTTGAACGGAATCACCATGCGGTAACGGAGGGGTTCGGCGAACCCGGCGACGCCCGGCGGCAGGAAGTCGTGGATGATGTTGGTCTGCTGGAATTCGTAGTGGGACTGGTAGATGACGATCGGCGGCTTGGTCGACAGGTCGTGCCGCAGGATCTCGCTGACCTGGACGTAGGCCTCTTCCAGGTACTTGATGGCCTGCTGTGCCAGGTCGTGGAATTCAGGCTCGTAATGGAGCTCCAGGTGCTCGCTCTCCAGGATCCACCAGTCGAAGTCCTTGTAGCGAACCTTGTTCTTGCCGAATCCCTGCCGCAGCTGCGAGGAGATGATGTCCTGGGCGTCGAGCTGCGTGCCATCACCGAGACTCAGCGCTACCGCCAGCGCGAGGGGACCGCACAGGTGCCGGATGGCGATGCGGCGAACGGGGAAGAGTCCTGGCATGGCGGCTGGGTGAGGGGTTACTGCAGGCCGGTGGAACCGGCCAGGGAGTCGATCGCCGCCGCCGCCGGTTCATCGGCGGTCGTCGGGAGGGTAGCCGGCCGCTCGAAACGGGCGCTCTGCTCGAGAAGTTGCAGGTTCATGCGATAGACTTCGTTGTCGGTGCCGAGCCGGCTCGCGCGGGCGTAGGCTGCCGCTGCCTTGGTCCGTTCGCCCATGCGCTCGTAGACGATGCCGAGGTTGTTGTGGATGCTTCCCGCGGTGCTGTCGGTCTGGAGCGATTGCTCAAGGTGGTGCTGTGCCTCGCCCCACATGCCCTGGCGAATGCACCAGAGAACGTACTCATTGACCCTCTTGATGCCGTCGCGGGGGCCGCCGGTTCGGCCCTGCGGCTCGACGCGGGCGGTGACCGGTCCGCGGGGTGGCCGTTGGGTTCCGTTTTCGTCTACTGTCGGCGCCTCGTGACTCGAATCGGGCCGGGCCGGGAGCGGGTCGGTTGTCGCCTGTATAACCTCCGCCGACAGGTCGGAGTTCCCGCCCGCCCCCGCATTGGTGGCTGGTCGCCGGATGAGCTCGAAACATCCGGTAAGGGCGACACTGCCGACCAGGAGCGGAATCAGAAAGGCGGGACGGATGGACGACGGGAAGTGCCGGTGGCAGGCGCGGGTAGATCGGAGACAGCGCACCAGAAGCTGCCGCCGATGTCGGGGCCTGATATCTACGTTCACTCCATACACTCCCCAGCCGCGGCCGGCCGCCAGCGGCGATAGACCGGCGTAGCGAGGGCCGTCAGAAAAAACGGCCCGAACTGGGCCCACTTGACCCAATCCTGCTCTACCCAAACTCGATTTCTACCATAGCCAATCAGCACCTCGTAGGCAAGAAAGACCAGTCCGCTGAGCAACAGCCAGGCCGGGTTGGGAAACAGAGCCAGGAAGGGCAGAATCCAGAGCAGGTACCAGGGATGGAGCGTCGGGCTCAGTAGCAGGTAGGCGCCGAAAATGAGGAAGAGGGCGCGGAACGGGTCGGCGATGCGCCAGCCGGCCCAGCAGGCTACGGCAGCCAGTAGAAGGGCGGAGGTCTGTCTGAGCAGGGCCAGCGCCGCGTCGTCCACCGCCAGGGTCGGATCACGAAGTAGCCAGTAGGCGACCGAGAACGCCGCGTCGTTAAACCGCCACTTGTCCAAGTAGGTGGAGAGACCGGCTACCATTTTCCAGCCAGCCCCGGCGTAGGGAGCCAGGCCTCCCGCGACGACGATGGGGAACCAGATCAGTGCCAGTCGCGGGCGCAGGGAAATAGGTTCAGCAGCTAATCGGCGCCAGAGGAGGGGGAGGGCCAGCGCCGGCAGCAGCTTGGCGAGGAAAGCCCCGGCCAGGGTGGCTGTCGCGGTGCCGCGACGTCCCAGTGAGAGAGCGTGGGCGGCCAGCAGCAGGAGGAGAATGCCCATCGGATCCATGTGACCGCTGCCGGCGATCTCGACGATCGCCAGCGGATTCCACGCATATATGAGGACCCGCGATTCATCCAGTCCCCGGCGTCGCAGCACGGCGATCAGGACGGCGACGATGCCGGCCTCGCACAAAAGAAACGCGACCTTCATCCCGAACGGACCTGGATGGATGGTGCACACGACGCGGAAGAGCAGCTGGCTCAGCGGCGGATAGATGGTCGAAATGTCCGGGTGGTTGATCAGCGCGAACGAAGCGTCCCGCAGTTCTGCGACAGCGGGTGCGGAAGGAGCGAAGGCGTAGGGATTGATGCCGGCGCTCTGGACGCGGCCGTCCCAGACGTACCGGTAGACGTCGTGCGAGAGGCTGGGCGGGCTGGCGAGCAGCGTCGCGCGGAAGAGAAGGCCGAAGATCAATACCAGCAGCAGGGACAGGTTACTGCAGTGCAATACATTGCCGCGACGCAACACGATCAGCACGGCCGCCCCGTAACAGGCAAAGGCGCCGGCCAGGATCAGCCACAGAGCTGGGATGCTGCCGCTCAGGTCGCCGAGCAGCAGGAGGCAGATCATAGCCACTTCGACGCCGGCTCCCAGCAGGAGGAGCCGGCGGTTGCGGCCTGCGATCAGGCCTGGTGGATCAGCGTTCGATGCGTCTCCCACCGGCGTACCGTTTCTTGAAATAGGTGTTGTCGAGCGAGGTGATGACGCTGCCCTTGCTGGAGCTGGCGTGGGCGAAGCGCTCCTCGCCCACGTAGACGCCGACGTGGGAGACTCCGGGGCCCGAGTAGGTGTCCTTGAAGAACACCAGATCGCCGGGCTGCAGGTCGCCCTTGGTCCGCACGTGCCGCCCGAGCGCGAACATCTGCTTGGAGGTGCGCGGCAGCTCGATGCCGTAGGCTTCGCGGAAGATCGCCCGCGCAAAGGCCGAACAGTCCATCCCGGCGCGGGTCGTGCCGCCCCATCTGTAGGGGATGCCGAGATAGTCGTCCACCACCCGCAGTAGGCGGCTGCGGCCCCCGCGTTGACGGTACTCGAGCTCGGCGACGACCGACGCGGAGCTGCCCGGGCCGGCAGACTTGGTGTAGCGCGGTGCCGGGGCCAAGGAGCTGCAGGCGCTCAGGCCAAGCAGCAGCAGAAACGAGAGGAAACAGGGCATTGGGCAGGATCAGGTCGTACGGCAGGGGGCGGAGCAGGCAGGTGGGGTTTCCCGGCGGGGCATTCGCGAGCTACGCCTCACTCTCAAACATAGCATTAGGCGCGAAGTGCTGCAACCGGCTCTTGATACAGGACTTACGGTTGATTAAGGTCTGTCTGTTCCGGATTTCGGGTCGCAGCGGATTTGCCGGAGATGACCTTGAGTGAGAATGCCGCGCGAACCGACTTCGCGCACATATCAGTGCGACCGGTTGCCGGCGCCCTTGGGGCCGAGGTTACCGGCTGCAGCTTGGCCGGCGGCGTCGATTCCGAGACGGCGACGGAGATCCGGCAGGCGTTGCTGGACCACCTCGTTCTGTTCTTCCCGGACCAGGAGCTGACCCCGACCCAGCTGCTTGCCTTCGCAGCCGGTTTAGGCCGGCCGCTACAATACCCGCAGGTCAGGGGGTTGCCCGAGGCGTCGATGGTAACCGAGGTGGCCAAGCTCGAGCACGAGCGGGTGAACTTTGGCGGGGTGTGGCACACCGATACATCCTACCTCGAGCGTCCGCCGATGGGCAGTATGCTCTACGCGGTCGAGGTGCCTCCCTACGGCGGCGACACGCTGTTCGCCAACCAGTACCTGGCTTTCGAGGCGCTCTCCGCCGGGATGCGGGAGCTGCTCGGGCGGCTGAGCTGTGTCTGCGACTCGAGAGCCGCTTCGGCGGTGACGCGGGAAGACCGCCAGCGCCAGGTCGGGAGCGCGCAGAAAGTGCTCACCGCGGTGCATCCGGTCGTCCGCACCCACCCGGAGACCGGCCGCAGGTCGCTCTACGTGAACTACGGCCACACGGTGCGGTTCGACGGCTGGACCGCGGCCGAAAGCCGCCATCTCCTCGATTTCCTCTTCGTCCATCAGACCCGCCCGGAGTTCACCTGCCGCTTCACCTGGAGCCCGCGCGCCCTGGCGTTCTGGGACAATCGCTGCACTCAGCACAACCCGGTGAACGACTACCAGGGCTTGCGCCGGGTAATGCACAGGGTCACCCTCGAAGGCGACCGGCCCCGTTAGCTGCCCGCCGCGTCAGCCGCGCCGCCGCCACCAGTCCGGCGAAGTCGGCGGCAGGCTCGATTTCGAACTCCATCAGCTTACCGCTCACCGGGTGGGAGAAGTGCAGGTGGTAGGCGTGCAGCGCCTGTCGGTCGATCGACGTCAGCAGCTGCCGGGCGCTGCCGGCCAGTTCCGGGTTGATGCCGCCGGCCCGGGTGCGGCCGCCGTAGGTCGGGTCACCGAAGACCGGCCGGCCCAGATGGAGCAGGTGGACCCTGATCTGGTGGGTGCGGCCCGTGGCCAGCTGTGCCTCTACCAGGCTGAGAAAGGCGAACCGCTCTACCGTTGAAAAGCGGGTGTGGGCAGGGCGGCCGCGTGGGACCACCGCCATCAGCTTGCGGTCCCGCGGATGGCGGCCGATTGGCTCATCTACCTCGACTTCATCCTCCGGCAGGGTGCCCCAGATCACGGCATGGTAGCGGCGGCCCATGGTGCGGTCTTCCAGCTGCCCCGCCAGGCCACGGTGGGCCCGGTCGTTCTTGGCGACGACCATCAGCCCGGTGGTGCCGCGGTCGAGTCGGTGGACGATCCCTGGTCGCAGGACCCCGTTGATGCCGGATAGATCGCTGCAGTGGTGGAGCAGGGCGTTGACTAGCGTGCCGCTCCAGGATCCGGGGGCCGGATGGACGGTCAGTCCGGCCGGCTTGTCCAGGACCAGCAGGTCGCCGTCCTCGAACACGACCTGGAGCGGGATCGGCTCAGGAAGCACCTCGAGCGGCGCGGGCTCCGGTATGTCGATATCGATGCGGTCGCCGGGCTGTACGATGTAGGAGGGCCGCGACGGCTGCTCGTTCACGTGCACGCGGCCCTCCCTGATCAGGGCCTGGAGCCGGGAACGGGAGATGTCGGGATGATGATCGCTGAGGAAGCGATCCAGGCGGCGCGAGTCGCCTGGATCGACACGCAGCTGCATGCAGTAAGGTGGCGCCGGAATCAGCCCCGTTCGCGCTGCGGAGGGGCGTCGTCCTCAGGCGTTTTCACCGCGGACGGCGAGTGGACGGGAGAGTCGGCCGGCCGCCGCGAGTAACCCACGACAAGCAGGCCGATGCCGACGGTGACGAAGCTGTCGGCAAAGTTGAACACCGGCCAGCGCAGCGTGCCGATGCCGATGTCGAAGAAGTCGATCACCATGTTGAGGCGGATGCGATCGACGATGTTGCCCAGCGCTCCGCCCACGACCATGGACAGCGCAAACGAGAGCAGCCGCTCGTCGCGCGGCTGCTTGACGAACATCCAGATCAGGATGCCGAGGGCGACGATCGACACGACTGTGTGCAGGAAAGGACTGCCGAGGCTGAGGCCGAAGGCCGCCCCTTCGTTGTAGATGTAGGTCAGACGGAAGAAGTCCCCGAGCAGCGGTATCGAGGGGCCGTACGGCGTCATGGTGTTGTCGACGATCAGCTTGGATGCCTGATCGACGACCAGGGCAACCGGGACGATCCAGAGGTATCTCATTTGGACGGCCCCGACCCGTTCTCCTTGCAGGAGATGCATTGAGTCGCGGTCGGCACCGCCTCCAGCCGCGGCCGGCCGATGTCGCCGCCGCAGGACCGGCAGAGGCCGAAGGAGCCGTTGTCGATTCGCTCGAGTGCTTCCTCCACATACTCCACATAGTCGCCGCTGCGCTGGGCCAGCAGCTGGGATTTCTCGCGCTCCATGGCATCGGTGCCGCGGTCGGCCATGTGCAGCGAATAGGCAGAGCGATCGTCGGAAGACTCGCGACCGGCGTCATTACTCACGCGGTCGAACTCGGCCAGCGTGTTGTTGGCCTCCGCGCGTTTCGACTGCAGTAGGTTTTTGAAGAAATCGAGATCCTGCTGCTTCATTGATCCTCCGTACATTCGCGATTCATTCAGCCGACGCGCGCGATGCCGATCGTCACCGGCTCTCCGTCGACCTGCCAGTCCTGTGACGACAGCAGCTGGTCCGGCAACGGAGCTACCTGGATCCGCACGGCTAACGTCTCGGCGGAAATGTACTCGGAGTGTCGGGTCACTGCATCTTCGACGGCGGCGCTGCCCTGCAGCCACACCTCGATCCGGTCCGCGACGTCCAGCCCGGCCTCCTTGCGCATATTCTGGACCCGGTTGACGAATTCGCGGGCGCGGCCCTCGGCAACAAGCTCGTGGTCGAGGTGGATGTCGAGGCCGACGCACAGGTTGTTGTCGACGGCGACCACCACGTCGTCGCGCTCCTGGCGCTGGACTTCGACATCTTCTAGGCGGATCTCGCCGTCGGCAACCGGGATCGCGCCGCCGGACTTGAGCATGGCCGCTTCAGTCGGCGTGAGCACGTCGATGCGCTTGGCCACCTCCTTCATGCGCTTGCCGAAGCGCGGTCCAAGGGCGCGGTAGTTGGCCTTGTAGGAAACCTTGCTGATGCTGGTCTCGTCGTCGACTAGGATCATCTCCCTGACGTTGAGTTCGTCGGCGATCAGCCCGGCCATCGCGGCCAGCTCGGAGCGGCTGTGCCCGTCGGGCGGCAGCACCATCAACCGCCTCAGCGGCTGCCGCACCCGCAGATTGTGTCTGCTGCGCAGGGAGCGGCCGAGAACGACGACGCGGACCGCGAGTTCCATCTCCTCCTCCAGCACCATGTCGCGCAGCTCTTCGGCCGCCTGTGGCATGTCGCACAGATGTACGCTCTCGGGCGCGGCTGGATCGACACGGCGCACCAGGTTCTGGTAGATGGTCTCGGTGATGAAGGGCAGGACCGGCGCCAGGCTCTTGATGAACTGAACGAGCACCTCGTAGAGGGTGGCGTAAGCGGCGGCCTTGTCCGCGTCGTTCTCCGACTTCCAGAAGCGCCGGCGGCTACGGCGGATGTACCAGTTGGTCAGCTTGTCGACGAATGCGACCATCGCCGGCACGGTGCGGTAGAGCCGGTAGGCCTCCATCTCCTCGTTGATGTTGTGAATCAGGGTCTGCAGCTCGGAGACGATCCAGCGGTCGAGGCGGCCTCCGGAGCGGCCTTCACCCACACTGTCGGCGGGTGACCAGCCATCCACGTTGGCGTATTGCACGAAGAAGTTGTAGGCGCTCCAGAGCGGGATGATGACCGCGCGCAGGCTCTCCTTAATGCCCTCCTCGGTCATCCGCATCTCCTCGGCCTTGAGGGCGGCGGAATTGAGCAGGTAGAGGCGCAGTGCGTCAGCTCCGTAAGTGTCCATCATCTCGCTCGGCTCCGGGTAATTCTTGAGCCGCTTGCTCATTTTCCGGCCGTCCTCGGCCAGCAGCATGCCCGAGACGATGCAGTTCCGGAAGGCCGGCTTGTCGAACAGGGCGGCGGCGAGCACGGTGAGCGTATAGAACCAGCCCCGTGTTTGGTCCAGGCCTTCGGAGATGAAGTCGGCGGGGAAGTTGGCCTCTACGAACTCCTTGTTCTCGAAAGGGTAGTGGTTCTGGGCGTAGGGCATTGATCCGGACTCGAACCAGCAGTCCAGAACCTCCGGCACCCGGCGCATCGTCCCGCCATTGGGATCTGCCAGCTCGATATCGTCGATCACGTGCTTGTGGAGGTCCTCGACCGGATGCCCGCACAACGCCTCCAGCTCGGCGCGGCTGCCGATACAGACGGTCGCGCCGCTCTCCTCGTTGCGCCAGACGGGCAGCGGGGTGCCCCAATAGCGGTTGCGGCTGATCGCCCAGTCGCGAGCGCCCTCTAGCCACTTGCCGAAGCGGCCATCCTTGATGTGCTCGGGGACCCACCAGATCTGCTGGTTGGCGTTCACCATGCGCTCTTTGATCTTCTCGACCTCGACGAACCAGGTCGAGATGGTTCGGTAGATCAGGGGGGAGTCGCAGCGCCAGCAGAACGGGTAGTTGTGCGTGATGGTGCTCTCGCTGTACAGCTGACCGCTCTGGCGCAGGCGCCTGGTGATCGGCGTGTCGACTTCCTTCACGAACTGGCCGGCGTAGTCGGCGACTTCGTCGGTGAAGCAACAGTCCTCGTCGATGGGACAGACGGCGGGAACGCCTTCCCGCAGGCCGAGCTGGTAGTCGTCCTCGCCGAAGCCGGGGGCGATGTGGACGATTCCGGTGCCGTCCTCGGTGGAGACGAAGTCCGCCGCGACGACCCGGTAGGCGCCCTCGCTCGTCCTGTCGGCGAAGTAGTCGAACAGGGGCTCGTAGCGCATCTGCAGCAGCTCTTCGGTCGGCTGCGGCGTCACTTCGACGATGCGGTCGCTGTCCGGCTTGAGGATGTCTTCGTGCAGGGCTCGGGCCAGGATGAGCTGCTCGCCGTCGTCCAGTTCCACGCGCACGTAGTCGATGTCGCGGCCGATCGCCAGGGCCATGTTCGAAGGCAGCGTCCAGGGCGTGGTCGTCCAGGCCAGGATGCTGGTGTCGGGCTCGCCGGCGACCTTGAAGCGGATCGTCACCGACGGGTCCTGCGTCTCCTGGTACCCCTGATTGACCTCGAAGTTGGAGAGCGGTGTGGCGCAGCGAGGGCAGTAGGCCAACGACTTGAAGCCCTCGTAGACCAGGCCGGCGTCCCAGAGGGACCTGAAGACCCACCAGACCGATTCCATGAACTCCACGTCCATCGTTCGGTACTGGTTGGACCAGTCGACCCAGCGTCCGACCCGCTGGATGAACTGCTGCCACTCGTTGGTAAACCGTAGGACCAGGTCCCGGCAGGACTCGTTGAAGCGTTCGACCCCGAAGTCGATGATCTCGCGCCGGGACCCGAGACCGAGCTGCTGCTCGGCTTCGTTCTCGACCGGCAGGCCGTGGCAGTCCCACCCGAAGCGCCGGCCCACGCGGTAGCCGCGCATCGTCCAGTAGCGGGGTACAACGTCTTTGATGATCGACGCCAGCAGGTGGCCGTAGTGGGGCAGGCCGCTGGCGAACGGCGGTCCGTCGTAAAAGGCGAACGACTTCTCTTCAGTACGTGCCTCGACCGACCGCTCGAACGTCTTCTGCTCCTCCCACAGCTCCAGGATCTGCTCCTCGAGCGCGGGGAAATCGACCTGGGCCGAAACCTCGGCGAACGGGGCCGTCCGTGTCGGCGCGCCCATGGTCAGAAGCGAAAGCTCTCGAGAAATCGCATGAGGACCTGCAGCAGGAGGATTAGGACCAGAGGGGTGAAATCCAGGCCCGTGGACCAGAGGAAGCTGGGCAGGGCGCGGCGCAGCCCTTCGATCGCCGGATCGGTGACGCTGCGGAGGAACTGCACGATCGGGTTGTAGGGATCGGGGGTGATCCAGGAGATCAGCACCCGGATGATCACCACCCACATATAGACGTTCAGGAGCGAGGTGATGATGTCGATCACGCCGCTGACGAAGTTGCCTGAGTCGAACACGATCGGTTTCCTCTCGAGGTCTGGGCCGGCGGACTGTCCGCCCGGCTGGGTCAGGTCCGCGGGCCGAAGATGGTGGTGCCGAGCCGCACCATGTTCGAGCCCTCGGCGATGGCCAACTCGAAGTCGCCGCGCATGCCCATCGACAGGTATTGCAGGTCTGGAGCGGCGACTGTGCGCGCCGCTATCAGCTCGTCGCGCAGCGACCGCAGCCGGGCAAAGCAGGCGCGCACGACGCTTTCGTCTTCGACGAAGGCACCGATGGTCATCAGACCGCGAAGGCGCAGGTGGGACATCTCCCGCAACAGGCCCACAACGCCGTCCGCCTCCTCGGGTCGGATGCCCGACTGTTCCGCGGCGCCGGACGTGTTGACCTGAAGTAAAACGTCCAGCACGCGTCCGGCGGCGGCGGCGTGCCCGTTCAGCGCGCCGCCGATGCGGACGGAGTCGACCGACTGCACCAGGTCGAACAGGGCTACGGCGCGCTTTGCCTTGTTGGTCTGCAGGTGACCGACCAGGTGCCAGCCCGCGACGCCCGAGACGGTGCCCTTTTTGGCCTCCGCCTCCTGGATCCGATTCTCGCCGACCTGGTCGTAGCCGGCGGAGATTACCGCCTCCACCTCGGCGGCCGACCGGGTCTTCGTGACGGCGACAACCGATATGTCAGCCGGATCGCGCCCAGCTCTTGCGGCGGCCAGGGCGACCCGGTCTCTGACGATTTTGCAGTTTTCGCGGACGTCGACCATACAAAATCCCAGAATCTTTGAATGTACGGAGCAGGTGATACTTACACAATGCGAACTCGGCCCCCGTGGAGGCCGGTGCGCTACGCGGAGGAGTTCGACGCATTCTCGGGCTCGGGGTCTGCTGCGCTGGGTGTAGTCGACTGGGGGGTGAACCGCCAGACCAGGGCGGCGATGGCGGAGAAAGGCAGCAGAAACAGCAGGATGTCGGCCATCGCGACCTGACGCAGCAGCTCCCCTGAGGCACCGGTGAGCAGATGCGCAAGGCCGGCATCCGAGGTGAAAGTCAGGTCGAACAGAAGGGCTCCCTTGGGAAGCAGCAGCCAGCCGACCCGAGGGGTCCGCGTCGGCGCGATTGCCAGCGTTGGCCACAAGCTGGGCGCAAAGCCGCGGAAGAGCAGGATGATGACGGTGCTGATGAGCAGTAGCTGCCACAACAAGGGCGGCGCGGTCACCAGGCCGCGGGTGTCCAGCCAGGCACCGATCAGAGCGAAAAAGAGGGGGAAGACCATCGGCCGCAGGGTGTCGAAGGTCTGCTCCAGTGCCTCGCGCTGGCCGGCGTGCGCGGACACCACCAGCCCGGCGGCGAGACCGGAGAGGAGGGCCATCAATCCCGATCCGGTTACCAGCAGGGCACCGAGCAGCAGGACGATCCCCAGGGCGGCGAGGAAAGTGGGTCGCGGCGCCGCGAACAGGCGCAGACGCCAGAGGATCTCGCCGCCGGCTGCACCTGCGGCCAGGGAGAGCCATATCCGCGCCGCCAGCCCGGCGCTGGCGGGAGACGCGTGGTTCTGGACTTCGAGGAAGAGCAGCACCGCAGTGAGCAGGAGCAGGCTGAAGCCGGTGCCCAGCGTCCCCAGGAAGAGGGTGTCGCCGCTCTCCCGGTCCACGGACGAGATTGCGAAGGGGCCCCACAGGGAGAAAAGCGCAGCGTAAAAGGCGGCGTGCCAGCCGGGCAGGTCGGTGGCTGTCGCCAGGGTCAGCCCGGTGGTAGCGAAAACTGCGAGGCTAACCAGGCCGCTGGTGACCGGAAGGCGCAAGGTCAGACGGCGCCCGGCCAAGTCGACTCTGGACCCCACGTAGACGCCGACCCAGAGTGCGGCGGCGGCGTAGATCAGCCGCAGCGACAGGAAACGTGCGGGGGCTGTGGCCTCGAGCAGACTCGGACCGGCGAGCAGTCCGGCGCCCACCCAGCCTACCACGTCCGGCAGTCGCAATGCTCGCGCCGCCTGCTGCCCGACGAAGGCCAGCAAAAGCAGCAGGCCCAGCGACCATGCCGGCTCGTACTGCGTGTCCTGCTGTGGCCCGAAAACGCCCAGGGCCAGGATGACGATGCAGACCACCAGGTTTTTCACCAGCTACACCTTCCGTGGCCGGTCTGTGTGGCCGGCGGCTCGGCTCGGGCCTGAACGGGCGTTTAGGCCCGATCTTTGCGCTCGGCCCGCTGCTGTCCGTAGTAGACGACCGGGGCGGCGATGAACACCGAAGAGTAGGTCCCGATGATGACGCCGATGAACAGGGTGATCGTGAAATCCCGGATCACCTCGCCGCCCCACAACATCAGGGCAAGCACGGCCATCATCGTCGTCAGCGACGTGATGAGCGTGCGACTCAGGCAGTCGTTGATGCTCAGGTCCAGCAGTCCGGCGAAGCTCGATTGGCGCCGCGTGCTGAGGTTCTCGCGAATGCGGTCGAAGACCACTATGGTGTCGTTGAGCGAATAGCCTACAATGGCCAGCAGCGACGCGACGACGGCCAGGGTGATCTCGATGTTCAGCAGCGAGAGCAACCCCATGGTGATGACGACGTCGTGGAAGAGGGCGGCCACCGCCGCCAGGCCGTAGAGCAGCCGGTGGAAGCGCCAGGCCATGTATATAAGTATGAGCACGAGGGACACGATGACGGCGCGGACCGCAGCCTCGGTCAGTTCCGCGCCGATGTTCGGCCCCACCTTTTCCTCCCGCCGCAGCCACTGGATCTCGTCCGGGATGCTGCCGGCGAAGTCGGTGCGGACCACCCGCTTGATCTCGTCCGAGATATCCAGGTCTACCTCGGACTGGCTGACCCGGATCAGGATGTCGTTGGGCGAGCCGAACTCCTTGATCTCGGCGCCGCCCAGATTGAGCTGGTCCTCGAGGGTGCTGCGCAGGTCTTCGATCTGCACCGGCGGATCGAAGTGCAGTTCAAGCAGGGTGCCGCCGACGAAGTCGATGCCGCGGCTGATGCCGTTGATGCCGGTGACCGACACCACGCCCAGGAGAATCACGGCGCTGGAGACAACGGCAGCGGTCTTGCGCATCGACAGGAAAGCGACCTTCAGGTTCGAAAGCAGCGCGATTGGTCCGATGCTCAGCGTCTGGGCACGGGTGTGGCGGGTGATCAGCTCGAAGATGTTGCGGGTGACGAAGAAGGCGGTGAACAGGCTCGAGAGGATGCCGATGCAGAGGGTGAGAGCAAAGCCGCGGATCGGCCCGGTGCCGAACTCGTAGAGCACGATGCCGACTAGGAAGGTGGTGACGTTGGCGTCGATGATCGCCGAGAGGGCATTCTCGTACCCACCCTCGATGGCGGCGCGCATGGTCTTGCCGCGGCGCAGCTCCTCGCGAATGCGCTCGAAGATCAGGACGTTGGCATCGACAGCCATGCCGATGGTCAGGATGATGCCGGCGATCCCTGGCAGGGTCAGCGTGGCGTGGAAGCCGGAGAGCACGGCAGAGATAAACAGGATGTTGAGCGCCAGGGCCAGGTCGGCGAGCAGGCCGGCGACCCGGTAGTAGATGAGCATGAAGATCGCCACCAGCACCATGCTGATCAGTGCCGCCCGCTTGCCCTGCTCGATGGAGTCGGCGCCGAGGGACGGACCGACGGTGCGATCCTCGATGACCGCCACGTTCTGGGGGAGCGCGCCGGCCCGCAGGACGATGGCCAGGTCCTGCGCTTCCTCCTGCGTACGGCTACCGGTTATGATCGAGCGTCCGTCCGGAATGCGGGTCTGGATCTCGGGCGCCGAATAGACGGCCCCGTCCAGAATGATCGCGAGCCGCTCGCCCACGTGCCTCCCCGTGATGCGGCGGAACAGTTGCACCCCTTCGTCGGTAGTCTCGAAGTTGACGATGGGCTGTCCCATGTACTGGACGTCCTGCCCCATCGAGACGCGGGCGTCCTGCACGACGTCGCCGGTCATCTCGTACTTCTTGTAGACGACGTACATGACGTAGTAATCGGAGCCCTCGGGACCCTCGGGCTTGCTGCTGAAGAGGATCTCGAGATCGTCGTCGATGATAGCGGTGGCCCGCGGCTCGGCCAACAGCTGCTTCATCCTGGAAAGGGCCCGCGCCGACACGCCGTAATCGCCGCCGCGACGAACCGGGATCAGGAGCGAGGCAAAGCTGGCCCCCTCGGTGCTGGGCTCATCTCCCTCTTCGAGGAGACTGCCTTGCTCCATCTCCTCGAAGATGCCGGCTTCCTCTGCCGGCTCTTGCTCGGCCGTGGCGCTGCTCGCCACGGCCGAGCTGTCGGCTTCTGTGTTCTCCTCTTCGCCTTCTTCGGCGGCATCGCTGCCGCCGTCCAGGGCTGCCCGCAGCTTCACGAGCAGTCGGTCTCGGTCTTCGGGGGGCGGCAGCAGCTTGAACTCGAGGCGAGCTGTTTTGCCGATCAGGGATTTGGCGCGCTCCACGTCCTGAACGCCGGGGAGCTCGACGATGATGCGATTGCGTCCCTGTTGCTGGATGGTCGGCTCGGCGACGCCGAACTGGTCGATGCGGTTGCGAATGACCTCGCGGGTTTGTTCCACCGCCTCCCTCGCCTCCTCCTCGTCCTCGATCTCGCTCAAGTCGACCTCCATGACCAGGTGGATGCCGCCCTGCAGGTCGAGCCCGAGGTTGATCGCCCGCTTCTTGAGGTCTTCGAGGGCGCCCGGGTAGTTCCGCTCCATCGCCTCCTTCTCGCTGTCGGACATGCCGTAGAACTGCAGCGAGGGGTAGAGGTAATAGAGGGCTCCCCCGATTACGAGAAGGATGAAGATCTGTTTCCAGTTTCTCATGATTTCACTCTGCGTTTGCTTTTTCCGCGAAGTGCAGCTTCCCCGTCACTCCGCTCGATGATCTGTGTCGTAACTGGCCCCGTTCCTCGAAGAAGATCAGGGCCTCGGCGTGGGGCATCGTCTCGATCCAGTCCAGCCCGCGCCGCGGTCCGAGGACGAACAGCGCGGTGGCGATGGCGTCCGCCTCCATGGCCGTCGGCGCCCAGGCGGTAGCGCTCACGCATTTCCTGGCCGGACTGCCGGAACGGGGATCGAGGAGGTGGTGATACCGCACGCCACCGTGCTCGAAGACCTGCTCGTAGTCCCCCGAAGTGGCGAGCGCGTTGAGCCCGATCTCCTCAGCCTCCACGATCCGGGCCGGTTCTCGTGGATGCTGAACACCCAAACGCCAGGGGTGTCCGTCCGGCTTCTGACCCCAGTAAAGGATGTCGCCCCCGGCAATGATGATACCGCTATTCGAGCCGGCCTGAACCAGCACTTCCGCCGCCCTGTCGACGGCATAACCCTTGGCGATGGCGCCGAGGTCGATCCGCATCTCCGGATGCAGGAACCGAACCGAGTCGACGCGAATCTGCAGGAGCCGATGCCCGGTGGCAGCTCCTGCGAGCTCGATCGCGGCGGCGTCTGGTGGCTGGCGGGCATCCGGAAAACCCCAAAGCCGGGCCAGCGCCCCAACCGTGACGTCGAAGGCGCCCAAGGTGGCGCCGGCATAACGCTGGGCCGCGGTCAGCAACTGCAGCAGTTGCGGCGAGACGGCCACCGCTTCCTCCGGCGCGTGGCGGTTGAGCCGGCTCAGCTCGCTCGTCTCGATGTAGTGACTCATCACCGTGTCGATCCGGTCGATTTCGGCGAAGGCCAAGGCGCTCAGGCGATCAACTTCATCTCCATCTGCGTAAAGCTTGAGGATGACGATCGTGCCCATCGCGAAATGGGCGCGCTCGAACGGCACCGCGCGCGGTGCCCGCGGCACCAGCGCGAGCACGAGCCCGAGACCTACCAGTGCCAGCAGCAGGCGGGTTTTCATGGGACCCCGACGGCGGATCCCGGCCTAGTTGTTGCGCTCGACCACTAGCTGTACCGCCAGTTCCAGCGCCGCGCGGGCTGGCGATTCGGGCAGGACGGCGAGGCAGTCCTGGGCCCGGGTCCCGTGCTCGACGGCCATGGCTCCGGCCGCAGCTACGCCGCCGAAACGCTCAACGAACTCCACGATCCGCTGACACTCCGGATCATTCCTGGATCCGTTGCTCAAGAGCTGGTGGAGCTCGTCGCGCTGTGCCGCCGGAGCCGCCTGCAGCGCCAGGATGAGAGGCAACGTGATCTTGTCTTCGCGCAGGTCGAGGCCAACCGGCTTGCCCATGGTGTTCGCGTCGCCGGTAAAATCGAGAATGTCGTCGGCGATCTGAAAAGCCCTGCCCAGCGACTCCCCGTACCGGCCCATGGCTTCGATCACTTCGTCGCTGGCGCCACCCAGGATCGGGCCGATCTGGCAGGAAGCGGCGACTAGCGAGGCGGTTTTGTCGCCCACCATCGCGAAGTAGGAGGATTCGCTCGTATCGGTCTGCTGGCCGATCTGAATCTCGAACAACTCCCCCTGGCTGAGCCGCTCGGTTGCGTGGGACACCGTATCGAGGGCGCGCAGGTTGCCAAGCCCGACCAGAATGCAGAGCGCCCGCGACAGCAGGAAGTCCCCCATGAGAACCGCGATCTGATCGCTCCAGGTGGCGTTGACCGACGGCTTGCCGCGTCGGGTTGCGGCCGAGTCGATGACGTCGTCGTGGATCATCGTCGCCGCGTGGATCATCTCGACGACAACGCCTCCCTGGATGATGCGGTCGTCGCAGATGCCGGCGGCCTTGGCACACATCACCGCCAAGGCTGGACGCAACCGCTTGCCCTTCACCGTGGACATGTACCTGGCCACTTCGTGAGCCAGCTCTACATCGGACCGGAGGGCATGATCCAGCCGCTGCTCGAAGCGCTCCATTTCTGTCTGGATGAGGCCGAGAAAAGTGTCCATGTCGCGCGTCTTCAGATCCGCGGCCGAGGTGTCGCGGGCGCCACCTCGTTTAACGCAAGATCCTATATCTATTGATAAATGCGGGAAGTTAAGCACAACCGCAGGGGCTGTCAATCTGGGCACTGCGGCGGTCGTCTTCTGGTCGTTTGCGGTCGAAGGGGGCCTGCCGCGCCGCTGATTCAGCTCTTCCTGGGTGCGTATAGGTGTGGGCTGGTGCCGAAGTACAACTCCGCCGCCTCCATTACGGTTTCCGACAGCGTGGGGTGCGGATGGATGGTGAGGGTCAGGTCCCGGGCCACTGCCGCCATTTCCACCGCTACGGCGCCTTCGGCGATCAGTTCACCGGCGCCGGTACCGACGATGCCCACGCCCAGCACTCGCTCCGTGCCCGGATCGATGACGAGCTTGGTCAGGCCGTCGCTGCGGTCCAGGGTCGTGGCGCGGCCGGACGCAGCCCAGGGAAACCGGGCTACTTCGACGGCGATGCCCTGACGCTCGGCGTCGGACTCGGTTAGCCCGCACCAGGCGATCTCCGGGTCGGTGAAGACCACCGCCGGAATCGCTTTGGGCTCGAAGGCGACCTTGTGGCCGGCGATCGCCTCGACCGCGACGGCCGCCTCGTGACTCGCCTTGTGAGCCAGCATAGGCTCGCCCGCGATGTCGCCGATGGCGAAGATTGAGGACTCGGAGGTGCGCCGCTGCGCGTCCACGGGCACGAAACCCTTGGCGTCGGGAACGACGGCGGTGTTCTCGAGGCCGAGATCCTCGCTGTTGGGACGGCGTCCCACCGCCACCAAGATCTTGCCAAAGAGTTGGGTCGAGCGCTCGCCGGTGACCGTTTCGAAGGCCACCTCGACGCCCGCCTCGCCGGCTTCGATGTCGACGACCTTCGTCTCCAGCATGATCTTCTCGAACTGCTCCTCTAGCCGTTCGTGCAGCGGCCTGATCAGGTCGCGGTCGGCGGGCGGAATGAGGCCGGCGGTCATCTCCACGACAGACACCCGACTGCCCAGCGCCGCGTACACGCTGCCCAGTTCCAGGCCGATGTAGCCGCCGCCGACGACCAGCAGGCTGTCGGGGACGTCACTGAGCTCGAGCGCGCCCGTCGAGTCGAGGACGCGGACGTTGTCGACCGTCAGTCCGGGAACCGCGGCCGGACGCGAGCCAGTGGCGAGGACCGCGTGGCTGAAGCGCAGGTCCTCCTCGGTCCCGTCGGTCCGCTGCACCCGCACCGTCAGCGGATCGAGGAACCGAGCCCGTCCCTGGATCTGCTGAACCTTGCGGCGTTTCGCCAGCATTCCTAGGCCGCCGGTCATCTTGCCCACCACCTGCCGCTTCCAGTCGTTGAGCCGCTGCAGATCGATCGCGGGGCGCGCGAAGTCCAGGCCCCAGGCGGCCGCTTCCCTCGATTCGTTGATCAGCTTGGCCACGTGCAGCAGGGCCTTGGAAGGGATGCAGCCGCGATAGAGGCAGACGCCGCCCGGATCCGCTTCCTCGTCGACCAGCGTTACCTCCATCCCCAGGTCGGCGGCGCGGAAGGCGGCAACGTAACCGCCGGGGCCGCCGCCGACGACTACCAGCTGGGTCTTCCTCACGGCTTAACCCTCCAGCAAGGTCAAGAACGGGTTGGCGAGGGCCTCGGCCAGCCAGCGCAGGAAGCGGGCGCCGTCAGCGCCGTCGATGAGCCGGTGGTCGTAGGACAGGGAGAGGGGCAGCATCATGCGGGGCTGGAACTGGCCGTCGATGTGGACCGGCTCCAGGCCGCCGCGGGCGACGCCGAGGATCGCTACTTCTGGTGGGTTGACGATGGGCGTGAAGCCGATACCACCGATGCCGCCGAGGTTGCTGATGGTGAAACAGGCACCCTGCATCTCGTCGGGAGAGAGCTTGCGGTCTCTGGCCTTGACGGCGATCTCCCCCAGGTCGACGGCCAGCTCGATGATGTTCTTGCGATCGACGTCGCGTACCACCGGCACCAGCAGACCTCGGTCGGTGTCCACTGCGACGCCGATGTGACAGTACTTCTTGTAGACGATTTCCCGGGCCGCCATGTCTATGCTGGCGTTGAACTGGGGAAAGGTTTTGAGCGCCGCCGCCACCATCTTGAGGATGATGGCGGTGGGCGTGAGCTTGCCGCCGGCCGCCTCGGCCTTCTTTCCGTACTGCTTGCGCCACTTCTCGAGATCCGTGATGTCGGCTTTGTCGAACTGGGTGACGTGGGGGATCGTTGCCCAGGCGCTGCTCAGGCGCTCCGCGGTAACCCGTCGGACGTTGCTCATCGCCTCTCGCTCGATGTCACCCCAGCGGGTAAAGTCGGGCAGGGGGAGCGGGTCCGCCGTGCCCGTGGCTGGCGCTGAGGGAGCCGAGTGCAGCTGGCGCGAATGGGCCTTGACGTCATCCTCGGAGATTCGGCCGGCGGGGCCGCTGCCGGCCACCTGGGCGATGTCCACTCCGATCTCGCGCGCGAGACGGCGGACCGACGGGGCGGCCGGGATCAGTGTGTGGCCCGAGGCTGGCAAAGGAGCCGTGGGTGCAGTGGGCGCGGCCTGGGGTGCCTCCGGGGTTTCGGCAGGGGCCGGCGCGGGTGTCTTCGCCGTTTCGGTCGGTGCCGGAGGGGGAGCTGCTGGGGCTGCTTCCGTTTTCGGACCGCCGTTTTCGGTTGCCGGTGCTGTAGCGGCAACGGTCAGGACCGGCGCGCCAACGGAGACGTGGCCGCCCTCCACGACGTGTACTTCCACGATCTCACCGGTCAGGGAGGAGGGCACCTCAATGACGGCCTTGTCGGTCTCCAGCTCCAGAATCGACTGGTCCATAGCCAGCTGGTCACCGACGGCTACCAGGATGCTTATCACCTCACCGCCCTCGATGTTTTCGCCGAGGTCGGGCAGCAGGAGCTGGCTACGAATGGACGCCGCCTCTGGTTCGGATGCTGCCGGAACAGCCGGTGGCTCGGCGGGGGTCGTTGGTTCCTCGGTAGAAAAGTCCACAGTGAGGATCGTCTGACCGACCGCAATCTTGTCACCCTCGGAGATGTGGACTGCGGTGATCGTTCCCGCGACTGAGGACGGCACTTCGATGACGGCCTTGTCGGTCTCCAGCTCGACGATCGACTGATCAATCTCGAGAGCGTCGCCGACGGCGACGAGGACGCTGACGACGTCGCCGCTCTCGATGTTCTCTCCCAGGTCGGGCAGCTTGAATTCGACGGCCATTGGCGTGCCTATCAGGAAACGACCGGGTCGGCCTTTTCCGGGTCGATGTCGAGATCCTCCATCGCCTGGGCGACCAAGTCCCGGTCCAGCTCGCCGTCTTTCGCGAGCGCGGTGAGGGCGCCCAGAGCGATGTAGCGCTCGTCCACCTCGAAGAAGTCGCGCAGGGCGGCCCGTCCTTCACTGCGACCGAAGCCATCGGTACCCAGCGCGATCGGCTGCCGCGGGAACCAGCGGGCAATCGATTCGGGCAGCGCCTTGACGTAGTCCGAGGCGAGCACGAACACGCCTTTCTCGCCTTCCAGACAGGTTTCGATATAGCTCTGTCGCTGGGGTTCGCGTGGATGCATCCGGTTCCAGCGATCGGTGGCCAGACCGTCTTTGTGCAGCTCCTTGAAGCTGGTGATGCTCCAGACGTCGGTGGCCACCTTATACTTGGCTTCCAGGATCTCGCTGGCTTCGAGGGCCTTGTTGAGGATCGGGCCACTGGCCAGCAGGTGGGCACGCAGCTTCGACCGCTTCTTGGTAGAGGCTCGGAAGCGGTACAGACCCCGGAGGATGCCCTCCTCGACGCCGTCTGGCATCGCCGGCATGGGGTAGGTTTCGTTCTCGACGGTGATGTAGTAGAAAACGTCCTCCTGCTCTTGGTACATCCGCCTGATACCGTCGCGGATGATGACGGCTAGCTCGTACGCAAAGGCCGGATCGTAGGCGATCAGGTTTGGCACCGGATAGGCGAGCAGGTGGCTGTTGCCGTCGCAGTGCTGCAGGCCCTCGCCGCTTAGGGTAGTGCGGCCGGCGGTGCCGCCGACGAGAAAGCCGCGGCAGCGCATGTCGCCGGCGAGCCAGATCTGGTCGCCGATCCGCTGCATGCCGAACATGGAGTAATAGACGAAGAACGGAATGGTGTTCACGCCGTGGGTGGCGTAGGCGGTGCCGGCGGAGATAAAGGAGGCCACGGAGCCGGCCGCGGTGATGCCCTCCTCGATGATCTGCCCGTCGGTCGCCTCTTTGTAATAGGAAAGGGTGTCCTTGTCGACCGGTTCGTAGAGCTGGCCGGGATGGGAATAGATGCCGAACGGACGGAAGAGCGCGTCAAGACCGAAGGTGCGGGCCTCGTCGGGAATGATCGGCACGATCAGCTTGCCGAGCTCCTCGTGCCGCAGGAGCTTGGTCAGGATGCGGGCGAACGCTCCCGTGGTGGCAATCTCGCGATCCTGGCTACCATCGAAGAACTCGTCGAAGTACTCGCGCGGCGGTGCGGCAAGGGGTTCGGCGAGTTGCCGCCGGCGGGGCACGTAGCCGCCGAGGGCCTCGCGCCGCGAGCGCAGATAGCTGATTTCCTGGCTATCTTCGGCCGGCCGGTAGAACGGCGCCTCGGCGACTTCCTCATCGGAGATGGGGATGCCGAAGCGGGTTCGGAAGGCGGACAGCTCGTCCTCGTTGAGCTTCTTCTGCTGGTGGGTGATGTTCTTGCCCTCGCCGGCTTCTCCCAGCCCGTAGCCCTTGATGGTCTTGGCGAGGATCACGGTGGGGGAGCCGGTGTGCCCGACGGCGGCTTCAAAGGCGGCGTAGACCTTCTCGGGATCGTGGCCGCCGCGGCGTAGTTTCTCGAGTTGTTCGTCGGACAGATGCTCGGTCAGTCGGAGCAATTCTGGATCTGCACCGAAGAAGTGCTCGCGGATGTAGCCCCCGTCCGATACCGTATATTTCTGGTACTCGCCGTCTACCACAGCACCCATGCGGCGGACGAGGGTGCCGTCGTCTTTCTCCAGGAGCGGGTCCCAGCTGTCGCCCCACACGACCTTGATCACGTTCCAGCCGGCGCCGCGAAAGGCCGCTTCCAGCTCCTGGATGATCTTGCCGTTGCCCCGCACCGGCCCGTCGAGACGCTGCAGGTTGCAGTTGATGACGAAAATCAGGTTGTCGAGCCGTTCCCTGGAGGCCAGTGTGATCGCCCCGAGTGCCTCCGGCTCGTCGGTCTCGCCGTCACCCAGAAAGGCCCAGACCTTGCTGCCATTGGTCCGCTTCAGACCCCGGTCCTCCAGGTAGCGGTTGAAGCGGGCCTGGTAGATCGCCATGATCGGACCGAGCCCCATGGAGACGGTCGGGAACTGCCAGAAGTCGGGCATCAGCCAGGGGTGGGGGTAGGAAGAGAGTCCTCCGCCCGCGCGCAGCTCGCGCCGGAAATTCTCCAGCTGGCTCTCGCTCAGCCGCCCCTCCAGGAAGGCCCGCGCGTAGATTCCCGGGGCGGCATGACCCTGGAAGTAGATCTGGTCGCCGCTGTCTGCGCCGTTCTGGGCCTTGAAGAAGTGGTTGAAGCCGACCTCGTAGAGGGTGGCCGCCGAGGCGTATGTCGAGATGTGGCCGCCCGGCGCCTCGACGTCGCGGTTGGCCCGGACGACCATCGCCATGGCGTTCCAGCGGATCAGGCTCTTGATGCGGCGCTCGATCTCGCGGTTGCCGGGGTAGGCCGGCTGCCGCTTGCGCGGGATCGTGTTAGTATAGGGCGTGTTGGCGGAAAATGGCAGGTCAACGCCGGCCCGCTGAGCCCGGGCCTCAAGCTGCCGCAGCAGGTCGCGGACCTCGGACGGCGAGCGTCGCTCGAGGACGTAGTCGAGGGACTCGAGCCACTCGCGCAACTCGATGTTGTGTTCCTGCTGCCGGCTCATGGGGTTACCGCCGTAGTCGATGTTCCTGCCCGCCGCAGCGGGCTAGAGACGGAGAGGGACGTGCGCAACTCGTGCTGAGAGCAGAAATTACAACAAAATGCTGCCAGGGCAAAATCGCCTGCTGGTCCGGCGGTGGGCGTCAGTGCCGGGACGAACGGGAACTGGAAGGGTCGCTCGCCGGTGGGCACTAGCGTATCCGACCGCGTCGACGATCTCCAACAGGCCATAATCTGAGCGCAAATCGCACATGAATCGGCTGCTCTGGGTTTCATTCGCGCTCTCCACGGTGCTGCACCTGGTGCTGGTCTACCTGGTGGGCGAACTGCGCCAGGGGGAGATTGAAGCCGAGGAGTTCCGCGTGCGTCTGGCCTATTATCGCGAGATCCTCAAGCCACGCCGGCTGGTCACGGCCTTGGTGGTGGCGCCTGACGCGACGGCGACCCGGATGGAGTACGTGCCAGCCGGGGGTCAACCGGCCGAGGTGGATCTGGAGATCGACGCCGGCCAGGTAGAGGCGGTGACCGTGGCACCGGTAGAGCCGACGCTGAGACCTGGCCGGCTGGAGCTGCAGGGCGCCAAGTCCGAGGCGCCGCTCCTGGCGCGGGAGCGCATGATCTCACCACGCGAAATGGGGTTGGCGGACAGCCTGATCGACATGCCGATGGAGCTCCTGCGCTGGATCGACATGGCGCGGGCGAACCGGGAGCACGCCGCCGTGATCCCGAACCTTGCCAGCCCGCGGGACATCGAGGGTTTCGTTAACTTCACCCGCATTCGGGTGCACGGCGCCGGTTCTGATACGGCCGGTTCCCTCGACGCCCTGGCCCGCTACATGCGGGACAACTCGAAGATCCTTGCCCAGGTCCGCCCCGGCTGGCAGGAGTACTTCCTCTCGGAGCAGCTGCTCAAGGACCCGATCCACTTCCTGGTCGAGAGTTACGGCCTGCGGTTCTCCAACCCGGAGGTGCTGACCCGCTTCAGCGCAGCGGAGATGGCGCTGCTCAGGCAGTACCTGGACGCCGGGGGCTTTCTCTTCGTCGAGGGCAGCGCCGCGCCGCCGCAGCGCTACCTGCGCGACATGATCGGCCACCTGCGTCAGCTCATCGGGGACGAAGGCGGTATCTTCGAGCTGCCACCCGAGCATCCCCTGTATTTTTCGTTCTTCAGCTTCGATCTCGGCTTTCCCGGCGAGGACAAGAGACGGGTGAGCGACTGGGGTCGGAACTCATGGCACTATCCGGAGACCCGGATGTGGAGAGGAGACGGGGGCATGGACGCAGCGGAGCCGGTGCCGCTGGGCATCTACGGAATCAACTACCGCGGCGATCTGGTCGGTGTCATCAGCGACCTGAATCTGGCGGGCCGCTGGGTCGAGCGAGCGGCCGGGGAGCCCTCGGTCGGTCGCCGCCCCGAATCGGTCGAGCCTGAGCCCGTCGTCGACCATGAGGGCGCACTGCAGGCCGCCACCAACATCGTCGCGTACGCACTTACTCGGCCCGGCACGATGACACCGGCCTACGCCCCGCCGTCCTGGCGTGCCGCTCGACCTGCCTGGACGCCGGGTACGGGCGAGGGGGAAGGGGAGGCCTACCCCGAAGGTGGCGACGCCACCTTCGAGTACGAAGCGGCCGAGATCTACACCGACCTCGACGCCTACGTCGCCCTGCTGCATTCGCCTCTGGGACTCGAGACCGCCGACACTGAACTCTCTGTTCGCATCGACGGCGCTTACTCCCTGCGATTGCTCAGGGGCGGCATTCACGGGCTCATGCTCTACAACCTGCCACCCGGCAAGCACTGGCTCGAACTATCCTACGGCGGCAAGAGCAAGCAGCTCGAACTGGAGCTCGTGGGAGGTCAGGTGACTACCGCCACCTTCTCGCTCAACAGGTTCGCCTTCCTGATCCAGCTGCGCCTGCGGCAGATGACGGAGCTGGCTGAACTGGCCGACTGGCTCCAGAGTTTCGGCGACCTGACGCTGGAGGAGGTGTTCCTGGGTGAAGACAACGAGGTCCTGAAAGAGCGCGCCACACCGTAGAAGGCGGGCCGTAAGTGCACTGTTTTCTATAAGTTATTCAAGCGGCAGCTTTACATTTCGACGCTCGTCTCTATCTTGGTGGGCGCCGATCCAACTCCTGACCCCTCGATTGTGAAACTTCTCATCTCCCTGCTGACCTGCGCGCCTCTCGCCGCGGCGATCTCCGGGATCGGTCTAGTTCCCGTCGCCGTCGATGGTACTGTCGAGGCAGGCGCTGAGCCGGCGGCTGGGTCTCGCATCGATTCCGTCCACACGGTCCGGGATGGTGACACGCTCTTGGGCATCGCCAATCGGCTGCTCGACCGGACCAACCACTACACCCCGATCCGCTTCGTCGAGGCGATCCGCCTTGCCAACGACCTCAACGGCGATGTCCTGCGGCCGGGGCAAACGCTCCGGTTGACTCTGTCGTCGGGCGCGGTCACACCGGCCCCCGAGCTGCCGGCGCCGGATGAAATCCGCGGGATCTACGTCAAAGCCACCGTGGCCGGGTCCGAGCGCGTTTTCGAGTTAGTACGGCAGCTGCGCGAGGTGGGCGGCAATGCCGTCGTCTTCGACATCAAGGAGCGGACCGGGTTGCTGAGCTACCGCTCGGCTGTTCCGCTCGCCGACAGTGTCGGGGCCAGCGCTAGCGCCCCGATCCAACGCCCCCACCGGCTGGTAGAGATGTTGCACCGCGAGGGGATCTACGTGGTGGCGCGATTGACCTGCTTTTACGACCAGCACCTGGCGCAGCGGCGACCCGACCTGGCTCCGACATCGCGGGCGTCGGGTGAGCCCTGGCGGCAACGGGGCCAGTTGTGCTGGGTCGATCCTTCTCTGCCTGAAGTGCAGGACTACCTGCTCGCGATCGTCGACGAAGTCGCGGCGCTGGGTGTCGACGAGATCCAACTGGACTACGTCCGCTTCCCCACCGAAGGCAACGTCGCGGATGCGGTCTTCAGCTTCCCGGACTCGGTGGGCCGGGACCAGGTGATCACGTGGTTTGTGGAGCGGGTGCACGACCGGCTTCCGGGAGGTTACACTTGGGCCGGACCCCGACGCGGGCGCTCGGTGCGGCTGTCGGCCGACGTCTTCGGAATCGTCGCCTGGGGCCATGAGGCGGACCGGCGGGCGACCGGACAGAGCGTCGCGGACATGCTCCGGCACCTCGATGTCGTCAGCCCCATGCTCTATCCCTCCCACTTCTACGGCCACTTCGAGGGGATGGACGTGCCGGCCGCCTACCCGTACTACCTCCTCTATAAGGGGTGCAGAAGCCTGCTGCCGTTCGCCCGGCGGAACGGCGTCGCAGTCCGACCCTGGGTCCAGGCGTTTCCCTATCGCGTCGAGAGCTTCGACCGCGAATACATAGCAGAACAGATCCGCGGTGCTGAGGCCGGGGGCGCCCAGGGCTGGCTGCTGTGGAACTCGGCGATGCAGTACGAATTGGGTCTAGGGGCGATCGACGACGTCGTCAACGGTGGCCTCGAAGCGGGGAGCGGCCGCTGGCTGCGGCGTCCGGTGCAGCGGCCGGCGGGCGGGAGCTGACACCCCTACCCCGAATCTCCAGCAGCACCTGTCTCCGGCCGGTCGACGGAGGTGAGCCCGCTGGCGGACGTTCCTACTACTTGTAGCGCGGCATCTCGCCCCGTTGCAGCCGCTCCCAGTATTCCTGGATGCAGCGCTTGATCTTCGGACTTAGAATCACGCCTCCGATGATGTTCGGGAAGGCCATGCCCAGGATCATCATGTCGGAGAAGTCCAGCACGTTGTTGAGTGCCGTGACCGAACCGATGAAGACGAATGTCACGAAGATGATGCGATACACGAGGATGGAGCCGGCGCCGAACAGGTATTCCCAGGAGCGTTCGCCGTAGTAGGACCAGGAGATCATGGTGGAGTAGGCGAAGAGCATCACCGCGAGGGCAAGTACATACTGCGAGCCCGGGATGAAGGAGTCGAAGGCGGCGGCCGTCATGCTGACCCCGACGGCGAAACCCTGCTGCGCTTCGAACCGGGGATCGGCGTACACCCCGGTGATCATGCAGACCAGGCCGGTCATCAGGCAGATGACGATGGTGTCGATGAACGGGCCGATCATCGCCACCATGCCCTCCCGGGCCGGCTCGTTGGTCTTGGCGGCTGCGTGGGCGAAGGCCGCTGAGCCGAGGCCGGCCTCGTTGGAGAAGGCGGCGCGCTTGATGCCGGTGACCAGCACACCGAGAAAGCCGCCGTAGATCGCCTGGGGGCTGAAGGCGAGCTCGACGATGGTGTAGAGCATGTTCGGCACCTCGCTGACCCGCGATAGGATGATCAGCAGCGAGAAGGCGACGTAGAGCAGACACATGAAGGGGACGATGCGCGAGGTCACCTGGCCGATGCGGCGGATCCCGCCGATGATGACGATGGCGACCACGAAGGCCAGCAGCAGCCCGACGACCCAGTTGTAGTCGACGAACCAGGGAGAGACCGTGCCCAGGATCTCCAGGGTCTGGTTGGCCTGGAACATGTTGCCCCCACCAAGGCTGCCGCCGATGGTCAGGAAGGCGAACACCACCGCCAGCGTGCGTCCGAACTCGCGCAGGCCCAGGCTTTCAAGGCCGTTCTCCAGATAGTACATGGGCCCGCCGGAGATGTGGCCATCGGGGTGGACCTTGCGGTACATCACTGCCAGTGTACAGGAGGCGAGCTTGGAGGACATGCCGACAAACGCGGTGAGCACCATCCAGAAGATGGCGCCTGGGCCGCCGAGACTCACGGCGATGGCGACGCCGGCAATGTTCCCGAGGCCGACGGTGGCCGACAGGGCGCTGGTGAGGGCCTGGAAATGGGAGATCTCGCCGGGATCATCCGGGTTGTCGTAGCGGCCGCGGATGACGTCGATCGAGTGGCGGATGCCGCGCAGCGAAATCCAGCCGAAATAGAAGCTGTAGTAGATGCCGCCGAACAGCAGGACGACCACGATCAGGGGCACGCCGGTACCCAAGTCGGCGAACAGGAAAAAAGCGAGGAGCTGAACCAGGTTGCCGAACTGGGTGTCGAGCTCGGCCAGGTGCTCCTGCACCCAGGAGTTGTCCAGCTCGGCGCTCTGCGCCAGGGCCGGCTCGGCCGGCCCGAGCGCCAGGATGATCAGGGCGAGTGTCGCGATGCGTGACATCGATCGGTTCTCCTTTTTGCCGCCTCGACTGGTGTGTCTGGGGCGTCAGGAATCGGCGCTACCATCTCGGGCGCGCAAGAGCTCCTGGAATTCGGCGAGCTTTTCCTCTTCCATGTGCAGGGCGTTTTCGGCGGCAGGAAAAATGCCCTCCTCCACCTCGGTCCGGTAGGTGGCGAAGATCCCTGCCGCCTCCTCCCGCCAGCTGGCGTAGGTCTTTGCCAGGCGCACCACGCGCTCGTTTAGTCCGAGGATGTCGTTGACGACCAGTACCTGCCCGTCGCAGTACCGGCCGGCGCCGATGCCGATCACCGGGATTTCCAGGCGACTGGCGATCTCGCCGGCGGCCTCTTCCGTCACCTCCTCCAGCACCAGCCCGAAGGCCCCGGCATCCTGGATCCGGATGGCCTCATCCAGCAGCTCCAGCGCGCCGCGGGGTCCCTTGCCCTGGACCTTGGCGACGGTGCCCTTGTGGTCGCTGTAGACGTAGAGATCCCGCAGGCGGGACTGGGGCGTGAAGCCGATGTGGCCCATCACCGGTATGCCGGCCTGGGTGATGCCTTCGATCTGTGGCAGCACCGGGCTGCCCCCCTCGAGCTTGACGCCGTCGGCGCCTCCTTGCTGCACCAGGCGGCCGGCGTTGGCCACCGCCGTCTCCACCCGTGGCTGGTATGACATGAACGGCATGTCGACGAGCAGGAACGCGTGCTCGACGCCGCGCCGCACCGCCCGCGCGTGGTGTACCATGTCGGCCATGGTGACTTCCTGCGGACTGCGGTAGCCCAGAACGTTGGTGCCCACCGAGTCGCCGACGAACACGATGTCGATCCCGGCGCAATCCTGCTGGACCGCCGTCGGGTGATCGTAGGCGGTCAGCATGCTGATCTTGCGGCCCTGTTTCTTCTTGGCCTGAAGCAGGGGTACCGTCTTCTTAGGATCCGAGCCCATTGACCACCGCCGCAGGTTCGCGATGTTGCGTGGGGCTGACAGGGGGCAATTCGAAAGCTGGGAGCTCGGCACGGCACCGGGCGACCGGATTGCCCGGCCCGGCGGTCGTAGCGACTTTCAGCACCGACTCCGGACGCCAATTTCAATCCGGTTCAGATGAATGTCAAGATGATTCGATTCGCCTGTGGAGGAGGCTGGCGTCGCTGTTGCCGGAGCGGCTCTGTCTCTACCAACGCCGAGCCGAGGGGATGGTAGAACACCACTTCGTCGCCGCCGAACTGGCACGTCGGCGGCGGGCAAACGAGCTGCGCGAACCAGCCGAAGTCACCCCTGCAGGAGACATGCACGTGCTGGTGGATGGCCGGCGTCTGGTCAACTTCAGCTCGAACGACTACCTGGGACTTGCTCGGCATCCTCTCCTCCGAGAGCGTGCTACCGAGTACGCCGTCCGCTGGGGCAACGGGGCCACGGCGTCGCGGGTGCTCGCCGGCAATCATCCAGGCTATGCCGCGGTCGAGGATAGACTGGCCAAGCTCAAGGGATCGGAGAAGGCCATGGTGCTGAACTCTGGCTATCAGGCCAACGTGACTCTGCTGCCCGAATTGGCCGACCGCCACACCCTGATTCTCGCCGACAGGCTCAACCACAACAGCCTGGTGCAGGGCGCCGTGCTGAGCCGGGCCATTACCCGGCGTTATCGACACGGCGACCTGGACCATCTCCGCGCGTTGCTGCAGCAGAACCGCGGCTCCGAGAAGCGGAGGGTGGTGATCGCGACCGAATCGCTCTTCAGCATGGACGGCGACCGGAGCGACATCCCGGCGCTGATCGATCTCGCATCCGAGTTCGAGGCCTTTCTCTACGTCGACGACGCTCACGCCACCGGCCTTTTCGGGCCCGAGGGCATGGGCATTGCTGGTGGCGACGGGATAGACCTGGTGATGGGCACCTTCTCGAAAGCCTGTGGCGCATTCGGTGCCTACGCCTCCTGCTCGAGCGCACTCTACGATTACCTCTTCAACCGCTGCGGCGGGGTCGTGTACAGCACCGCCCTGCCACCGGCAGCGCTTGGGGCCATCGATGCCGTGCTCGATGTGGTTCCGACGATGGGAGCGGCGCGTCAGCGCCTGCAGGCGGCGGCGGCCCGGTTGCGGGCAACGCTGCGGGAGCAGGGGTGGAGCACCGGTCTGTCGACTACCCACATCGTGCCGGTGATCGTCGGGGCAGCGCAGGCCGCCCTCGACCTGTCGCGCTGGATGCAGGAGCAGGGCGTCCTGGTGGTAGCGGTGCGTCCCCCCACGGTCCCTTCGGGCCAGGCGCGCCTGCGCCTCTGCCTCTCGGCCGCGCACACGCGCGACCAGGTGGATCGGGTGGTGAAGCTGCTGGGTGACTGGCGCCAGCGGTCCGGGCTGAGCTGAATGCGGCTGCCTTCCTCTTTCTTCATCAGTGGCACCGATACCGACGTCGGCAAAACCGTGGTCGCCGCGGTACTGATGATGGGGCTCGACGCGACCTACTGGAAGCCGGTCCAGAGCGGCTGCATCGACGGCTCCGACCGCGAGTGGGTGCAGCGGACGTCCGGCCTGCCGTCCGAGCGGTTCGCGGGTGAAGTCTATCGCCTGTCGCTGCCGTTGTCGCCGCATGCTGCCGCCGCCCATGACGGCGTCGCGATCGACCTGGAGGCGATAACGCCGCCTGCCGTGGCACCTGGCCGGTCGTTGATCGTCGAAGGGGCGGGGGGACTTCTCGTACCCCTGAACGACGACGCGCTGATGATCGATCTGGTGGACCGGCTTGGCCTGCCGGTGCTGCTGGTCGCACGCAGTGGGCTCGGCACCCTCAACCACACGCTCCTATCCCTGGAGGCGTTGGAGCGCCGGCGGCTCGGCGTGGTCGGCGTGGTTATGAACGGTCGACGCGACCGCGGCAACCGGAAGGCTATCGAGCGCTACGGCGGGGTGCCGGTGGTGGCCGAGATCGAGCCGATGCCGGTGCTCGACCCCGGGACGCTGTCGTCCTGTTACCGGCGCACGTTCGGGGCCGCGGATGGCTGAGCGCTCGCACGTGTGGATGCCCTTTACGCACATGCAGTCGGCACCACCGCCGCTGCTGGTGCACCGGGGCAGAGGGGCGCTGCTGGAGCTGGACGACGGGCGCGAGCTGGTGGACTGCATCTCCAGCTGGTGGGTCACCCTCCACGGCCACGGGGAGCCGGCGATCGCCCAGGCTATTGCAGCGCAGGCGGACGAGCTCGAGCAGGTCATCGCTGCCGGCTTCACCCACGCCCCGGGAGAGGAGCTGGCGGCGGCATTGGTGCGGCGGTTGCCAGGCCCGCTGGACCGCGTTTTCTACTCCGATAACGGTTCGACGGCGGTGGAGGTAGCGCTGAAGGTGGCTGTGCAGCACTGGCGCAATCGCGGCGATAGCGGGCGCACGCGGTTCATCGCCTTCTCAGGCGCCTATCACGGCGACACGTTCGGCGCCATGTCCGTGGGTGCGCGCTCCCGGTTCACGCAGGCGTTCGGTGACCTGCTATTCGCCGTCGACTTCGTCGACTTTCCTTCCACCTGCCGGGAAGATGCCGGAGTTGAGGAGCGAGAGGCGCGGTCCCTGGAACAGCTGCGGCTGTTGCTGGAAGCCGGGGCCGAGTCGTACGCCGCCGTGATCGTCGAGCCCCTGGTTCAGGGAGCCGGCGGCATGCGCGTCTGTCGCGAGCAGTTCCTCCGGGCGCTGCAGGAGCTAGTGCGCGAGTACGGGCTGCTGACCATCTACGACGAGGTGCTGGTCGCCTTCGGCCGGTGCGGGGCGCTGTTCGCCTGCCAGAAGGCGGGCACCGAACCCGACATCATCTGTCTCGCCAAGGGCCTGACCGGGGGCTTCCTGCCGCTGGCTGTGACTGCCTGCACCGACCAGGTGTACGCCAGCTTCATGGGGGAGATGCCCGAGGCCACCCTCTTCCACGGCCACTCCTACACCGCCAATCCGCTCGGGTGCGCGGCGGCGCTGGCCTCCCTGGATCTGCTCGAGGCCCGCTGGGACGAGGTGGAGCGCATCGAGGCCCACCACCGAGCCGCTCTCACGGCGCTGGCCGATGAGCCGGCGCTCACCAGGGCCCGGCTCTGCGGTACGATCGCCGCTGTAGATCTGTGCCTGGATGAAGGCGGCGGCGGCCAGCTACTGGCGGCCGAGCTGCGCCGACGGTTTCTCGAACGCGGTTATCTGCTTAGGCCGCTAGGCAGCACTGTCTACATGGTGCCGCCCTACTGCATCCAGCCGGAGCAGCTGGACGGTGCCTATCACTGCATTCGCGAGGTCGCGGCCGCCCTGGCGGCGCCCTGATCAAGCCACCGGCTGTGGTGCGAGCGGCTTCAGCTCCAGGGTGCGCAGGAGCTCGGCGTCGGCGTCGGCTCCCGGATGTGGGGTGGTGAGCAGCTGGTCGCCGGAGAAAATGGAATTGGCGCCAGCCAGGAAGCAGAGTGCCTGCTCGGCCGCCGAGAGGCGGTCGCGTCCGGCCGAGAGCCGAACCATAGCCTCGGGCAGGACGACGCGGGTCGCCGCGATCATGCGCAGGATATCCCAAATCGTCGTCGGCGCCTGATCCCCCATCGGCGTGCCGGGTATGGGGACGAGGGCGTTGACCGGCACCGACTCCGGCGGCACCGCGAGGTTGGCCAGCGTGTGGAGTAGATCGATGCGGTCGTCGTGACTCTCGCCCAGACCAAGGATGCCGCCGCAGCAGACGGAGATGCCGGCGGCACCGACGTTGGCCAGGGTGTCGAGCCGGTCCTGGTAGGTGCGCGTGCTCACCACCTGGTCGTAATGCTCTGGACCGGTGTCCAGATTGTGGTTGTAGGCATGCAGGCCGGCCTGCTTGAGTCGGGCCGCCTGCTCGGTGGTCAGCATGCCCAGCGTGCAGCAGACCTCCATCCCGGTGGCCGCGACGGTCTCGACCATCTCCAGCACTTGCTCGAATTCCCCATCGTCGCGAACCTGCCGCCAGGCTGCGCCCATGCAGAAGCGGGTGCTCCCCGACTCGGCCGCCTTTCGTGCCGCCCCGGCAACCTCCTCCAGGTCAACTAGCGCCTCGCGCTGCAGGCCCGTGTCAAAGTGGGCCGACTGCGAGCAGTAACCGCAGTTTTCGGGACAGCCGCCGGTCTTGATGGACATGAGGGTGCAGACCTGGATTTCGTCGGCACGGTGGTGCTGCCTATGCACTGCACCGGCGCGGTGCACCAGATCCAGGATCGGGCTGTGGTAGACGCCGGCGATCGCCTCGCGGGTCCATTCCATGTCGATGCTCATCAGCAGGTTGAGGTGCTGGCACGGGCGCGGTGGAATCATGCGAAAGATAGGGGCGATAGCTCCAGCCGCAACCGGCGCCCATTGCCTTTGGCCGTCTCCTGGGCAGGGCAAAAAAATAACATGACAAGTACATTTGCGGGATTTATGCGTTGACATATTTTTTCCCGCGTCGGTATCTTTCGGCGTGGCCGGTTTTCGCCGGCCGCGAGACGGCGGTCACGACCGCATGTAGCGACCCGTCTCGGAGTTCCCGCCAAAAACAGCCAACGCAAAACATCTTTCACTCACCCGGCGTTTGCCGAGTTGCGTGTTCGGGTGCGAAAGTCAAGCGACATGGGCGCCAGTCTTATCAAAATCAAGAAGGGGTTGGATCTGCCGATTTCGGGTGCGCCGAGGCAGGAGATCGACGCCGGTCCGGAAGTCCGCCGCGTCGCCGTGGTCGGACCCGACTACGAGGGCATGCGCCCGACCATGGCAATCCAGGTCGGAGACGAGGTCGAGCTCGGTCAGGCTCTTTTTTCGGATAAGAAGACACCGGGGGTCAACTACACCTCGCCGGCGGCCGGTCGAGTCGTCGAGATCAACCGCGGTGCCAAGCGTGCCCTGCTGTCGGTTGTCGTGGAGACAGGGGAGGGCGGACAGGCGGAATTCGGCAGCTACACCGGCGCATCGCCCGAGAGCCTGAGCCGCGAGCAGGTGCGCGCGCTCCTGCTCGAGTCCGGACTATGGACTGCCTTGCGGACTCGGCCCCACAGCAAGGTTCCGGCACCTGAGCAGGTTCCCAGCTCGATCTTCGTAACCGCCATCGACACCAACCCACTGGCAGCTGATCCGCAGGTTGCCGCCGTCGGCCGGGAGAGCGACATCGCAGCCGGCCTGACCGGGCTGGCGCAGCTGACCGATGGTCAGGTCTATTTCTGCGTCGCCCGCGGAAGCGCCCTTGCGGCAGCCGGTACCGGTGCCACCAGCGTCGAGTTTGCCGGCCCCCATCCAGCCGGGCTGGCGGGTACCCACATCCATTTTCTCGACCCGGTTGGTTCCGAGAAGACGGTGTGGCATCTCAACTACCAGGACCTGATAGCCTGCGGACGCCTCTTCAGCACCGGCCAGCTCGACGTCGAGCGCGTGATTGCGCTGGGCGGGCCAGCTGTGCGCAATCCGCGTCTGCTGCGGGCCCGCCTTGGCGCCAGCATCGACGAGCTGACCGCCGGTGAGCTCGTCGGCGATGACAATCGCGTCATCTCGGGCGGCGTGCTGTCGGGACGCGGCGTCTCCGGGCCGATGGCCTTTTTGGGGCGCCATCACCTGCAGGTCTCGGTGCTCCCCGAGGGTGGGGAACGCGAATTCCTGGGCTGGCAGAAGCCGGGCCACGACAAGTTCTCGGTGAAGAAAATCTTCGCATCGAGTCTTCGCTCGCGGACATTCGACTTTTCCACCTCGACTGAGGGCAGCAAGCGCTCGATGGTTCCAGTCGGCTCCTACGAGCAGGTGATGCCGCTGGACATTATTCCCACCATCCTGCTGCGTGCGCTCATCGTTGGCGACGTCGAACAGGCTCAGGCACTTGGCTGCCTGGAGCTGGACGAAGAAGACCTGGGCCTCTGCACGTTCGTCTGCCCGGGAAAATACGAATATGCATCCATGCTGCGGCGAACCCTGCAGAGAATCGAGATCGAGGGCTGATGAAGGTGCTGCGAGACCTGCTCGACCAGGTCGAGCCCCACTTCAAGAAGGGGGGAAAGCTAGAGAAACTCTACCCTGCCTACGAGGCGGCCGACACGTTTCTCTACACGCCGGGTGAAGTCACCGATGGGCCGTCGCACGTGCGCGACGGCATCGACCTCAAGCGCATGATGTCGATGGTCGTGGTGGCCCTGCTTCCCTGTGTCTTCATGGCGATGTGGAACACCGGTTACCAGGTTAATGCTGCGATGGCCTCGCTGGAGATGACCAGTGCCGGTGGCTGGCGGGGTGTGATCGTCGACATGCTCGAAGTCGGCTACGATCCAGATAGCTTCTTCGCCAACATCTTCCACGGTGCCCTCTATTTTCTTCCGGTTTATCTCGTGTGCATGGTCGTCGGAGGCACGCTCGAAGCCATATTCTCGATTGTCCGTAACCACGAAATCAACGAGGGGTTTCTCGTCACTGGCCTGCTGTTCCCTCTGACCCTGCCCCCGACCATCCCCCTGTGGCAGGTGGCGCTGGGCATCGCTTTCGGTGTCGTGCTGGGCAAGGAGGTCTTTGGCGGTACCGGCCGCAACTTCCTTAACCCGGCCTTGACGGCGCGGGCCTTCCTCTACTTCGCCTACCCGGCCGAGATCACCGGCGACGCGATCTGGGTGGCGGTCGACGGCATGACCTACGCCACGCCTCTCGGACTGGTGGCGGCCGATGGTATGCAGGCGTTGTCGGGGACGATGACCAAGATGCAGGCCTTCCTCGGCACGATCCCAGGATCGATGGGAGAGACGTCGACCCTGGCCTGCCTGCTCGGCGCCTTTGTCCTCATCGCCACCGGCGTCGGATCATGGCGGATCATGCTCAGCATGACGGTCGCCATGGTCGCGAGCATCGCGCTGCTCAACGCCATCGGCAGCTCGACGAACCCGATGTTCGCGATGGATCCGGTCTGGCACCTGGTCCTCGGCGGCTACGCCTTCGGCGCTGTCTTCATGGCCACCGACCCGGTTTCGGCATCCATGACCGAACGGGGCAAGTGGTACTATGGCGCCCTGATTGGAGTGATGTCTGCCTTGATCCGCGTTGTCAATCCGGCTTTCCCGGAAGGTGTCATGCTGGCCATCCTGTTCGGCAATGTGTTCGCTCCGGTGATCGACCACTTCGTCATTCAGGCCAACGTCAAGCGCCGTTTGGCGCGCACCGCGGTGAAGAGCCCCGCGGCCTAGCCAGAGGTAACGCCAAGTGCCGAAAGAGACTGCGAGCAAGACTTTCCTGGTGGCGTTCCTGTTGTGCGTCGTCTGCTCCGTTCTGGTGTCCTCGGCCGCCGTCTACCTGCGGCCAACCCAGGAGGTCAACAAGGCGCTCGACAAGAAGCGGAACATCCTGATGGCGGCCGGTCTGCTCCAGCAGGACAAGAGCATCGACGAGGCCTATGCTGCGATCGAGTCGCGCGTCGTCAACCTGGCCACCGGTGACTATACCGAGGTGGACGTGGCCGGCTACGATCAGCGGCGCGCGGCCAAGGATCCGGGGCAGAGCGAAGCCGTGCCCGCAGACAAGGACGTGGCCAGCATCAAACGCAAGGCGCGCAACGCCTCGGTCTATCTGGTGCGCAAGGGGGCCGAGGTGCGCAAGATCATCCTGCCGGTGCACGGGCTGGGGCTGTGGTCGACCCTCTACGGGTTCCTGGCCCTGGATGCCCGCGACCTGAATACGATCAAGGGTCTGGTGTACTACGAGCACGCCGAGACGCCGGGCCTGGGAGGCGAGGTGGACAACCCGGCCTGGAAGGCGCTGTGGAACGGCAAGCAGGCATTCGACGAGGCCGGCGAGATCCGCATCGAGGTGATCAAAGGCACGGCCGATCCGGCCCGCCCCGAAGGCAAGTACCAGGTCGACGGCCTGTCGGGCGCGACCATAACTTCACGCGGCGTCAGCAACATGCTGCACTACTGGCTCAGCGACGAAGGCTTCGGCCCATACCTGGCGAAGCTGAAGACTCAAGGAGTGTAATATGGCCAGCTCGCGCGAGACCCTCCTCGGGCCGCTGCTCAACAACAACCCAATCGCTCTGCAGATCCTGGGCATTTGTTCGGCGCTGGCGGTGACGACCAAGCTCGAGACCTCGATCGTGATGTCGTTCGCCGTGATCTTCGTCCTGGCCTTCTCGAACATCGGCGTGAGCCTGATTCGCCACTATATCCCGACCAACATCCGCATAATTGCGCAGATGACGATCATCGCCTCGCTGGTGATCATAGTCGATCAGTTTCTCAAGGCCTACGCGTTCGACATCAGCAAGCAGCTGTCCGTCTTCGTCGGTCTGATCATCACCAACTGTATCATCATGGGCCGGGCGGAAGCCTTTGCGATGAAGAACGGGGTCGGAATGAGTCTGCTCGATGGCCTCGGCAATGCCCTCGGCTACAGCCTGATACTACTGGTCGTCGGCGTCGTCCGCGAGCTCTTCGGCTCTGGTACGTTGATGGGGGTAGAGGTCCTGCCGGTTGTCTCCGAGGGTGGTTGGTACGCGCCCAACGGAATGATGCTGCTGCCGCCGAGTGCCTTCTTCATCATTGGCGTCTTCATCTGGGTACTGCGCAGCTTCAAGATCGAGCAGATCGAGGAAGAGGAGCACTGAGATGCTGGAAGCCTACCTTAGCCTTTTCGTCAAGGCGGTCTTCGTCGAAAACATGGCGCTGGCCTTCTTCCTTGGGATGTGCACATTCCTGGCGGTGTCCAAGAAGGTCGAGACCGCTGCCGGTCTCGGACTGGCGGTGATCGTGGTGCAGGGGATAACCGTGCCGGCCAACAACCTTGTCTACCAGCATCTACTCAAGGAGGACGCCCTCGCTTGGGCTGGCCTGTCCGGTGTCGATCTGACTTTTGTCGGCCTGATCAGCTACATAGGGATGATCGCGGCGATGGTCCAGATCCTCGAAATGTTCCTCGACAAGTACGTCCCGGCGCTCTACAACGCCCTGGGCATCTTCCTGCCGCTGATTACCGTGAACTGCGCCATACTTGGTGGCTCCCTCTTTATGGTGGAGCGGGACTACAACCTGGGCGAGAGCGTCGTCTTCGGCCTCGGTTCTGGGGTCGGCTGGGCCCTGGCGATCGTCGCTCTGGCCGGTATCCGCGAGAAGATGAAGTACAGCGACGTGCCGCCCGGCCTGCGCGGTCTGGGCATCACGTTCATCACTGTCGGCCTGATGTCGCTTGCATTCATGTCCTTTTCCGGCATTCAGCTGTAGCGCTGAGCGGTGGACGCGCAGCTAATACACGCACGAGGAAGCTCGGATGGCTCTTGTTGAGATAAGTGCCGGCGTCGGCATGTTCACCGTGGTGGTGCTCGCCCTGGTGGCGATCATCCTCGGCGCCCGCTCTAGGCTGGTGGTCAGCGGTGACGTCAGCATCACGATAAACGATGACCCCGACCACTCGGTCATCACCACGGCCGGCGGCAAGCTGCTCAACGTCCTCGCCGACAATAAAATCTTCGTCTCCTCCGCCTGCGGCGGCGGTGGCACCTGCGCCCAGTGCAAGGTCCACGTCTTCGAGGGCGGCGGCGATATCTTGGCGACCGAGCTGAGTCACATCAGCCGCGGTCAGGCGCGCGAAGGGATGCGGCTGTCCTGCCAGGTCAACGTCAAGCAGGACATGAAGATCGAGGTTCCGGCCGAGGTCTTCTCGGTGCGCAAGTGGGAGTGTGAGGTGGTCTCCAACGACAACGTTGCCACCTTCATAAAGGAGCTGGTCCTCAAGCTCCCGGAAGGCGAGGTCCTCGATTTTGAGTCCGGCGGCTTCATCCAGATCGACGTTCCGCCTTTCGAGGCAGACTTCAGCAATTTCGACATCGACGAGAGCTTTCATGATGACTGGAACCGCTTCAACGTCTGGGATCTGAAGACGGTCAACACCGAGACGGTCTTTCGCGCCTACTCCATGGCTAACCACCCGGCCGAGGGCAACATCGTGATGCTCAACATCCGCATCGCGACGCCGCCGCCCGATCGTGAGCGGGGCGGCTGGATGAACGTCACTCCGGGTCTGGCTTCTTCCTATGCCTTCAATCTCAAGCAGGGTGACAAGGCGACCATATCAGGCCCCTTCGGCGAGTTCTTCATCCAGGACACCAAGCGGGAGATGATGTACATCGGAGGCGGCGCGGGCATGGCGCCGTTACGTTCACATATCTTCCACCTGTTCCAAACCGAGGGAACCGACCGCAAGGTCTCTTACTGGTACGGCGCCCGCTCCGGTAAGGAACTGTTCTACGAAGAGCACTTCCGCTCTATCGAGAAGGACTTTTCGAACTTCAAATTCCACGTAGCCATGTCCGAGCCGCTGCCGGAGGACAACTGGACGGGCTACCGGGGTTTCATCCACCAGGTCGTGCTGGAGAATTACCTCAACGACCATCCGGCGCCGGAAGATATCGAGTACTACATCTGCGGGCCGCCGCTGATGCTGCAGGCGGTGCTGGGCATGCTTGACGATCTGGGAGTCGAAGAGGAGATGATCCGCTTCGACGACTTCGGCTGAACGGGGAGGGCCGGCGTGGACACGTTGCTTTCAGTTTTCGTGATATTCGCCGTCGTCATGATCGGCATGGCGGTCGGAGTGATATTCAGCAATCGCCAGATCAAGGGGTCCTGCGGTGGGCTGAACACGATGCGGGACGATCTAGGGAGATCGATGTGTGAGTGTGGACTGGCTCCGGGAGAGTGCAGCGGTGATGCCATCCCGACTTCAGAGGAGAAGACTGGGTCGGGTGCGGTGGTGGGAGTCTGATCTCAGTAGCAGCGTATCAAAGCAGGACGTGGCATCTGACCGGCCGAAGGCAGCGAGATCGGCCGGTTTCTTCGTGCCCGGTGCGGACTCACGCTGCCAGATGACGATCTCGATCCGGCCCTTGTTTTTCATCGATGTCATTCGGCGAGATCGGACGTTCCTCTCGACAGCCAATGGGGTCGACCTTTTCCCGGTAGACTTGCGGCTACTTCCAGTTTCGACGCCGTCCCGGGTGCCCTTGGTACATCCGCTTGCGGGCCAGGCTGTCGGGCGCAGAGATGCCTCGCTATGAAGGAAGATGTCGATGATCCGTGGCGGGTCGAACTCGGCCTTCGCCGGGGCAACGCCTTCTTGACACCACCGACCCCGCCGGCAAGCTTAGCGGCGGATCGCACCGGGCCGGAGGAGCATGTCCATGGATGAGGGCGGATCCAGAATCAGGAAGGTGTCCAAAGGGTATGCCGAAGCCGGTCCCTACATCTCGGCCGGTACCCAGTATGCGGCTTCCATCATCGTCTGCCTGCTCGTCGGCTGGTGGTTGGATGGGCGGTTAGGAACAAGTCCCTGGCTCCTCCTAGGTGGGGTGGTGCTCGGGGCAGTTGCCGGTTTCTACAACCTTTATACTACGCTGGTGTCAGGTGGCGGCAAGGACACGGCGACCGGTGCCAAGGTTCAGACTGCCATCGGAGGCATGACGGACGGCAGACGTGATTCCGGCGGTGGCCAACCGGCCAGCGCCGGTGAGGAGAAATCAGGGTGCCAGTGTTAGAAGGTGTAGCAGTGGGAGCCGCGATCGGGGGACTCAACGGTCTGGCTGGCTGGCTGACCATCCGCGGTACATTTGACCGGGAGTTCAGGACTTTCATGATCGTTTTCATGGGGGGCATGCTCCTCCGCCTCCTGTTCGTCGCGGCCGTTACCTTTGCTATCTTGGCCCTCACCGAAGTGCACCGATTCGGCTACGTTGGCGGCCTGATTGCCGCGGTGATCGCAGCCCAGGTGATCGAGGTGACGGCACTGGTGAAAAGGAGCCGGAAGCAGGGCGATGCACAGGGGCCGGAAAGCCGCGACGCAGCGCCCGATTCCGGTTCGTAGTCCCGTTGACACGGTCTGGAGGGCATCGTAGTTTATGCGGTTGTCGCATTCGACGTACGAATACTACTCCACCCTCCTAGTTGGTTGATGGCTGACGCAGCGCATTCGGACGAGCAGGTAGACATAATCGGGCACATCCTCGATCACGATTACCTCGAGGTGCCCTTCTACAACGCGTCCCATTTCTTCGACGGCAAGATTCACCTTCCTTCCTTCGAGCTCTTCGGCATCGATCTCTCGATCACCCGCCACGTGGTGATGATGTGGATCGTCGGCGGATTGCTCATTCTGCTGTTCACGGCCGCCTTCCGCCGACCGAAGCTGGTGCCTACCGGCTTTGCCAATCTGTTCGAGGCCATCGTCGTCTTCCTGCGCGACGAAGTCATTCTGCCGGTCATGGGCGAGCACGGCAAGGTCTACCTGCCGTACCTGTTGACGCTCTTCTTCTTCATCCTCTTCTGCAATCTCCTCGGGTTGATCCCCTACAGCGGCACGGCCACGGGCAACATCAGCGTCACTGCCGGGCTGGCTCTCCTGACGTTCCTCATCACCCAGGCGTCCGGTGTAATCAACAACGGTCTGTTCGGTTACCTGAAGAGCTTGGTTCCGTCCGGGCTGCCGGTGTGGCTACTGCCCATTATCATTCCCATCGAACTGGTGTCGCTGCTCGCCAAACCGTTCGCACTCTGCATCCGGCTCTTCGCCAACATGATCGCCGGACATGTCGCCATTCTCGTTTTCCTCGGTCTGATCATCATGATGAAAATGTGGTATCTGGCGTTCGTCTCCGTGCCGTTGGCAGCCGCGCTGTATCTGCTCGAGATCTTCATCGCCTTCGTTCAGGCATTCATCTTCACCCTGCTCTCGGCCCTTTTCATCAACATGGCCGCCCATCCCGATCACTGAGCGGGGCTCAACCGTCCAAAGCTGGAGGGATCAGACAAATGGAATTCGCATACTTGGGGGCCGGCATCGGAGCTGGCCTGGCAGCTATCGGCGCCGGTCTGGGTGTAGGACTTGTCGGTGGTCACGCAATGGAGGGCATGGCCCGTCAGCCCGAAGCTATGGCTGACATTCGGACCAACATGATCATCGCTGCCGCCCTGATCGAGGGTGTTGCGCTACTGGGCGAGGTTATCTGCGTCCTGATCGTTCTCACCAAGTAGGATCCCGGACCTGAGCGGACCGCGCGGGTCTGCACCTCCCGGGATCATCCCAAGTACCGAAATGCTACACAGCACTCGGGGTCAGCGATGCTAATTGATCCACACGTTGGAACCATCATCTGGACCATCGTCACTTTTCTGGTGGTCCTCGTCGTCCTCCGCGCCACGGTCTGGAGGCCGTTGCTGGCAGCTCTCGATGAGCGAGAAAAGCGCATCAGCGACGCGCTCGAAAGCGCCGAGGCGGCGCGTGCCGAGGCCCAGTCGGCGCTGACCGAGCACCAGGAAAAACTGGACCAGGCCGAGGCTGAAGCCAGGGAGATTGTGCAGCAGTCCCGGGCGGCGGCGGAAAAGGTCCACCAGGAGATCGTGGAGAAGGCGAGCAGCGAGGCGCAGCACACGCTGGATCAGGCCCGGGCGAGCATCGAGCTGGAGAAGCAGGCCGCCTTGAGCCAGCTGCGCACCCAGGTTGCCGATATGGCCCTGCAGGCGGCCAGCGCGCTGGTCGACGCCAACCTCGACGACGACAAGAACCGCAAGCTGGTGGACGACGTCATCTCCAGCATTCCGGCCGCGCAGAACTGAAGCGGATGCAGAGTACCGAAGAGCAAGCCGCATTGGCGCTCGCTGGCGCCAGCAGGGCAAGGTGAAGGCGCCCGAAGTAGTCCAGCGTTACGCGAGCACGATGCTTGAGGCTGCTTTCGAGAGCAGTAGCCAGGAAGCTGTGCGGACCGACATTGATGGATTGCTGGCGACGCTGGATGCGGCCGGTGAACTGGAGTCCTTCATGGTAGACAGGATGGTGCCTTCGCCGGCCAAAGAACAGGTCGTGCGGCAGCTGTTCGGCGGGCGGGTACAGGAACTGACCACCAATTTCCTCCTGCTGCTCGTGCAGCGCCGCCGGGTCCTGCTGGTGCGCGAAATCCTCGAAGCCTGTGCCCGCATGTTCGACGAGCGCACCGGCATCGTCGAGGCCGAGGTCCGGTCGGCGGTGGCGCTCAGTCCCGAGCAGGAAGAGCGGTTACGGCAGCAGCTCGCCGGCTACACAGGCAAGATCGTGAAGCTCCGAACCAGCGTCGATGCGAGAATACGCGGCGGTATGGTGGCGCGCATCGGCGATACCGTCTTCGACGGGAGTCTGACCACCCAGCTCCAGCGTCTGCACCGCCGGTTGGCAGGCGCCTGAACGGCACCGAGAGAATCCGCCTCCGCCGGTTTGTCGGCGCGGGCAGGTAACGCACACGAGGAATTGTTTATGACCACCGAGACAATGGTCCAGCCCGACGAGATCTCGCAGATACTTAAACAGCAGCTGCTGGGCTTCGAAAAGGAAATCGACGTCTACGAGAGCGGCACTGTCCTCTACGTCGGAGACGGCATCGCCCGCGTTCACGGCCTGGGCAACGTGCGGGCGACCGAGATGGTCGAATTTCCCAACGGCATCATGGGCATGGCGCTGAACCTCGAGGCGGACAACGTCGGCTGCGTGCTGTTCGGTGACGACACGCAGATTCGCGAAGGCGATTCGGTCAAACGCACTGGCCGCATCGTCGAGGTTCCGGTGGGTGACGAACTGCTGGGCCGGGTGGTTACACCCCTGGGGCAGCCCCTCGACGGCAAGGGCGATATCGGTGCCTCCGGGTCGATGCCGGTCGAGCGCAAGGCCCCCGGCGTGATCGAGCGGCAGCCGGTCGAAGAGTCGCTGGCGACGGGCATCAAGGTCGTCGACGCTACGGTCCCGATCGGACGCGGCCAGCGCGAGCTCATCATCGGCGACCGCCAGACTGGCAAGACGGCAATCGCCATCGACGCGATCATTAACCAGAAAGAGACCGGAGTCAAGTGTATCTACGTGGCGATCGGCCAGAAGGCTTCCTCGGTTGCCAAGGTGGTGGCCGAGCTCGAGGCCAACGGTGCCATGGAATACACCACCGTGGTTTCGGCAACTGCTGCCGATCCCGCCCCGCTGCAGTTCCTCGCCCCCTACGCCGGTTGCACCATGGGCGAGCACTTCCGCGACAACGGGGGCCATGCCCTCGTCGTCTACGACGACCTTTCGAAGCAAGCATGGGCCTATCGCGAAATGGCCCTGGTGTTGCGCCGTCCGCCCGGCCGCGAAGCGTATCCGGGTGATGTGTTCTACCTGCATTCGCGGCTGCTGGAAAGGGCCTGTAAGCTAAATGACGATCTCGGCGCCGGCTCACTCACCGCGTTGCCGATCATTGAGATCCTCGAGGGGGACGTGTCGACCTTCGTGCCGACCAACGTGATCTCAATTACCGACGGCCAGATTCTGCTCAAGCCGGAGCTGTTTTTTTCCGGCGTGCGCCCGGCCATGGACGTGGGCGCATCGGTCTCCCGCGTGAGCGCGGCCAAGACTAAGGCGATGGGAGCGGTTTCGAAGACGCTCAAGGGCGACCTGTCTCGTTACCACGAAGTGCAGGCCTTCGCCCAGTTCGGCTCGTCCGACCTGGACACGGCGACTCGCAACCTGCTCAACCGCGGCGAGAAACTGACCGAAATCCTCAAACAGGGTCAGTTCGAACCCCTTTCGCTGGGCGAGGAAGTCGTGGCGCTCTACGCAGTCGGCAAGATCGAGGAACTGCCCACGGCATCGGTTCGGCGCTTCGAGAGTGAGTTGCGGGCCTTCATGCACGAGAACCATCAGGATCTGCTCGACGAGATCACCAGTACGGAGCAGCTGAGTGACGCGGTGCGCGACAAAGTCGATGGTGCCGTAGAGACCTTCAAGAAGAGCTTCAGGGCCTAGCCAGGGTGATGGGGAACAGGTGGCAACACTAAGGCAGCTCAGGACGCGCGTCGCCAGCGTCACGAACATCCAGAAAGTCACCAACGCAATGCAGATGGTGGCGGCAGCCCGCATGCGGAAGGCCCAGGAAGGCATCCTGGCAGCCCGTCCCTACGCGGTGCATCTGGATCGGGTGCTGCAGCGGTTGGGTGAGAACGTCGGCGAGGGGGGACACCCGCTGCTCGCCGACCGGGGGGATGGTAAGGTGGTCATCGCCGTCGTTACGGCCGACCGCGGTTTGTGCGGGGGCTTCAACGCCAATATCTGTCGCCGCGTGGTTAGCGAGCTGGCCGCCTACGAGGACAACGAGGTCCGATTGATGACCGTGGGGCGCAAGGGCCGCGATTTCTTCCGGAACCGTGGCTACGAGCTCGTCGGCGAGCACCTCGATGTCTTCAGGGAGCTGACCTTCGGTCACGCCGTTACCGTGGCCGGCGATCTGACCCGCCGCTTCCTGGCCGGCGAAGTGGACAAGGTCCTGCTGGTCTACAGCGAATTCCGCTCGGTGGCCCAGCAGGCCCCGACCGTGCATCAGCTGCTGCCGATCGCGCCGCAAGAGAATGCCGAGGAGGAGATACGCGGCGACTACCTGTTCGAGCCCAACCCGGAAAGTCTGCTCGAGGCCCTGGTACCCCGCCATGTCAACTTCCAGGTGTGGCGGGCGTTGCTCGAGTCCAACGCGGGCGAGCAGGCGGCGCGCATGCAGGCCATGGACAACGCCACCAAGAACGCCGGTGACCTGATCGACGAGCTCACCAAGGAAATGAACCGGGAACGCCAATCCGCGATCACTCTGGAGCTGATGGACATCATCGGTGGCGCGGAAGCTGTATCGTAATCGCTGGAGTGAAGAGTCGCACGCGGCCGAAGCCGTGAGGGAGCCCAAATGAGCGAAGGAACCATAAAAGAAATTGTCGGCGTCGTGGTCGATGTCGCCTTCGATGGTAATGACTTGCCGGCCATCTACAACGCCCTGGAGGTTGCGTCCGATGAAGGGCGGCTGGTGCTTGAGGTCCAGCAGCATCTCGGCGAGCAACTGGTTCGCTGTGTCGCCATGGACTCGACCGACGGCCTCGTACGCGGCACTAAGGTTGCCGATACCGGCGCGCCGATCCAGGTGCCGGTAGGCGATCAGGTGCTCGGCCGTCTGCTCAACGTCATCGGGGATCCGATCGACGGCAAGGGCGATATCCCGGCGGATGCACCGCGACTGCCGATGCATGCCGAGCCGCCGGCCCACGAAGACCAGGTCACGTCCGATCAGGTGCTGGAGACCGGCATCAAGGTGATGGACCTGATATGTCCGTTCGCCCGCGGTGGCAAGCTGGGCCTGTTCGGTGGCGCTGGCGTCGGCAAGACGGTCATCCTCACCGAGTTGATCAACAACGTCGCCTCCGGCCACGGCGGCTATTCGGTGTTTGCCGGCGTCGGTGAGCGCACCCGCGAAGGCAACGATCTGCTGCACGAGCTGACCGACTCGGGGGTGCTCGACAAGACCGCCCTGGTGTTCGGTCAGATGAACGAGCCGCCAGGCGCGCGCCAGCGGATCGCGCTGACCGGCCTGACGATCGCCGAGCACTTCCGCGAGGCGGCGGGACAGGACGTGCTGCTGTTCATCGACAACATCTTCCGCTTCATCCTAGCCGGCGCCGAGGTATCGGCGTTGCTCGGGCGCATGCCCTCGGCAGTCGGCTACCAGCCGACGCTGGCCACGGAGATGGGCGCTCTCCAGGAGCGGATCACCACGACCAAGAACGGTTCGATCACCTCGGTGCAGGCCATCTACGTGCCGGCCGACGATTACACCGATCCGGGTGTGGTCACCGCCTTCAGCCACCTCGACGGCCGCATCGTTCTCGAGCGGGCTCTGGCCGACCAGGGGCTCTACCCCGCGGTAGACCCGCTGGGGTCCAGTTCACGCATCCTCGACCCGCGGGTGGTGGGCGACGAGCATTACCAGATCGCGCTGCGGGTGCAGGAGATTCTCCAGCGCTACCGCGACTTGCGCGAGATCATCGCTATCCTCGGCATCGACGAACTCTCCGACGAGGACAAGCTGGTGGTCGGCCGCGCCCGGCGCCTGCAGCTGTTCCTCACCCAGCCGTTCACGGTCGGCGAAGGATTTACCGGCATCCCGGGTGAGTACGTGCGGATTGACGACACGGTCAGAAGCTTCAAGGGTCTCGTTGAGGGCGATTACGACG
>CAYWBJ010000319.1:0-1523 GCA_964456165.1 uncultured Gemmatimonadaceae bacterium | reverse complement strand
CGGCCTGTGGGCGGCCATGGCGCGAGTGGCTGCGCTGACGGGGGCGGTGGCCTGGCTGTGGGCGCGGGATCGGCGGTTGGCCTTTTGGATCGTCGCGCCCGCGCTATTCCTGGCACCGACCGTCGTCGTGCCGCTCAACGTGCTGGCCAACGAACACCGGCTCTATATTCCGGTTCTGGGTTTTGCGGCCATCGCCGGCTGGCTCTTCACTTCCGGGATCTCGGAGAGGCGCGCCCCCGTGTTGTTGGTGCCGTTGGTACTGGTCTTCGGCGCTTTGTCGTACGAGCGCAGCCGCGTCTGGCGTTCGCCCGAAACGCTGTGGGCGGACGCGCGGGCGAATGCCCCCCTGATGCCGCGGCCCCACCTCTATATGGGCGATGTCTACAAAAGCCAGGGGCACAACCGGGAGGCGCTGGCGGCCTATCAGCGGGCGCTGGCGGTGAACCCCACGTTGCTGAGCGGTGGCGACCTGCTGTCGATCTACAACAACACCGGGGCGGTCCATCTGGCGCTGGGCAATAACGAGGAGGCCAAGCGCTGGTATCACCTGGCCCTGCAGCTCGATCCCGACTACGCCAAAGCCAGGGAAGCGCTCGCGGCTTTGGAGGCCCTGGCGGCGGTGGAGCACCACCCGGACGCGGAAGCGCTCTACAAAGAGGGGATGCAGTGGCTTGTCAGCGGTCAGCTCGACCGCGCCGGCGCGAATTTGCAAAGGTCGTTGGCCTTACAGCGCCACCCCAAAGTGTACCAGGCCTTGGGGCTGGTACACGAGCGCGCGGGGGATAAGGCGGCGGCTATCGCGGCGTATAAAGCCCTATTGCAAATGCCCGGAGTGCAGCCATCGCTGGCGCATGGAGCCCGGCAGCGACTGGCCGCACTGCGGGGGGAGGATCTGGGACTTGAGTAGGGCGCTCGTTGCGCCGCTGGCGCTCTTTTTCGTAGTGGGGCTGGGGCTTTTCGCCCCGGCGCTGGACTATCCCTTCCACTACGACGACCGCCACTCCATTGAGTACAACAAGCACCTGAGGTCGCTGGGCAATATCCCGGCGTTTTTCACCGATCCGGGCACCTTTTCCAGCGAGCGCGCGGGCACGATGTTCCGGCCGCTGCTGCTCGGCTCGTACGCGCTCAATTACGCGCTGCACGAGAAGAGGCCCACCGGCTACCGCCTCGTCAACCTGCTGCTCCACGCCCTCTGCGCCACGCTGCTCTTCGTCCTGGTGGACCGGAGCGGCCACCGCCGCGAAGCCTGGGCGCTGGGCTGGCTTTTTCTGCTACATCCGCTCCACGGCGAACCCGTGCACTATATCAGCAGCCGCTCGGATCTGCTGGTCAGTTTTTTCTACCTGCTCGCCGTCGCGCTTTTCACGGCCCGGCCCGGCGCCGGGCTGGCCGCCTATGCCGCGGGAGTGTTGTCGAAGTCGGTGGCGATCACCTTGCCGGTGGCTCTGGGGCGTTGGATCTGGTTGCGCGAGGGGGCGGCGCGGCTGCGCAATCGCTTCTTCGCCGGCTTGCTACTGCTG
>CAYWBJ010000318.1:0-13745 GCA_964456165.1 uncultured Gemmatimonadaceae bacterium | reverse complement strand
ATGGCAATACCCGGCATCCTCCGGCCCACTCTGGCCGGAGCCCTCGCCATCCTCGTCGGAGCAACTCTGATGTCCGCCGGCGCTGCATCCAGCCCCCTTACCCATCCGCTGATGCCCGGCATCCGCAGCGCCGAGCTGCGGAATCCCGACTGGCCCCGGGTTATGCACGACAAGCAGATCACCGGCTTCTCTCCCCTGGTCTGTGACATGGCCGCGCCGCCGCGGATCTGGTCCACCATCGACGTCGGCGGCGAGCTGAACTGGGTGACCTCAGTGGCCGCCGGGGACGAGACAATGATCCTGGTCGATGATGGCCGTCTACGCCTTGTCGACCTCGAGGGTGACGTGCGCTGGAGCCGCCCCTCGGCCGGCTGGATGGTCTACTGGGGCGATTTGCGCGGCAACGGCCGCGACTACCTTCTGCTCAGCGGCGGCAGACAACTCGTCCTGGTCGACGGAGCCAGCGGCGAGACGGTTTGGAGTCACCGTTTCGAGCCGGACCACGTCCAGATTCGGATCGCCGTCGGTGACGTGCTTCCTGAGCAGACCGGCATGGAGGCCGTCGTCTTCCTCGCCTACGGCCTCGACGGAGCCCTGATCCACTTCCCGCCCGAAGGTGATCCTGAGTTCATCTGGGAGCGCCAGGTGGTCACGGCCGAGGAATGGCCCTACCGCGCCGACCACGGCGTCGCCATCCACCTCGATACCAGCGACCCGGACGAGGTGATGGTCTGGAACATCCGCCACCACCGCTGTTATGGCTACGACGCCCGCACCGGCGAGCGCCGCAGCACGCTGGTCTACGACATCGGCGATGGCCAGCGTCGCAACTACGGCCCCTCCTACATCACCACTGGCCCTGACGGCGCGCTGCACGCCAGCGTCTACGGCGAGCAGGTGCAGACCCACGTCCACTCCATTCGGCTCGAGCGCGAAGGCCCGAGCGAGCTGGCCTGGCAGAGGTACTACGGTGAGGTCTACGTCCTGCCCGGGGTCGCGGTCCAGAATCTGGCCACCGCCGACATGGACGGAGATGGCGGCACCGAGATGGTCTACAGCGCCCGCGACCCGGAGCAGGACTTCCGCTCTTTCGTCCGGGTCCGCGACGTCGCCACCGGAGCCATCGAGGCCGAGCTGTCTGACCACTGGGCCGTCAGCGCCTTTTTCGGCCTGGGCGCCGATCGCGTCAACGGACTTTTGGCCATTGCCGCACCTGGTGGCGCCATGCCCGAAACGGGCGAGATCGAGGTCTACCGCTGCGCTCCGACCGGAGAGCTCCAGAAGCTGGGCCGCATCCCCGACGCGCGGATCTGGGCCTTCGCCACCCTCCCCGGTCCCGAGGGCAACGAGCTGCTGCTCCAGCAGACCGGAGATGACGGTGCGCAGAACCTAGTTCGCTTCACCCTGGAGGAGGACGAGCTGCGCGAAGTTGGGCGCGCTGCCGCGCCAGCGCTGATGCAGGCGCGGCCACACCTGGCTCTCGACCGCCCCGATGGCGAGCGCCTTTTCCTGGTCGCCGGCGCCCGCGGCCTGCTGGAGGCCGTCACCTGGGAGGGCGAGCGCCGCTGGGAGCTGGACCTGTCCGGCGGCGCCCCGGCCACGATGAGCGCCGCTGACTGGGACGGCGACGGTCGCGCCGAACTTGCCGTGCTGAGCGTCGGCGATACCGTGCGCGCGTTCTCCATCGCCGACGACGGTTCGTCCACCGAGGACTTCAGTGCCCAGTTCGTCGGTGACCGCTACCGGCTCGGCCCCCTGTTCTACGACCTGGGCGATGGCCAGCTCTGCCTGATCACCCCAGGCCGCGTCGGCACCAACCTGGCTGTCCGCGCCTGGAAGGCAGACGGCAGCCTGCTGTGGGAGTCGGTCCTCGAGGCCCGCACCGACGGGCAGAACAGCTTTTTGGCCTGGAACGCCGGCGACTTTCTCCCCGGCAACGACGGGCACGCGCGATCTGCGGTAGCGGTCTCGACGCGCGACGGCCGCCGTACGGTCGAGGCCACTTACCTATTGGATGGCACCACCGGCGAGGTGAAGTGGCATCGCAACGTGCACGAGGAGGGCAACACCGTCCGCGGCTTCGTGCCGGCCGGTCTGCCCGGCGCCTTCGACGTCGACGGCGACGGCGTCGAGGAGATCAACATGGACATGCTCAGCTACCTGGCCCTGATCCGCGGCGCCGACGCCAGCTTCGCCTATATCCGCCACAGCGGTAACATCAGCCCTGAGAACGCCCTCTACGCCTGCCAGCTCTACAACAGCTGCTCACCCGTCTACCGCAACCCGGGGGACGTACGACCGCACTGGTTCTCGTCGCTGGGGCACGGCATCGTCGGCATGATGGACCCCGAGCCATCCACCGGCGTCTGGCGTGAGGAGGCCGACTATGACACCCCGGAGAAGATCGGCATCGTCGACGTCGACGGGGACGGCGCCATCGAGGCCGGCTACGCCCTGCGCAACAGTAACGTCTTCAAGTGCCGCGATCTCTTTACCGGCACGATCGAATGGGAGCTCGAGCTGCCCCAAGCGCCGAATGGCCCGGTCATCACCGCCGACGTTGACGGCGACGGCAAGGGTGAGTTCCTCGTCGGCCCCTACTGCATCGGCACCGACGCCGACGGCCGTGGCGAGCTGCGCTGGCAGGCTCCGTTCCATCTGGGCTGGGCCGTGATCGCCGACTTCGACGGTGACGGTGTCGGCGAGATCGCCTGCGCCACTTCCGGCCGGATTCAGATCCTCAAGGGAGGAGAATGATCATGGCGAATCGCCTCACGATCAGCACCATCGGCTGCGCCCCGGCAGGCGGCAATCCCGGCACCGGGCAGGAGGCGGTGGACCGGATCATCGAATTCTGGGAGGGCAAGTTCGCCCAGGTTCTGCCCGACCGCCCCGACCTGATCCTCGTACCCGAATGCTGCGACCGCTTCTCCATGCACAACGGCGACGAAAAGATGGAGTTCCTCCGCAATCGCAGCCGACAGGTGGCCGACTACTTCGCCTCGGTCGCACGCGACAGCCGCTGTTACGTCGCCTACCCGGCACTGCGCATCGTGGAGGATGGCACCCTGCGCAACTCGGTGGAGCTGTTCGACCGCGACGGCGACTCGATGGGCTTCTACAACAAGAACTTTCCCGTCATCTGTGAGACCGAGGACGACGGCGTTCTTTGCGGCCGCGACGCCCCCCTCTTCCACTGCGACTTCGGCACCGTTGGCTGCGCCATCTGCTTCGACTTGAACTTCGACGAGATCCGCAAGCGTTACGTCGAGTCCCGGCCCGACGTCCTCCTCTTCGCCTCCATGTACCACGGCGGCCTGATGCAGCCCTACTGGGCCTACGCCTGCCGCACCCACCTGGTGACAGCGATCAACGGCAGCCCCAGCGGCATCCTGACTCCAGTCGGCGAGACGATTGCCAGCAGCACAAACTATTTCGACTTCGTCAGCGCCAGCGTCAACCTCGACTGCGAGATCGTCCACCTCGACGGGAACTGGGAAAAGATCCGCGCCATGCGCGAGCAGTACGGCCCCGACGTCACCGTCTTTGATCCCGGCCACCTGGCCTCGGTCCTGATAACCAGCGAGTCGGATACCGTGACCAGTGCCCGGATGGTGGAGGAATTCGAGATCGAACGGTTGGACCACTACTTCGACCGCTCTGTCGCCCACCGCGCCAGTCCAAAGAACATGGCGCCCGAGTCGGGTATTCCCGCAGGCGCCGGATGAGTTGACCTTCCGCAGTCCAGTATATAACACGAACCAGGAGAATCGACCGATGAAAGCAGCCCTACTCGGGGCCGGAGAACCCCACTTCAGCGCCCACCTAAACACCCTGCAGGTTCTGCCTGAAGTAGAAACCATCTACATCTGGGGCGAGGATCAAAAGGCCCTCGACGACCTGAGGGGGGAGGCCAAGGTCGAAGGCCTCTTTTCCGACGTAGACGACCTGCTGGCCCAGCAGGACATCTTCTTCGCAATCGCCAGCGTCGCCGGCGACGACAAGATGGCGATCCACGGTCGGCTGCTGGAGGCCGGAATCCATCTCATGGCCGAGAAGCCGATGGCCACGTCAGAGCCAGGGGTAGCCGAGCTGATCGAAAAGGCGGAATCGGCCGGACTGGCACTGGGCACCTGCTACCAGAACCGCCGCCACCCGGTGAATCAGAAGATCAGGTCCCTGGTCGCCACCGGTGCCATCGGCGAGTTGATGTCCGTCGAGATGCGGATGCTCACGACCCAGCCCAAGTTCCGCAATCCCGACAAGTGGCTGTTCAAGCAGGAAAGCGCGGGCGGCGGCATGCTCGTCTGGCTCGGGTGTCATTACATCGACCTGATGCGCTACCTCACCGGGGACGAGATCGTCTCCGTCTCCGCCGAGGTCGCCACGCGCAGCGGTTCCGGCATCGACGTGGAAGACATCGCGGTGCTGTCGCTGCGATTCCGCTCCGGAGCGATCGGCTCGCTGCACACCGGCTACACGCTCGCGCTGAAGGGCGAGGCCTACGGGGACACGCCAGGGTACGACACCTACGTCGGCCTCAACGGCCGCCATGGCCGGATGATGTTCGACAGCGAGGGCACGCCGAGTCGCCTTTACGTCGAATCGACCACACCGGAATGGGCGAATGCACCGGTCACCGAGTTCGACTTCGTCGTCGGCAAGTCCCCAGCCTACGGAGGCGTTCCGGGGGAAGCGTTCATCCGCGATTTCATCCGCGCAGCTCAGGGGGAAGGCGAGGCACCCGCGACGGGGAGAGACGCGCTCCAGGTCGCGCGCGTGATCGAGGCCGCCTACGAATCCAGTCGCACCGGCCGCCGCATCGATATAGCTACACCCTGACCGACGACGAACTCACTGTGCCCAGGTGGCGACCATGTCCACGATACCGCAGGCTCCCGCCCTCCCCGCCACCCCCCGGCCCATCATCAGCATCGGCGCCGGCGGCATCGTGCGCGACGCCCACCAGCCGGCCTACCGCGGCGCCCACTTTCCGGTCCACGGCGTCTTCGATCGCCATCGGGGACGGGCCGAGGCTCTGGCCGCCGACTTCGGGATTGGCGAGGTGTACGATAGCCTGGAGGCCGCGGTCACGGCCGCACCGGCCGGCTGTGTCTTCGACGTGGCGGTACCAGCGACTGCCCTGGTTGAGCTGATCCCCCAGCTTCCGGCCGGCGCCAACGTCCTCATCCAGAAGCCTCTGGGCGAGGACCTGGAGGCCGCGCAACAGCTGCGCACCATCTGCCAGGATCGCCGGCTCAACGCGGCAGTCAACTTCCAGCTGCGTTTTGCCCCTTTTATCATCGCCGCCCGCCACCTGGTCGACAGTGGGGCGATCGGTCGGCTGCACAGCCTGGATCTCCGCGTCACCGTCAAGACGCCCTGGGACCTGTGGCCTTTCCTGAGGGGGATCCCGCGGCTCGAGATCCTCTACCACTCGATCCACTACGTCGATCTCGTGCGCCACTTCATGGGAGAGCCACAAGGCGTCTACGCCAGGACTACGCGGCATCCCGCCTACCCCTGTCTGGCGGCGACCCGCACCGGGATGATCATGGACTACGGCGACGAGCACACCGCCGCGATCGTGACCACCCACGGACACGACTTCGGCCAGCGCCACCAGGAGAGCTACATCCGCTGGGAGGGCACGGACGGCGCCATTCGTGCCCAGATGGGCGTGCTCATGGATTACCCCGCGGGCGCTGACGACGTGTTAGAGGTCTGTCGGGGGACCGGGGAGGGCGCGCAGTGGGAGCCGATCCCGCTCGAAGGCACCTGGTTCCCGGACGCCTTCCTTGGAACCATGGCAAGCGTGATGTGCCACGCCGACGACCCCGAGACACCGCTGCCTACCCAGGTCGACGACGCCTGCGAAACGATGGCCGTCGTCGAAGCCGCCTACCTCTCCAGCGCCTCCGGCGCCACGGCCATTCCCCGAGACGAATGAGAAAGCTGGACTGGTGATGGAAAAACGCACTCTCGGAAGCACCGGACTGGATGTGACATTACTGGGCTACGGCGCGGCCGAGTTGCGCGGCCCGCGCTCCTGGGGTGGACGCCAGATCACCGACGCCGAGGCTGAGCGCATCCTCAACGAGGTGCTCGACGCCGGCATCAACCTGATCGACACGGCACCTGACTACGGGCTGAGCGAGACCTTTATCGGGCGCTACATCAGCCATCGCCGCGACGAGTACTACCTGGCCTCGAAATGTGGCTGCACGATCGTAGACCAAGGCGAAATCGACGACTTCCCCCACTACTTCACCCGCGACAACCTGCTCGCCAACATCGATGCCACCTTGCGGATCACCAGGTGCGACTACATCGACATCTGGCAGCCGCACACCCCTTCGGTCCACCAGCTGGAAGAGAACAGGATCGTCGACGTCATGCGGGAAGTGCAGGAAACCGGCAAGGTCCGCCACCTCGGTCTCTCGGCCACGCTGCCACACAACTGGACGTTCGTCGACTGGGGTGTCTTCGAGACCTTCCAGATCCCCTACTCTGCCCTCGAGCGCCGTGAGGAGACCCTCATCACCAAGGCAGTCGAGTCTGGCGCCGGCACTATCATCCGCGGCGGCGTCGCCCGGGGCGAGCCAGGCGTGGGCGTGGCCAGCGAGGCGGCCTGGGAGCCGTGGACCGCAGCCGGCCTGGACGAGCTTCGGGAAGAGGGGGAGACTCGAACCTCGTTCCTGCTGCGTTTCACGATCAGTCATCCGAACGTGCATACGACGATCGTGGCCACCATGAATCCACTGCATCTGGCCGAGAATCTGCGAACGATCGCGCAGGGGCCGCTGGCGCCGCAGATCTACGCGGAGGCGAAGCGGCGGCTCGCAGGGGTCGGACAGCGTCCGGTGGGGCTAGCGTAGTATGCTGGTGAGCTGGAACCGGCAGTCAAGGTAGCTGCACGGCGCGCCAGCGGTCGTAGTAGAGGTGCATCTCCTCGGGCAGGTAATCACGCACTCGGTCCTCCAGCATCCAGCGGATCTTGCCGTTGACCTTTTGTGGCTTCTCCTCCGGGCTGTATTGGCAGTAGGCACCCGTCAGGGTGAGCCGTTCGCGGTCCTTACGCGCCTGCGAGGCGTGAATGATCTTGCCGTTCCAGAAGAAGGTCTGCCCCGCCTTGAGCTCCAGCACAACCTGACCAGGCAGTTCGACGTCGAGGTTGTTCATGATCGCCTCCGTCTCCCGCCCGGTGCGGTGACGGTACTGACTGCCCGGCACGAGGCGCAGCGCCACGTCGTCGACCAGGGCCAACTCCCACCGACACTCCTCGCGCGGCTGGTGGAGGTTCTCTAACTCCTCGGCCGCGGGAAGGTCCTGGGGGACGCCGCCCAGGTCGCGGTGCCAACCGAGGCGGAAGTTCGCATGGTAGGGGTTGGTGAACAGGGACAGCCACTCCCAGCGCAACTCGGAGCCGATCTGAGCGATCACCGCGTCCATCAGCGGTCGGCACAGCAGGTACTCCGAGAATACCGGCTCGTCGAAGTCGGGCGAGAGCATGCCCAGGATGTTGAACGGCTCTCCTGGCTCGGCCCACTGGGTGAAGACGTCGACCTCGCCGGCGCGGACCTTGGCCTTGATGCGGACGGCCGCCGCGCGCATCGGCTCCATCAGTTCCGGTTCAATCGCATCGTCGACGACGAAGTAACCGTCACGCTCGAAGGCTTGGTGGTGCTCCCGGTCTATCATATTCCCCCTGTCTCCTGATCCATCACGCTCGGGCGTCCGCGCCGGAACCGCGTCCCCGCCCGCTGGCGGCGTCCTCCGGGAACGCCGACCGCATACTCCAGATGTCCAGCGCGGTGCAGCGGGCGATGCCGCCCTCGCTGAACAGATCGAGTCCGTCGCACTGGCGCAGCGACTCTGGCGCCGCGGTGGTGCAGGTCTCACCCTGGACGAACACCTCCACCAGCCCCTTGTCGAGGAATACGTGCAGCCGGACCGGACGCCCGGGTGGAACGAATGCGGGGCCGCGGCCCGTGGGCATGGCGGCCTCGTCGGCGGCCCCTCCTGCGACCTGCGCTTCAACGCCGAAGTCACCGCTGGCCACGTCGTAGTAGACGCGTACGCATCCAATGCCATCAGCAGATGCGCAGACCACGAGGCCGAAGCGGTGCCCATCCGGCGCCGGCTCGAACTCAGCCGCAATCTCGACCGCATCGCCGCGCTGGCTGATGTAGCCGGAGGTTCCGGGCGCTACATCGACGTCTAGCAGCGCCTGATGCGGGCCCCGTAGCGCCTGGAGCTCGGGCAGTGGTCGCTGGACCAGGCGCTCGCCATCCAGCTCCAGCGACCTGGGCATGACGTGCACGCCGTTCCAGGGCAGCTTCTCACTGCCACCACCGGCGAGTTCCGAGTACAGGGCCATGATGATGCGCCGCGGCGCGCCCCCGGAGCCGCCGCGATCCACGCACAACGGGTTGAAGCAATGGAAGGGGTTGGCATGATCGAGGAGCCGGCCCGTCGTCTCGTCGGGGATGAACTCCAGCCGCTGACGCTGGAAGCGGCCGACCCAGTAGCGGACCGGATGGCCGCCGAGCATCAGGACGTCCTTATCCCCGAAGGAAAGGAGATAGGGAAACTCCATGAAGCCGGCCTGGTCCTGTTCGGTGCCCTCTTCGAGCCGCGGCTGCGCGAAAATCTCCCCCAGCTCCTGCCAGTGCTCCAGGTCGCGCGACGACCAGAGCATGACGGCGTCTCCCAGATTGCCGGGGCGCGTGGCCCGGCACATCCGCGCCGTGATGGTGTACCAGGTCTCCCCTTCCTTCCAAACGTGACCATCATGGTGGTACCGGTTCAGGACCGCCTTCTTGTCGGTATGGGAAACCAGGCCGTCATCGCTGCGGGCGAGCACGCCGAACTTCCCGTTCACTCCCTGTCCGGTGTACAGTGCCCGCAAGGTGCCCTGGTCGTCGACGAAATGGTTCATCAGGTAAATGCAGAAGACATCGTGGATGCTGTCCGCCCATGGCCCTGTCGGCCACCCCCGCCAGTGCACGAGATCGTCACTGACGTAGTGGTCCAGGCTTGAATACTCGAGCCGGGCGTAGATGTTCCGGTAAGAGTAAACGTGGTATCTGCCGTCGTGAAAGAAAGCGCCGCAGGGATCGAAGATATGTCCCAGAGGCTGGGTCAGGTGGTAAATCGGCCGCGCCCGATCCCGGCCCGCGGCGACACGCAAGCACTGCCACAGCCTTTCGCACGACGCCACTTCCTTCTGCACTGAAGCGTCGAAGAAGACGTTGTAGTCCAGCAGAGCCTGGGAGCCGGCGTCGCTCCCGCTATGCTCGACTCGCTCGACGCCGCTGAGCATCGCGATCTCCTCGTCGCGCAGGGCGCGATGCCACAGCGCCACGCTGTCGATCCTGCAATCCGCCAGGGGCCGCGGCGTGGCCGTGCCGTAGAGGTCCGGCTTGCTGCACTTCCACGCGCCGATCAGCAGTTCGTCGTCGAACGGGGCACACAGCCGGTGGCACTGGGGGATCGAGCAGATCTGCAAGCCGTTGCAGAAGAAGCCGGCGGCCCCGTCGGCCACGCGCAGCACCAGATCCAGCCACTGGCCTCGCGGGATGAAACCCAGCGGTAGCTCGCGGAAGACCTTGCCTTCCGCCGTCCCGGTGCCGAGAAAGCCGATCGCCAGCCCGGTGGAATGGACGGCGAGCGCGGCGAAATCGGAGAAGAAGAGGCCGCCGCTGCTCTCCGCCTCGATCCAGGCGCGGACATGGATGCTGAGGACACCGGCGCCGGGGCGCAGTCTCCGTGCCCGGTACGTGTCCAGGGCCAGGTAGCCGCCTTCGAGGGTGGCGGCCAAGCCGTTGCCGCCGCGTTGTATGGACGCGGAACTCTCGTCGCCGTGAAGTCTCTGACCGAGCCGGACCGCTCCGCATACGGCCAGCTCCAGCGGGTAGCGCTCGTTCGCGATCGGCGTCGCCATGTGCCAGGCGACCTCGGCATCGCTCCAGGGATCGGCAAAGTGGCTGCTGTCGTGGTCGCCCGCGCTGCCACCCGGCCGCGGTGCCAGCATCAGCTGGCCAACTGCGAATCGTAAGCTGACAGCAGCGGATCGTCCGTCTCTACCATCCAGCGGCGCAGCCGGTCGCGCCGGCGGCTCAGGATGTCGGCGGCGGCGCCATCGTCGATCCGGTTCACCAGCTCGCGCGGGTCGGTCTCCAGATCGTATAGCTCGTCGCGGTCACCGTTGCTCCAGACGTACTTGTAGCGGTCGTCGACGGCCATGCGGAAGTCTACCGCGTTGTGCCAGTCGCCCAGGGGCTGGTGCTCGGAGAACCTGTACTTGCCGTCCCCCTCCTGAAACTCTGTGCCGTCGGCGAAGGCCGGCGAGAGATCCCGCCCGACGTAGGCTTCCGGCACCGGTTCGCCGATCAGGGAAAGGAGCGTCGCCGGCAGATCAATCAGAGAAGTCACCGCGCCACTACGCACCCCCGGCCGTATCCGGCCCGGACAGCGCATCAGCAGCGGCACCCGCAGACACTCCTCGTACGGCACCATCTTGTGCCACAGACCGTGACTGCCCAGCATCTCGCCGTGGTCGGAGGCGAAGATGACCAGCGTGTCATCGAGAATGCCGTTCTCCTCAAGCGCTTCCAGCAGGCGCCCGACCAGGCCGTCCAGCATGGTTACGTAGCCCCAGTAAACTGCCACCGTCTTCTTCCAGGCCTCCCAGTCATCGCCGTGATCGAGCCAGAGCTGATGATAGAAGCTGGTGGTGTTGGACCGGGGCTTGTCCGGCCCGGGCAGGAAGTTGGCCGGCTCCGGGACATCGGCTGGGTCATACATGCCGTAGTAGGGCTCGGGGATGAGGAAGGGCGGATGCGGTCCGAACCAGCTGGATACCAGGAAGAACGGCCGGTCCCGCGGGCGCTCGTGCAGGTAGCGCAGGGCGATGTCGGTAACCCAGGCGTCGTAGGTCTTGTCCGACGGCAGATCCTGTGCCTTGGTCCTCGGCGTCGTCATCGACGGCGTGCGGTGGGTCCGCACGTCCGGGTCCGCGACCGGCCAGCCGTCGGGCAGGCCGTTGTCCTCGCACCAGTCGCTGTAGTCGATCGAGCTCTGCCCCTCGGCATCGTCAAACCAGCCATCGATGACGCGGCTTCCCTTGGGCGCCTCGGGTTCGCCCGCGAACCTCTCCACGCCCAGCTCCCGCTGCCGGCCCCGAAATGCCTTGGAGCCTCCGTGCGGCTCCAGGTGCCACTTGCCGGCGTAGGCGGTGTAATATCCGCGGGCTTTGAGCCGATCGGTGAGCGTGGGTTCCACCCGCAGGGTGTCGCTGTTCTGCATCATGTTTATCTGATGCGGGTACTGCCCGGTGAAGATGGCAGCCCGGGAAGGCAGGCAGAGCGGGCTGGCGCAGATCGCCCGGTCGAACGAGATACCCTCGTTGGCGATACGGTCCATATTGGGCGTACGGCACGGCGTCTGCCCCCGAAATCCCAGCGTGTCGGTGCGTTGCTGGTCGGTCAGGATGAGGAGGATGTTGGGCTCAGTGGTGGCCACTGCCGTTCCTACACACAATCGGGGAAAGCCCGGCCCCGTATGAGCGGCCAGCCCCCCATCGGCTCCGATCCCTCGAGACAATCGAGGTCCTTGATCTTCTCCGATTCCTCCGGACTACCGATATAACGGGTCTCGGCCGACACGTAGTGGAGCGACCAGCCGCGCCGCCTCGTCGGTGTGGTATTAGGTCCACTGCAGTGCAACGTCAGGCTGTGGTGGAAAGTCGCGTCCCCCGCCCTGAGTGGCAGGGAGACTTCCCGCTCCAGCAGACCTGGGGTCAGAACGAAAGGCAAGTGATCCCAATCGATCAGGCCGAAGTCCTGACTGCCGGGAATCACCCGCACGCAGCCGTTCTCGGGCGTCGCGTCGTCGAGGAGGATCTGGCAGGTGATCTGGAAGTTCGACGCAAAGAACCCCCAGAATAGGGAGTCCTGATGATAGCGGTTGGCAGGCGCGTAGGGCGGCTTGGCGAAGACCTGGTCGTAGTAGAGTTTGATGTTCGGCCCCATCAGGTCTTCGATGACGTTGACGACGCGGGGATCCCGGACGATCGCGCCAAAGGCCGCGTCGTAGCGGCTCGGGACGTTCACCTTGGTCACCGCATCGACCGGATCGTCCACGGCAGCAGCCCGCCTGGCGGCGTGGTCGGCCTCGCCGTTTGGATAGACCTGGGTGCCCCGGCGATCGTGCCGCGGTCCCTGACTTGTCGCCCCCGCTGTCTCTTCCACGTGCTGGGGGCGACCGTAGTCGGCGCGTCCAGCTACGTCCCTGACGGCGATATGTCTCTGCGGGAAGCCCGTAACACTCCCGGTGACGAGCGCGGCGTATCGCTCCCGCAGCCTCTCGATCTCCTCCGGCGTCAGCAGATTCCTGACGACGAGATAGCCGTCCGTGAAGAAAGCGGCCTTCTGTTCCTGAGTAAGCGTCAGCAAGTTGTCCCTCCTGGGAGATAGAAGGGAAAAAAGGACCTTAGCGATCCCGCCGGCAAGAGATCGGTCGCCGGATCTGGCCGTCGACGACGACGGATCAGGATGCGGCCGTCCTTGCCTGTCTCCAGTCCTTGTTCGTCATTCGGTTCGTCGCCGGTGATCCCCACGATCCCGAAGCGCGTCCTGAATCCCGTTCCGCCGGGAAGCCGGCAGCCAGGATGGGCCGATCTGCCCGTCAGCTCTGCCGGTGACGCCGGCACCTTCCTGAACATGACTACCGAGGAAATTCTCACACACCTCGACATCGAGGGCTTCTGCATCATCAAGGAGCTGATTCCGCCGCGCCAGATCGGGGCCGTCCGGGAGAGTATCGCGGGCCACCTGCAAACGGCGTTCGCAGCCACGCAGAAGCGCGCCGCGGAGATCCGCGGGAAGGGGCATCGCCTCGGAGGTGCCGGAGTCCAGGCTCTGCCCGGTATCCTCGGCCTCGATCAGTCCGTGGTGCCCTACCTGACCGACGAGCGCATTCTGGGTCCGGTGCACGCGCTCTTCGGAGACTTCTTCCGCATCGCGGGCGCCGGCGCGATCGCGAACCATCCGGGCAACGAGCGCGGATACTGGCACGCCGACTGGCCCTACAACCAGACCAACGCGGCACACATCCCGGCGCCATACGCGGACACGGTGGTGAAACTCTCCTCACTGTGGATGCTGACGGAGTTCACGCCGACGACCGGCGGCACCCTAGTCATTCCGGGGAGCCACCGCGCCAGGACCAACCCTTCCGGCGGCGACTGCTTCGATCGCGAGGCGCCACATCCCGCGGAGCTGCAGGTTGCGGCGCCGGCAGGGAGCGTCATGCTGTTCGACAGCCGGCTGTGGCACTGCGTCGCGACCAACCGCAGCGACGAGCCGAGATACGCGCTCAACGTCGGTTTCTGTCCCTGGTGGCTTAACCTGGAACCGACCAGAGAGGGTTCGCCGGACTACACCGCCATGGTCGTGGAGCCGGACGGCAAGCCGAACGTCACGCCGCTGATTCCGCCGGAGGTGTTCGCGGCGCTGCCAGAGAAAGTCAAGCCGCTCTTGAGACACTGGGTGGCGTAGGCCAGGCGCGCCGCGAGCGACGATCTGATCGCCTGGGCACGCCGCTGGATCCCGCGTGCCGGTCGCCGGCGGCATGACCGGGCTGGTGGATAGTCAGCCGGCGAGGTTGATCGACCGGCCCCTCACCGACCTGAACCCGTCCCTCAGGAATCCTCTTCCGGCGGCGTGTCCCAGTCCACCACC
>CAYWBJ010000317.1:0-19197 GCA_964456165.1 uncultured Gemmatimonadaceae bacterium | reverse complement strand
GGCAGGGCAATCGTCACGCTCCCGGAATCGGCCGGGTCGAGCAGCACGCGCATGGCCTCCGGCAAGGCCGCCAGCAGCTGCTCGGGGCGGGTGATCCGGTCGAAGAAGCGACTGACGGGCCGCAGGCAGTCGTTGACACTGATGTCGGCGGATACCGGATGCTCGAGCTGCTGCAGTACGGGCCCCTGATGACGGGTCGCATAGTAGTCTGAGGGAAGAAGCAGCACCGGCATCCGGTTGATGGTGGCCGTCGCCGCGCCGGTGACCAAGTTGGTCGCTCCCGGCCCGATCGAGGAGGTGCACGCCAGGGTCGCCAGGCGCATGTTAGTACGGGCGTAACCGGCCGCGGTGTGCACCATCGACTGCTCGTTGCAGGGCTGATAATAGGGCAGCTCATCGCCGCATTCCCACAGCGCCTGCCCCAGTCCGGCGACATTGCCGTGACCGAAGATCCCAAACATGCCGGCTACCAGGCGGCGACGCTGACCGTCCCGCTCGCTGTACTGGGAGGACAGATATCTCACCACTGCCTGTGCGGTGGTCAGCCGGACGCTGTCTCTGCCGTTGTCGCCTGCCATCGATGGTCTCCTCGCGTCGCTTAGCTGGCATTCAGATCGGGATCTGGTAATTTACAGAATCCCCGAGAACGCTTCAACGAGCAGCTGACTCAATTGCGGCGCAACACACGGCCACCCCGTCGCCCGGTAAGCGCGCCATCGGCGACCGTGTGGACCCCTTCCACGAAGACGTGGACCATGCCCACCGCGGTCCGGTTCGGGGCCAGCGTCGTCCCCTGCTCGGCGAACCGGTCCGGATCGAACACGGCCAGGTCCGCCCAGGCGCCGGGCACCAGGAGGCCACGATCGGCGATTCCCAGGCGGGAAGCCGGCAGCGAGGTCAGGCGCCGCACCGCTTCGGCCACCGTGAGCAGTCCGGTGTCGCGTACGAAGTGCCGGAAGAACCAGGAAGCCCAGGTGTAGGCGCCGTGAAAAGTGGCGTCCCGGAGGGGTCCATCCGGCGCCAGCGCGGTGGCATCGGAGCCGACCATGCAGTCCGGCTGCTCGAAGGCGACACGCACCTCCTCCTCGCGATAGGCGAAGGCGATGATCATGGCGCCGTGGAGATCATCGATGGTCGACAGCAGGACGTCGTAGATCGCCTCCAGCGGACTGGTGCCGAAGCGATCTGCCAGCTCCTGGACATGTGCCCCCTCTAGCTCCGGCCTTGCCGGACACTGGAACAGCACGATCCGCGTCCAGTCGCCGCGTGCAAGAGAGGAGACGAGGTTGGGGGCGCCAGCCATGCGTCGGCGCGTCGACGGATCGCGCAGAGACCTGGCGATTTCCGTTTCCTCTCCCTCCAGAGCCCAGGCCGGGAGCGCGGCGCTGAGATTGGTCGTGCCGAAGAGCCGGGTGTGCATGTCGAAGGTCACGTCCTGCCCGCGACTCCGCGCCCGCGCCACCTGGCCGAGCGCCCCCTCCAGCGCCTGTCGGCCGTCGTCCTGCAGGCGCGAGACTACCGAGATATGGGAGATCTGCACCGGTACCCTGGCGGCGGCAGCCGTCCTGATCGGCTCGGCGATAGCCTCCAGGGCCGCCCCCTGGCGATTGCGCGTGTGAGTGGCGTAGAATCCGCCCGCCCTGCCCGTGACGCCGCATAGCACGGTGATCTCCGCCTCGTCGCAGGAACGCTCGGGCGCATATTCCAGACCGGTTGAGTAGCCCCAGGCGCCCTCGTCGAGGGCTTGCCGCAGCAGTTGTTCCATCCTGCGCAGCGCAGCCCAATCCGAAGCCCTGTCCAGATCGGCCTCGGCGGCAAGCCGCAGGTTGCCGTTGGGCACCAGGGCGGCTACGTGGACGGCTGGCCGGCCGGCCTCGAGCCGGTCGAGGTACTGTCCCATGCTCCGCCAGTCGATCTCGAATCCGGGTCGGTAGCCGTAAATGTTGCCGGCAAAGCGAGTCACGTCTGTGATCGGGGCGCACCCGTGGCCGCAGTTTCCGACTACCTCCGTCGTGACACCCTGGGCAATCGAACTGACGGCCCGGGGGTCGATCACCAGGGTCATGTCGGAGTGGCTGTGGATGTCGATGAACCCGGGTGAGACCAGGAGGCCAGTCACGTCCAGCTCGGGGATGGCAACATTCTGCGGCACGTTTCGTTGCCCCGCCCGCAGAACGTCTAGAATGCGTCCGGTGCCCAGGACCACGTCCGCGGCAAACGGCGCGGCGCCGGTGCCGTCGACGACCGTGCCACCCCGCAGGATCAGGTCCGGGATCATGCGCCGGGGTCGGAAGCTCCCTCGGCAACCGCGTTTCCCGGGCGCAGGCCGGTGGTTGCCGCTTCGTCCACCTCGAGTGTCTCCCCGTTCAAGACGACTCCGTACGCCTCCCGGGCCGCCTGCAGGCTGACCCTTCCGTTGCCGACGTCGCGGGCGACCGCGGCGGGATCCCGCTCCCGGGGCATCCCCCAACCACCACCGCCGGCCATGCGGTGGTAGAGACGCTCGCCGGCCTGCAACTTGGTGGAAACCATTGTGGGCAACTCCTCGACGGAGCCGTCGAGGTGGTGCAGTAGATTGGTCGATCCCCCGCCCGGGCTGCCGCCGCTCAGCCCGTAGGGCAGGTGGTCCCGACGATCGGAGCGGATCGCCAGGTGAGCGGAACCGGCCAACAGCTGCCACTCCCGCTCGATCGCCATGCCACCGCGGAACCGCCCCGCGCCGCCGCTGTCCTGGACCAACCCGTAGCGCTCGATGCGCACCGGGTACTCCGCCTCCGCCTGCTCGACCGGGATGTTGGCGGCGACGTTTGCCGGGTTGCATAGCCCGTCGTTGCCGTCCCGATCCGGCCGGCCGCCCCAGGTGCCCGAGAGCAGCTCGTAATAGACGTAGGCCTCCCGGCTCTCGCGCATGCCGCCGATCACGACCAGGGTATTACCCCCTTCGCCAGCCGCCTGGACCCGGTCAGGGAGCAGTCCTGCCAGGGCGCCGAAGGTGACGTCCGCCAGGCGAAAGCCGGTTATCCCCCGCATCGAGGAAGCGGCCGGCAGCACCGCGTTGACGACCGTGCCCTCGGGGGCGATGACTTGAATCGGCTTGAAGATGCCGGCGGTATTGGGCACGTCTTCCCGCATTACGGAGCGCACGCACATCCACACCAGGGCCTTGGTAAAGGAGAGCGTGTTGTTTATCGCCCCCGGCACCTGCGGATCGCTGCCGGTGAGGTCGGCGACGATTCCATCCCCGTCCACGGTGATCCGGACCTGCAGCTTGACCCGTGGCCCGAGGACGCCGTCGCTGTCCATGTAGTCGACGAATGTCGAGGAGCCGTCCGGCCAGCTGGAGATGTCGGCGCGCACGAGCCGCTCCGAGTAGTCGATAAGGTCGGTGATCGCGGCATTGAACGGCTCCAGCCCCATGCGCTCGACCATGTCGTGAATCGCCCGCTCGCCGATGTGACAGGCGGCCACCTGTGCCCGCAGGTCCCCGATGGTCATGCGCGGCACCCGCACGTTAGTGCGCAACAGGGCGAACAGCGATTCATCCGGCTCGCCGCCGCGGTAAAGCTTGAGCCACGGAATGCGCAGGCCGTCCTGAAAGATCTCGGTGTTGTCACAGGCCGAGCTGCCGGGCAACCGGCCTCCCAGGTCGAGATGGTGCGCCGTCGAGACCGCGAAGGCCACCCGCTCGCCGCGCCAGAATACCGGCTTGACTATAAAGATGTCGGGAATGTGCATACCCCCGTCGAAGGGGTCGTTCATGATGAAGACATCCCCCGGATTCATGTGGTCACCGTGCTTGGCGAAAAGGGTCTTCATCGCCTCCGGGACCGACCCCAGATGCATGGGAATGGTAACCCCCTGCGCGATCATCTCCCCCGCCGCGTCACAAAGCGAGGTCGAATAGTCCAGGCAGTCGCGCACGATCGTCGAATAGGCCGTGCGGTAGAGGGCCGTCGCCATCTCGTCGGCGGCGCTGGCCAGGGCGTTCTGAGTGAGCTCGCGCGTTATCGGGTCGATATCACGCGTGAGCGGTACGCCCGGATCGTTTTCAGTCGCCATCTGTCACCTCGGAAATGAAGGCAGCTCGAGGCCGGCCACGTGCTGAACGATGCGCACGACCTGGGCGCTGTAGCCATACTCGTTGTCGTACCAGACGTAGAGGACGCAGCGCCGTCCCTGGACGATAGTCGCAACCGAGTCGATGATCGCCGTCTTCTCGGTCCCGACGAAGTCGCTGGAAACGACCGCCGGCGAGCTGACGTAGTCGATCTGTCCCTGGAGGGGAGAGTCGAGAGAGAGATCGCGCAGGTAGTCGTTGACCTCCTCGACCGACACTTCTCGGTCCAGCGTCAGATTCAGGATCGCGAGCGAGACGTTCGGCGTCGGCACCCGGATGGCATTGGCGGTGAGCTTGCCAGCGATCTCCGGCAGCACCTTGACCACCGCGCCGGCAGCGCCGGTCTCAGTGATGACCATGTTGAGCGGCGCCCCGCGCCCTCGGCGATCGTTCTTGTGGTAGTTGTCGATCAGGTTCTGGTCGTTGGTGTACGAATGGCAGCTTTCGATGTGGCCGCTTTCGATGCCGAAGCGATCCTGCATCACCTTGATCACCGGCACGATCGCGTTCGTCGTGCAGCTGCCCGCCGACAGCACCCGCTCCTGCGGCACGATACATTCGTTGTTGACTCCGTAGACGATGTTGGGGATGTCCCCCTTCCCCGGGGCGGTGAGCACGACGCTGGAGGCCCCGTTCGCCTCCAGGTGGCGCTCCAGCCCTTCCCGGTCGCGCCAGACGCCGGTGTTATCGAGCACGATTGCGTCCTCGATCCCGTGGGCGGCATAGTCGGCCTCTTCGGGGCGATCGGCCTCGATGAAGCGGATCATGTTGCCGTTGGCGACGATAGCGTTCTCGTCGGCCTCGACGGTGATCGCGCCTCTGAACGGTCCGTGGATGGAGTCCCGGCGCAGCAGGCTCGCCCGCTTGCCCAGCTCCTCGGGGCCGCTGCGACGGGCGACCACGGCCCGCAGACGCCACTTGTCGCCGGCGCCCCCCCGCTCGATCAGAATGCGGGCGAGAATGCGGCCGATGCGGCCAAAGCCGAAGAGCACCACGTCCTTGGGCTGATCCCTGAGCGTCCTCCTGGTGCCGAAGATCTCGCCGAGCTCCCGTCGCATGAAGGCGTCCACGTCGAGGCTCTGCTTGCTCTCGGCGTGGTACCGGGTAGCCAGCTTGCCGATGTCGATGCGGGCCGGGGTCAGGTCGAGCCTCTGCATCGCCTGCAGGATGACCCAGGTGGAAAAGATGGAGAGCTCGCCGTGGATGATCTGGCGGGCGAAGCGGTGCGCCTTAACGATGTCGATCGCCGAGCAGTGAACCAGGGACCGACCGTAAATGGTGGTGACGACGCCGTGGTCTCGGTACAACATGCCGATCAGCGGAATCATGGACTCGGCCACTTCCTCGCGCTTGCGCCAGTCCTGATAGTAGTTCTCGGTCTTCTCGTCGATCATCTCAGCCACCTCTCCTGCCCTGCAGGAACGCCTCGGCGACAGAGACATCCGGCGCGCTGCCGATGAAGAGCGGCACCGTCTGGTGCAGACTTTCCGGGCGCAGGCCGGAGATCGGGTCACGGCCGTTGCTGGCCGCTCCACCCGCCTGCTCGGCGATGAATGCCAGCGGCAATGCTTCGTAGACCAGCCGCAGCTTGCCCTTCGGCGACTTGCTGTCTCCCGGATACATGAAAATCCCGCCCTTGAGCAGGTTGCGGTGGAAGTCGGCCACCAGCGATCCGATGTACCTTCCGGAGTAGGGGCGTCCGGAGTCGGGATCGTCCTGCTTGAGGTAGTCTACGTAGGAGCGCATGCCGTCGTCCCACCGATTGCGATAGCTCTCGTTGACGCTGTAGTACTTGCTGCTCTCCGGGAAGCGGATGCTCTTATTGGAGAGCAGGAACTCGCCTATCGCCGGATCGAGGGTGAAACCGTGGACGCCCTGGCCAGTGGTGTAGACGAGCATGGTGCTACTGCCGTAGATCAGGTAACCCGCGCAGACCTGCTCGCATCCCGGTCGCAGGAAATCGGTTTCGTTGGCCAGGCCTGCGGACTCCTTGCGGAAAATGGAGAAGATGGTACCGATGCTGACGTTGACGTCGATGTTCGAGGAGCCGTCCACCGGATCGAAGACCAGGATATAGTCGCCCTGCTCCTGACCACCCGGCACCTGGTAGATGCCCTCCAGCTCTTCCGATACCGCTGCCGACAGTCGCCCGGTGCCGGCCCCCGCCTTGAGGATGACCTCGTTGGCCCACTCGTCCAGCTTCTCCACCCGTTCGCCGTGCACGTTGATCGTCCCCGACAGCCCGAGGATATTGGCCAGGCCCGCCTTGTTCACGGTGTTGGCGATCATCTTTCCTGCCCGCGTCAGCTCCACCATCAGTTGGGTGAAATCGCCCGAGGCATCCGGGTACTTGCGGCCCTGCTCCATGATGAAGCGCGTCAACGTCTCGCCTACTTCCATCCTATTCGCTCCTTCTGCCCCTGCGTCACGTACACCGGGCTGGCCCAGGCCCTGGCCCCGTCTGTCTGGGTGACCCGGAGCCAATATGGGTTGCAGCCGGGAGGCGGCTTGGCATCCTCGTATTCGATCACGACTTCCGTCCCGATCCCGATCGGCTCCCGTTCGAACACCACCTTCACGTCGATCCCGCCGGCCACGACCTCGATAGGAGCTTCCGCCAGCGCCCCCAGCGTGACCGAGTGGCTGACGACATCACTGGCGAAGCTCAGGGTCGCGTCCGCCGGCGCGTCCAGCTCGAGGAGGACGCCGTCGACATCCCCCGTGGTCACCGACTCCCAGGTAACCAGGCGCTCCTCGACACGCCGGATGCCCTCGGCCTGAGAGTCGAAAGCGTAGCCGTTCGCGGCGACGATCCGCCCCCGGTCCAGCTGCAGACTTCCGTCCCAGCGCAGCAGCCGGTTGCGGGCATAAATGCGCTGTCCCGACCAGGCGACGCGCACGGTGTCCTCCCGCCTGGTCGCCGTCCTCGGCCAGGTCTGCACCAGTTCGAGACCGCGGAACAGATCGACGCGCTCGATCGCAGCAGTGCCGGCTATCTCCGCCTTTATCCGCGGCTTTCCCGTCGCCTCGATCTCGGCCCCCATCGGATGCCCGTCGACCTGGAAACGCAGTCCGATTCGCGGCCCGGTCGTGCCGTAACACCGCCGCGCCCTCAGCGCCTCCCAGAGAGCGGCGCGGCTCAGCTCCGTAGCCCACACACAGGTCAGCCCACCGTAGACACCGAACGCCCCGGCACCCGGATGGGCCGCCCCCGGCCGCCCCTTGTGATCGTCGCTGCCGCAGGTGAAACCGATCCGGTAGCCGCGGGCGATCGCGTCGCGCAGGAACCACTCGAACTCGCCCCACTCCGAGTAGACCTCTATCAACGGCTCCAGTCGAGCGTCGTGCCATTCCAGGTTGGCATAGCGCCCGCCCACGTGAGGGATAACGAGGGCCTCCTCGCCCGCCAGGCCGGCCTGCAGATCGGTGACGTGGGGACAGTCCTCGCCCTTCGGCTCCGGGATCAGCACCTCGCTGGAATGCAGCAGCGGCCCGTCATCGCCCGGGTAATAGACGTTCCGGTCACCGCCAACAGGTGTGTTGCCCGACCACTCGTAGCCGACGAAGGCGACGAACCGGCCGTCTTCGTTGATGCCGTTGGCACAGGCGCGGATCTCCTCCCATACCGCGTCGGTAATCTGGAAGTCGTTGCCCTGGTGGCCGGCGAAATCGAGCCAGGCCGCGTTCCGAGCGAAAAGAAAGTAGGAGGAAACCGGGTTGGTTCCGACCGTCTCCCCGCTCTGGCCGTGCAGGTCTCCCCAGTACGGTCTGAAGGCAGCGGTTTCGCGGCAGGTGATCGCCGCGGCAGTGGTACCGACCTGCTCATCCACATCGCGCGCTCTGACCCAGTAGCGACCAGGTTCAGCCGCCACCACGCCTTCGAACCGGCTGATGCCGGAGAGGGCGGGCCCGAACCGAAAATGCTCGGGCAGCCCCTCCAGGCCGACCGCCTCGCTGTCGACCTCACCGCGGTAGCCGGAGCACGGATTTCCCCAGGCGTCTTCCGCTTTGAGGCCGACCCAGAATGGCTCTCCGACAGCTACCTCCGACGGGGCACCGGCAACCAGGCGATGGGGACTGCCGCTCACCACCTCGAAAGCGGGCGACGGTACTTCCGTGTAGACCCAGGTTCCGCACCAGTCGACGGCGACACGGAACTCGAAGGACTCGGCGCAGAATGTCTGGGCACGGCTGCCGGGACTGCCGCCGCTCTTCTCCCCCAGCGTGAGGACCACCTCGTCGCCCTGCGCCAGCGAATCGTCGAAGACGTCGACGGTCACGCACAGACGCCAGGGCCGAACGTAACGCTGTCGCTCGAACGCCGCTCTCAGCGTCGCCGGCCCGGACGTGGTCACCGTCGCATAGTCCGGCTCTCCTGGATCATCGAACTGAGGTTTGCCCCAGTCGCTCACGTCCCGCCACGCGAACTTGACGACACCGCCGTCGTCGACGCCCCGATTCCCAACGTGGTAGGTTAGCCTCCACATACCCCACGATCCGGCCTCGACCGCGCCGTCCGGGTCGATCTCCGCCCATCCATACTCGGCCCGCAGGCGGGCGCTCGCCGGCTCAGCCGTCATCGATATCCATCACGAGGTAGCCGCGCTCATCGCTTGCGGCCCGAACGCCGGGCGGGACTACGATCGTGGAATCGTATTCGTCGACCAGAAGCGGTCCGGCTCGGCCCCCACCGCGCAGGTCGTCCCGATCGACGACGGGAACCCGCAGCAGTTCGCCAGCGAAGTAGGCATCCCGATCCACCTTGCCCGCCCCATCGGCGCGCGCCGGCTGCAGGCCCGCTTCCTGATCGTGGCCGCCGGCCCGGCCGACCAGGCGCAGAGCGATCACCTCGACCGGATTCTCGTCGTCCGAGCGGTGCCCGTACAGGCGCTCGTGCTCCTGCTCGAACGCTTCGCACAACGCGGCGACCGTCCCGTCGTCGAACTGCTCGCCGGCGACGGCAATGCGTATCTCGGAGGCCTGGCCCTTATAGCGCACGTCGGCGGCGCAGCTGACGACCACCTGCGCCGACGTCACACCCTCGGACTCGAACTGGGACAGCAGCTCCCGCTGCATCGGCGCACGCAGCGCCGTGAGGGCGCCAGGGGTCAGCTCGAACCCCGACAGAAGGCAGCTGCGCACCTTGTGGTGTTCGATGCCGGAGAACAGCAGCCCGAGGGCGCTGAACAGACCGGGCAGGGGTGGCACGACCAGCCGCCCAATCCTCAGTTCCCGCGCCAGCCCGGCGGCGTGGATGGGGCCCGAACCGCCGAAGGCCATCAGCGCGAAGTCGCGCGCATCACGGCCGCGCTCGGTGGAGACGGCGCGCAGCGCCCGCATCGTGCGGGCATTGGCGATGCGGTGGATGCCCTCCGCGGCCTGACGCAGCTCCAACCCGGTCGGGCCGGCGATCTGGTCCTGAATCGAACGCTCGGCCGCCTCCAGGTCGATGGAGACCTCGCCGTCGGCCAACTCCCCCGGACGGATATATCCCAGCACGACGTTGGCATCCGTGAGCGTCGGCTGCTCGCCGCCGCGGCCGTAGCAGGCCGGGCCCGGCACTGCGCCCGCGCTCCTGGGTCCCACCCGCAGACCGCCGGCGCGATCCAGGAAGGCTATGCTGCCGCCCCCGGCCCCGACTTCGGCGATGTCGATGCTCGGCGCCCGGATCAGCTCGCCGCCGCCGCCGACCAGGCGGTTGCCGGCCGACAGCGCGGCACCCACCTCGTACTCGGGGCTGTAGGAGATCCGGCCATCCTCGATCATCGAGGCTTTGGCGGTGGTGCCTCCCATATCAAGGGTAATCAGGTTGGAGATTCCCAGCTGGCTCGCCGTGAACGAGGCAGCTAGCACCCCGGCCGCCGGTCCCGACTCGAGGGCGAACACAGGTCGCCGCGCCGCATCGTCGTCCGGGGTCAGTCCACCCGTCGACTGCATTATCAGGAGCGGCGCCTCCACCTTCTGTGCAGCGAGGCCGCTGCGCATCGAATCGAGGTAGGCCTCCATGATCGGGCGGACGTAGGCGTTCACGACCGTGGTCGCCGTGCGCTCGTATTCCTTCCTTTCCGGAAGGACCTCCGACGAGATGGAGACGATGGCCGAGCTCAGGTGTTTCCCCAGGTAGTCGGCTATGGCCCGTTCGTGCTGGGGATAGGCGTAGGAGTGGAGGGTGCAGACGGCCACGGACTCGATCGACTCGGCCCGCAGACTCTCGACCAGCGCGTGCAGCTCTGCCTCGTCCAGATCGACCAGGACCTCGCCGTCGGCGGCGATACGCTCCTTCCCCTCGAACCGCAGGCGGCGCTCAACCAACTCGGGGGGCTTGGTAAAGAACAGGTCATAGGACTGCGGCGTGCGCACCCGGCGCAGTTCCAAAACGTCGCGGAAGCCCGCCGTGGTGACGAGCGCCGTCTTCGCCCCGCGGTGCTCGAGCACGGCGTTGGTCGCCACGGTGGTGCCGTGAGCGACTTCGGCGACGCGCGCCCCGATGGCGTCCACTGCGGTGTCCGCGGCGGTAGCCCGCTCCCGCAGCAGATGGGCCGTAGCGTCGAGTACTGCCTGTTCGAAGTGGGGGGGAGTCGAGGGGACCTTCTGGGACCAGATGCGGCCGTCGCCGTCGATCAGGATCACGTCGGTGAAGGTGCCGCCGACATCGGCGCCAACGCGTATCTGGCCGGTGTCCGTCTGACTCATGGAACGTAATTATAACCCGGCTCCAGGCGGCCGGCAATCGACCCTGCGACGCTCTTTTGCCGCCCCCAATCCCATTCTTTACACTCTTGCGCCCAACCTGCCGCGACCTCGCGACCGCCTCGGGCTACCTCCGCCAACCGACGAGAAGGCCACCAGATGACTGCCAGTGGAGCCGCTACCCCCGCCGGCACCGTGCTGCCAAGCGCGCGGGCGCACGCCCTGATGATCGATATATTCGCTCGGCTGGCGGTGCCCGAAGATGAGTGCGAGATCATCGCCACGACACTGATGGAGGCGAGTCTCTCTGGCTACGACTCCCACGGCATAATGCGGGTGCCCAAGTACGTAGATGGCATCGCCGCCGGCACGATGATGCCGGGCGCCGAGTTCAAAGTCGTGCGCCAGACTGCGGCCAGTGCGCTGGTGGATGCCTGCTTCGGTCTTGGCCCGGTCACCGCGACCCGATCCATGCGGCTGGCGGGCGAGAAGGCGCGGCAGACGGGCATCGGCTGCGTCAGCACCTACAACTCTAACGACGTGGCCCGCCTCGGCAGCTACGTGCTCGAGCCGGCAGCATCTGGTCAGCTGGCCCTGCTGATGGTCAACGACGCCGGCGGTGGCCCCAGCGTCGTCCCCTGGGGCGGGGTGCAGCCGTTCATGAGCACCAATCCCATCGCCGCCGGCATTCCGCGCGGCGGCGAAGCGCCGATCGTGATCGACGTCTCCACCGGAACGGTGGCCTTCGGCAAGCTGCGTATGGCAGCCAACCGGGGTGAAGCGGTGCCCGAAGGCTGGCTCGTCGATACCGAGGGCCGCCCGACGACGGACCCGAACACCTTCTTCGCCGACCCTCAGGAGAGTGCGCTGCTCCCCCTCGGAGGCCTGCAGACCGGTTACAAGGGATATGCCCTCGGCATGCTGGTCGACATTCTCGCCGGCGCCCTGGGCGGGGCTGGTTGCAGCACCGGCGACGAGATCGGGCGCGAGGGCAACGGCATCTTTCTCATGGTCGTCGATCCGGCCCGGTTCGGCTCTTCCGACGCGTTTACCGCAGCCGTCGACGGCCTGGTGGCCGGGATCAAGAGCTCGCGAAGGGGCCCCGGAGTCGACGAGATCACCGTCCCCGGCGAGCGCGCGGCCAGGGAGCGGGCGGCGCGTGAGCAGGACGGCATTCCGGTGGATGGCCCGACCCGCGCCCGCCTCCGCCAGATCACGGCCGACAACGGTCTCGGCGGCGACTATCCAATGTTGTAGACCTGTAAACCACAGCGGGAGAACGGACGTGAAGATCACCGACATCGAGGTCCAGTGTTACTCCTGGCCCCGGCCCAAGCCGATCAGCAACGGCAAGTACACCTACACCACCGTCGACGTAAACCTGATCCACGTCCATACCGACCAGGGACTCACTGGCATCGGCTGGGGCGGTGGCACCGCCGCCGGCCGCCCCGGGGAGATCACCACCGCCCTGGTCGAACACTTCAAGCAGGCCCTCGTCGGCCAGGACCCGTTCTGCTATCGGCGGCTGTGGGAGGAGATGTGGCTGCCGAAGTTGGTCGGCCGCCGGGGCATCTCGACACAGGTGATCAGCGGTATCGACATCGCTATCTGGGACCTGCTCGGCAAGGCGGTCGGCCAGTCGGTGCACCGGCTGCTGGGAGCCTTCCGGGATCGCATTCCCACCTATATCGCCGGCGGCTATTACGAAGAAGGCAAAGGCCTGAATGAGCTGGCGCAGGAGATGGAGGACAACCTCGACCTGGGCGCGAGGGCGATCAAGATGAAGGTAGGTGGGGTGCCGATCAACGAGGACGTGGAGCGCGTGCGCGTCGTGCGCGAGACCATTGGTCCCGACGTCAAGCTGCTGGTCGACGCCAACAACGCCTACGTCGCCTACGAGGCGATCGAGATCGCCCGCAAGATGGAGCAGTACGACGTCTTCTGGTTCGAGGAGCCGGTAGCACCCGACGACTACATCGGCCACGCGCAGATCGCAGCTGCCTCCGCCATTCCCGTGGCCACTGGAGAGAACGAGTACACCCGGTACGGCTTCCGCGACCTGATCGAGCATCGCAGCGCCGCCATCTTCAACGCCGACGCCCAGATTCTCGGCGGCATAACCGAGTTTATGAACGTGGCCGCCCTGGCCGCCGCCCACGACCTGCAGATCGCCCCGCACGGGGCCCAGGAAGTGCACATCCACCTGGTCGCCGCAATCCCGAACGGCCTGATCCTGGAGTTCTACCGCGAGACCGTGGATCCCCTGCGCGGGCAGATCTTCCAGAATCCCCTGGTGCTCGACGCCGACGGGTACACCGCGGTGCCCGACAGCCCGGGACTCGGAATCGAGCCGAACTACGACATCCTCAAGGCCCACCGGGTCGGGTAGGCGCCGCCCTGCCGTCGACCTCATCAAGAAAATCGCCGGCGCGCCGCTCCGACCAGAATTCTTCGCCCCACAACGGAAAACCGACATGGCCGCCGTGGTCTGGCACCTCGAGCTCCAGCCAGGATGAATCCGCTGCCTCGCTCCAGGGATAACAGGGCTCGCCCAGGAACGGGTCGTTGCGCGCGTTGATCAGCAAGGTCGGTATGCCGACGCCCCGCAGGAACGGCCGGGCGCTGCACCGCGCCCAGTAGTCCTCGGCGTCGGCGAACCCGTGCAGAGGCGCCGTGTAGGCATCGTCGAAACCGCGGAAGTCGCGTATGCCCGCGAGCCGCTCGGGAGCCAGCTGCGGAAATCGCTGCGCCTTGTGGACGAGCTTGCGCCTGAGCTCGCGCAGAAACCGACGCAGGTAGAGCCGATTGGCCCGCCTGCTCAGCTGCAGGGCGCCGTCACGCAGGTCGCACGGCACCGAGAACACGGCGGCCCCACTGAGCCGGGACGGACGTGTTACGGTCTCCTCACCCAGGTATTTCAGGATCAGATTGCCGCCGAGGCTGAACCCGACCAGGGCCAGCGCCCGGTCTTCACGGATCAGGCAGACGTGATTCACCACTACCTGCAGGTCATCCGTATCGCCGGCGTGGTACGAGCGTTCGATCCGGTTCGTCTCGCCACCGCAACCGCGGAAGTTCCAGGCCACCACATCCCACCCGCGGCGGTTCAGCGCCCGTACCATGCCCACGATGTACGGGCGTCGACTATGTCCCTCCAGACCGTGGGCGACGATCGCGAGGCGGCCGGCGCCACCGCCGGCAAACGACCAATCCAGATCTAAGAAGTCACCATCCGGGGTGTCGATCCGCTCCCGCTCGTAGACCGGCGGAGGCAGGTGACGGAAGATATTTGCGACAACCGTCTGCACATGGCCATTGAACAGATGGAACGGTGGGGTGTAATCGGAGTCTTCGCGAATGGGCATTCTTGTGAAACACGGTTAGGCAACGCGTCTCCGGCTAAGATAGGCCGGCGCGGTGGACGCATGAAGCCGGCCCCTGCGGCGCCGCGCCAGGCAATTCTCATTGACCTGCTTCGGCGACGCCCCTATGTTTCGGCCCACCCCGGTCGACGGTCGACCGGCGATTCCGTCTCGAAGCCGACCACCACAAGCCTGATTCGATGCGGACCTACCGTTTCCCATTGTGGACGCCCCCCACCTGCCCCGGCCGCGAGGATGCCTGACGTCACAGCCCCTCTAATCGATTCGGCCGCAGCGGTGGAGGAGCTGGCTGATCTGGCCCGACAACGCGGCCGTCTGGCGTTCGACACCGAGTTCGTGTGGGAACGAACCTATTTCCCCAAGCTCGGCGTCGTGCAGGTCGCGCTGGATGAGCGGAACTGCCATCTGATCGACGCCACAAACCCGGACGTCATTGCTCCGCTGGGGCCGGTGCTGGCCGACCCGGAGGTCGAGGTAATCCTTCACGACGCGCCGCAGGATCTCACCATCCTGCGGCGTGCCACCGGCGCCTACCCACGCCACATCTTCGACACGCGCACCGCCGCCGGCTTTGGCGGCATGAGCTCGGTACTGTCCCTCGTGGATCTCCTCGCGGAGCTGCAGGGGGTGACGCTGGCGAACGAAGCCACCCGCACGGACTGGCTCGCCCGACCGCTGTCGGAAATTCAGATCGCCTATGCTCTGGACGACGTCCGCTACCTGCCCGCTGTGCGGGACACCATCCTCGAACGTATCCAGGCACGGGAGCGGGAGGGATGGCTGCGGGAAGAGATGGACGCGCTCGAGGATCCTGACATCTATCGGGAGCGGGATCCCATGGAGCAGTACACCCGGCTGAAGGGAACCGGTCGCTTCAGCGGCCGCGACCTCGCCGTACTGCGGGAGCTTACCGCCTGGCGCGAATCTGAAGCTCGGGAGCGGGACCGGCCGCGCTCCTTCATCCTTCCGGACAAGCTCCTGCTGGCCCTGGCCCGGCGCAAGCCGCGCAACGCCGGCGAGCTTAGAGCGGTCGAAGGCCTGCCGGACCGCAAGCTGAAACGATATCGGGAGGAGATACTCGCGGCGATCCAGCGCGGGCTCGGCCTCGACAAGGCCGATTGTCCCAAGCCCCCGGCAATCATGGACAGGAGACCGCTCCGGGCCTTGCTGGGCAAGGCCGTCATCTTCGCCAGGAAGAAGAGCGAGGGCGCCGAGCTCGACCCCCCGTTCGTGGCGACGCGGAGCGAGGTGGAGAACCTGGTGATGTTCGGCGAGGGTGCCGATCCCGAGCAGCACCGTCTGCTGCGGGGGTGGCGGCGCGACCTGCTGGGAAGCGAGCTAATCGCGTTCGCGATCCGGAATGGCGCCCGGCGCGGGTCGGGTTAGGCGAGTTCCTTCATCCCCGCAGCCTCGGCAGCCTCTTCATTTCGCCGCCTTGCTCGAGGCTGGATGCAGTTGTTCCAGCGGTCCCATTCCCTCGTCGCGAACGATGACCAGGCTGCGCCCACAGGAGCGCACGTAACCCTGCTCCTCGAGTCGATTGAGCACCCGCGTGACCGTCTCCCGCGTCGTTCCCGACATGTTGGCCAGCTGCTGGTGAGTCGGCCGGTTGTCCAGTCTCATGCCCTCGGCGGTTTCCACTCCCTGGTCTGCCGCCAACTGTACCAGCGTCCTGGAGACCCTGCTGGCAACGTCCAAGAGGGTTAGGCCCTCGATCTTCTCGTCCATGAGCCGCAACCGCGACGCCAGTTCGGCCAGCATGGCAGTGGCCACCCCCGGCTTGTCGCACAGGAGTTGCAGGAAGTCGCGGCGGCGCAGACTGACCAGCTCGGAATCGCGCAGAGCCACGACGTTGGCCGAGCGGGGTCTGCCATCCAGCAGCGCCAGCTCGCCGAACACCTGTCCCGGTCCGAGCATGGAGAAGATCACTTCGCGCCCGTCCTCGTGGACGATGCTGATCTTTACTTCGCCCTGCCTGATCATGAAGAAGGACTCGCCCACGTCGTCGGCGAGTATGATCATCTGGCCCTTGTCGTAAGTCCTCGCGACGGTCAGGGCCGCCAGGGATTCGAGCTCGGCCTCGTCGAGGCAGTCGAAGAGTGGGACTTTGCGCAGGAACTCGCGAAGCATTCCACAATCCTGAGGGCGTGGACCCGCGCCTGGCAGAGCGGGCGGCGGCAGGCGGCCGTTCGTCGTGGAAAATAACGATCGCCCAGAGTCACTACAAGCGAAGCTGCCACCCCCAGGGGGCGCGGCAACACCTGGCTAACTTCCCCGACGGAGGCCCTCGCTGAACGCCAAGTGCCAGTCTTCTACGTGATTTAGCACGACCGCCGAGGTGGTGTCGCCGAGGTCGCGCCCGATAGTGGCCTGGATGTGAGCCCGCTTTTCCGCACCGTGCTCGCGCCCATTGACATAGGCATTCCATTCGTCGATTGCCGCGCGGTCAAGATCGCCGCCACGCTGCTCCAAAACCCACGACTCGAAATCGAGGTAGGAAGGGGACCGACTCAGGTAGTCGACCGCCGCGCCGCGATCGAGTCCCAGGACCTCCAGAGCCCGAGTGTCGAGGCCGCCGCCGCATGCCGGGTAGTCGGTATGCAGTCGGCCGTTGGCTTCGAGTACGACCTTGAGCCAGGTCCGTGGCAGCTGGCAGACTCCCAGGGGACCGTAGTCGATCGTCGAGATCAGGGGCACCAGCGGGTCGCTCCCGGCGCCCAGCTGCCGGTGGAAATAGTGCCAGTCCTCGATGTGGTTGAGGATCACTGCCGAGGTGATGCCGGCGGCGTCTCCCAGTCCGACCGACCGCGGGATGGCTTCGAGCTTCTCGGGACGGTGTACGCGGCTGCGAATCCCGCTGTTCCAGGCCTCCAGATCCGCGCGGTCCAGCTCGCCCACCTGATCGACCACCCAGGCTTCGAACGTCAGGTAGTCCGGGCGTTCCGCGCGCAGGTGAGCCAGCACTGCGTCGCGCTCCAGACCGAGGCGACTGATTACCTGGCTGTCCAGTCCGCCGGAGCACTCCGGGTACTCCGAGTCCAGCTTACCGGCGGCACTAAGCTGAACCTTCCACCACAGCCGCGGCAGCTGGCAGACGCCGAGCGGCCCGCAGCTGATGCTGCTGATCAGCGGGATCATTGTATCTCTTCCGGTAACAGGTTGAGGACGGCGGTCACGCCCCGGTGGTCGCTGGCCACCACCGGGGTGACGCTGGCATTCTCGGCGACGAAGCCGTGGAACAGGATAGCGTCGATTCGCTCCATCGCCAAGGCGACCGGGAACGTGCCCCCCAATCCGCTGCCCGCCTGCAGCCAGGCGTCCTGCAAGGGGGCCCGCAGGTCGGCCACCGAACGGAAAGTAGGCGAGGCGTTGAAGTCGCCGGCGACGATGATCGGATTACCGGTGTGCTCGATGATTACCTTGATAACTTCCCCGAGAACGTAGGCCTGCTGCTGCCGCACCGGCGAGCTGTCGAACCAGTTGCGCCCCCCCGTTATCTTGTCGACGCAGAGCGACTCCAGGTGGACGCCGATCAGCTCTACCGGCACCCCGTCCAGGTCGATCTGGGCGCGCAGGAAGTAGCGTTTCTTGTCGTTGGTGGAAACCCCGCTTATGGGATCCATCGCGATGAGCGGGTAACGGCTGATGATCATTCCACCCATCCCTGCGTCCGAGCGCACCATCTCCCAGTGATGGTAATAGCCGAAGTCCGCGGCCAGAGTCTCCCAATCCTTCCGACTCGGGGCATAGACCTCCTCCAGCATCAGCAGGTCCATCGGGTTTTCCTCGAGCCAGGCCCGCCATTTGTCGGGCGAATTCATACCTACGTTCTGGGTGAAGACCCGCAGATCGGCGCGGGCGTGCGGCGACCGGGGCAGCTGTGGCAGGAAGCTGACGTAGTGCAGCATCTCGCCGACCAGCAGAACCAGGATGGCCAGCGTCACTCCGCCCTGGATGAGCCGCTTCTGCATCAGGGCCAGCACCAGAATTACCAGCGCCGGCAGGATCAGGGCTATCCTGAAGACCTGGAACTCGAAGAGGATCTCGAGCTCGGTGAAAAGATGTCCGAGGAGGTAGCGGATGACGGCGACCAAGCCGATCAGGATGACCGGAATCCACAGCAGGGAGAATCCTTTCTGCCGCCGCGAACGCCGGCGGCGGTGGCGCTCCGGCACGAACTGCGACCGAATCCAGTCGGCCAGCTCCAACAGCATGTTCAGCAGTCCCCCGGTGCGCTCACCACCAGGCGCCGCGCCATCAGTGTGGTACCCCCAGCCGGTGCATGCGACGGTGCAGCGCTTCCCGGGCCTGGCGGAAGGGCGCCTCGAGGTATTCGTAGTGGTCGGGACGGCCGTGGTGGTGATCCACCGGCAGGTCGTGGTGCTGGCGGCTGGTATTGCGGATGTATTCGAGGCAGCCGTCCACCAGGGTCAGCATGTACTGAGCCGCATCCTGATCGAACATCCACCAATCGCCCCCCACCGCCAGGTAGACAGGCGAGGTGTGGGCCATGATCCCTCGCCGCCAGCCGTCGTGGTGATTGACCGCCTGGTCGTATCCGGGACCGCCGCAGCGGCCAGCCAGCCAGGAGTGGCGGTAGACTTCTCCCGTGGCGCGCAGCTGCAGGCGTCGCGCGCCACCCGCGTCGTCGGTGCTGGCGACGACGCGGCCCTCCTGCACGAGTTGCAGAGTGTGGATAGGAAGAATCGACTCCGCCTCCACCTCGACCTCGACGCGGCCGCCGTTCCCCGGCAGCGCGATGACGTCGCCGATGCCGTGGCCATCGACGCTGAGCCTGATCAGCGGCCCGCCGCTGTGAAAGGTTCTTCCCGCGGTCAGCCCCTTGCACCAGTTGTCGTAGGTGAACGGCTCGCCCTCGGCCAGCTGCACGTAAGTGCGATAGATTCCCACCGGTACGTCGCTCGACATTTTGTCGGTGCCGCCAACCAGCGGCAGCCGGTAGCCGCAGTTGAGATAGCGGTAGTATTCCAGGTGGTTGAAGCT
>CAYWBJ010000316.1:0-5960 GCA_964456165.1 uncultured Gemmatimonadaceae bacterium | reverse complement strand
TAGCAGCAGTACAAGCGGTCCCTCACCTTGCCCCCCATGAGCTGGCAGGCCGGCACGCCCTGTGCCTTACCGTTGAGATCGTAGAGCGCGATGTCGATGGCCGACGCCAGGTGATGATCGGTGATCGTGCTGTCGAAACGGTGGCTGCGCAACAGCTCGTTGATCTCGGTGATGCGGCACGCATCGCGGCCCCGGAGCAGTTCGTTGTACTGCGCGGCGATGGAGGCGACGTCCTTCGCCTTGCTATCGGATGCCTCTCCCAGGCCGATCGGTCCGTCGTCGACATAGAGTTTGACGATCAGGTGACCGGAGAAGGGCTGCTCGAATCCTGGCAACATCTGGTAGTGACGTGGCGTTTCGATCTGGAACAGTTCCACGTTGCGGATCTTCATGACTTGCTCTCCAGATAGGCTCCCTGAATGCAGGTGACGCCGTCCAAGTTCTGACCGTAGGTAGGAGCAGACGAACAGCTTTCCCGGCTGGTACTCGATCGCCGTCGGATACCCGAGGTACCGCTTCGGCCCCAGGGCGGCTTCAGGTATTCTGCAGCTGCCTGAGCGCTGCTTCCAAGAAGTGATCTAGGGAACCGGTCTGCATGCCCGGGATTTTTCCGCCGTCATCCCAGCGACGCACGCGCACGGCGTCGGCGACGAACGGGCTGCGCTCGAATGTTGCCAGCTCCTCGGCGCTCATCAGTCCGCCCTGCTTTTCGAGCGTGGTGATCGAGCCGGCAGAGAGGCCGTCGCGATACGCCGGCTCCGTCGTGCACAGATACCGCTTCGACTCGGCATGTTTACCGACGCAGAACAGCACGCGATCCGAGAAATACGGCTCGAGCGCGTGGGCCCCGACCTCGCCGTGATCCCGGCGCTTCACGCCGTCGTCGGCGTTGTGCTCTACCGCGTCTGACAGCTCGTCATCTTCCGCGACGAGCCGGCCGAAGTCGTGGAGCAGGGCGGCTACTACGAGCTCCTCATCGGCGCCGTCCTGCTCGGCCAGGGTCGCGCATTGCAGGGCGTGCTCGTATTCCGAGACGGGCTCTTCGCCGTACTGCCTGCCGCGGCCGTCTTCGATCCGCTCGCGGATGTAGTCGAAAACCTTTCCCGATTCCATGGCTTGACCTTGCGGGTGGGGGGTGCTGCAAGATCACAAAGAGTCTTTGCCGGAGGGGTGTCAAGCGAGAGGAGTCCTATGCCTGACGGTCTCTATCAGGCGACGAAGCGGAAGGAATACCGCTTCGCCGGGCGCATCCACCGCGCCAGTCGATCCGCGTTCGTACGGCGTAACGGTCTTGCCGGTCTTGAGTTCGTAGCCCTCTAGCACCCGTCCCTCCGCGTCCTGTAGCTCGACCAGGAGTCAGCCGCCGGTGCCGCAGTCGACCTGTCGGGAGGCCGGTAAGCATTTGGGCGGTGTACCAGAGCCGGAAGTTGCTCTCTCTCCTGGATTACCTTGTTGTAGCCGCCGATTCCCATCGCTTCCCACGGCTTGTCGGCGCACAGAACCGGCTCGCTCGGCTGCTGGGGGGGCACCCACAGCCCGATGCCGGAGGAGCGGCTAAAGAACCGGCTGTCGATGAACAGCTGCTTGCGGTCGGCGATGTCGATGGGGCGGCGGGCGTCCACCGTGGTCGATGCGGGCATGCCGGTGTCCGTCAGCCCTGGATGAGGCCGAGGTTGTTGATGGTGCCGACCTCGCCGGCATATGTGCGGTACTCGATTCCTATCCTGTCTCACTCTCCCAGTACCGGTACATCTCGGGGCGTCGGAAGTGCCGGAAGAACATAGTCGTCTCCCGGCGGCTCGCCGCCAGTGCCGACCCGGGCAGGTCGGTGACGATCATGCCCTCTTCCGTGCCGCTCTCGAGCTCGTCGATGACAACGCCCATAGGGTCGCAGACGAAGGTCAGGCCGGTGAAGACGGTGCCCGCGCCATTGTCGCCGACGTGGTTGCAGATGGCTACGAAAAGGCCGTTGTCGTAGGCGCGGGCGGGCACGTACCGCATCCAGCGGGCCCGCTTCTCCTCGCGCGTCTCGAACGGGGAGGCGTGGGGCAGGAAGATGACCTCGGCCCCCTTGCCCGCGAGAATCGTGCTCACCTCGGGGAAGTGCGAATCGTAGCAGATCTCGATGCCGAAGCGGGCCCTGGCATGGTCGAAGACCGGCAGGGCGTCGCCGGGGCAGAACGTGCCGACCTCGACGTCCGGGACGTGGGTCTTGCGGTAGTGACCGACGTAGCCCTGTGGTCCGCAGACGACCTGGGTGTTGTAGACGATGCCGCTGACATCGCGCTCGAGAAGGCCGGTCAGGGTGGTGATGCGGTGGTCGCCGGCGATCTCTTCGAGCCGGCGCAGGGAAGCGCTCCTGAGCGGCTCGGCCTCGGCCTTGGGAGGATTGCCGCTGGTGTTGTAGCCGCAGACGCACAGCTCGGGGAAGCAGACGATGTCGACGTCCTGGGCCGCGGCCTGCTCGGTGAAACGGGCGATGGTAGCCAGGTTGCGCCCGTTTTCAGCGACGCGGCTGTTCATCTGCACCATGGCGATGCGCAGATCCTGCATCGGCAGCTCCTTGCCAGCGCTCAAGCTCGCTGCGTTGTCGTGCGGTACCGGAACCGGTGAAATTATGCGTGCAAAAGGGGGCATTGTCGAGGGACGGCGTTGGCCACACCGTCCGTCCGAACGCCCTCTTCGGTTGGCAGGGCGCGGTCGTGAACCTACTATCACGGTTTGCCCCTTCCCCAATCCGCAAGGAGCTGGCATGCCAACGATCGTTCATCCCTACCGCAATCTCGCGCAAGGCCAATGGCTGCGCGGTAACCTGCACACGCACACGACAAACACGGACGGTGAGAACAGGCCGCAGGCGGTCATCGGGAAGTATGCCAGGCTCGGTCATGACTTCCTGGCCATCTCCGATCACGACATCCTCACCGCCGGCAAGGATTATAGGAAGTGGGACAGCAAGGGGATGATCATGATGCCGGGCAACGAGATCAGCGCCGGCGGGCCCCATATCCTGCACGTGGCGCCCGACCGTTTCGTCGAGCCCTTGGCGCCGCGCCAGTTGGTCATCGACCGCGTCGCTGCGGGTGCCGGTCTGGCGGTGATTCCACATCCGAACTGGTTGAGTGAGTTCGACGGCACCAAGATCACCCAGATGCAGGAGTGGGTGGGCTATCACGGCCTCGAGATTTACAACGGACTAATCGGCCGGCTGCAGGGGAGCCCCTACTGCACGAACAAGTGGGACCTGCTGCTGAGCCAGGGACGGCGGCTGTGGGGTTTCGCCAACGACGACAGCCACAACGACGACGACATCGGCAACGGCTGGAACGTGGTCTGCGCCCGGGAGCGATCGGTGAGCGGAATTCGGGCGGCATTCAAGGCCGGCCGCTTCTACGCTTCGTCCGGCGTCGAAATCTCACGCATCGCCGTCAGAGGGGGCCGAGTGACGGTAGAGACGGAAAACGCCAGGCGCATCGTCGCCGTGTCGACACTGGGCCGGCGCGTCGCGATCTCGGACGACAGTGCCATCGTCCTCGACTTGCAGGAGGAGTGGCAGTACGTGCGCTTCGAGTGCTGGGGCGATGGCGAGCAGTTCGCCTGGACGCAGCCATTCTGGGTAACCTGACCCTGCGTCTAGAGGAATAAAAGTTATCGGAATCAGGGTTGGACGCGGGAAACTCACCCGCGCCACTTAGATCAGCGCGCCGTCAGGAGATTCCACAACGGCGCGCGAAGGGAGCGAGTGAATGACGCGCTGGATTTTCGTCAGCGACATCCAGACCAGGCTGGATGCGCCCGCGCAGGAGGAGCGGCTCCGGTTGCTGATCGAGCAGATCGCAGCCGCGAAGCCGGACTTTGTCATCGACGGCGGCGACCACGTCCACGGCCAGGTGGACGACGGACCGGAGGAAGCGGAGCGGGTTGCGCTGATGTGGGAGATCTACCATCGCGTCACGGCGCCGCTGAAGAAGCTGTGTCCGGTGATTCACACCGTCGGCAACCACGACCAGACCGGCTCCAATCCAACGTCGGACGAATACCTGCGCCAGATCGGGCGCCCGGGACGGCGGACCTACTACGCGAAGACGATCGGAGGGGTGCACGTCGCCAGCATCGATGCGATAAACGGCCGGCACCGCGGTGGCTTCGCCGACCGGGTACAGGCCCGCTGGCTCCGGCGGGATCTACGGTCGGCGCGGCGGGCGCGGTGCACGGTCGTGGTGGGACACTACCCGCTCGTGGTGGCGCCCTGGCTGCTAGAGCACTCGCTCCTGTGCGACGAGGAGCCGGGGACGCAGGGCCTGCTCATGCCGATACTGCTCGAAACTGGCGTCGACCTGTTGTTGTGCGGCCATCTGCACGCCTACGAGCGGACCCGCTTCGAGACCATCACCCAGATCATGACCAGCGCGTCCGATATCTTTTTCCCGGAAATGGAGACCGAGCCGGGTGACCACCGGGTCACCTTCGACAGTCGGCAGACCCATGCGCGCTTCACCTTGGAAGGCTCGACGATTCGGGGGGAGGCGGTAGCCGCAGATGGCGAGGTCGTCGACAGCTGGTGCCAGCAGGTGCAGCCCAAGCTCTGGTAGCGAGACGCAACCTCCGCGCCTCGGTTACACGCACACCACTGTGATGAGTAGGCGCTCATCGACAGCAGATCCTCGTATCAGATCATGCTGACGCAACGGGAGTCGCTGGCGTAGGGCAGTGGTCAGCGCGGGTTCGAACTCAGGGCCTCCACAGACGTCCGCGATCGCTGCGCCCGGATCAGGGCTCCCGATGCCAGAAGGTGAATTCGGGCATGTCGATGGTTCCGGCCAGCACGTTGCCCCGCCCGTGGTAGTACCCGGCGTGAATCCAGAAGTTCCGATCTCCTGACGTGGCCGGATTGAACTGCCGATGCAGGCTGTTGAGCGGATGGTATACGGCAGTACCCTCCTCGATGGCGTGGTCGGTGATCACCATGTTCTTGGAATCGGCAAGGGAGACGGATCCAGGACCCCTGACCAGGTACATGGCCTCGACGAAGTCCTGCCTGAGAAATTCTCCCATCACGTCGGGACCGTGGCGGTGGAGGTAGTTTCCGACGCCGGGAGGGTGGGAGAAACGGTGGGCGTGACATGGCCGCTCCACGTGGCAAAAGAAGTAGACGCCGAACAGGGGCTCCGAGCCGGTGTTCTCGACTGTTCGGGGAATGTCGTAGCGAACGTAGTACTCGACGCCCGGGCGGAGCCGGAGGGTGATAGGATCGTCCTCCGGGACCCCTTTGGGCCAGACCCGGACGATGCCCTCGCCGCGTAGAGTGTGGAAGGCCTCGTCTCCGGTGGCCGGTCCGCGCACGCCCCCCGGTCGGTAGGTCATGTCACCGAAGGTGAATTCGTCGTCTGCGGTTGTCTCCTCGCACAGCAGTTTGTTGAGCTCGCCCCAATCGTGCTGCTCGCGTATGCCTTCGTCGTTCTTGACGATCAGCTTTCCCTTGTAAAACACCTGTCACTTTTCCCCATAAGATTCGACAAGCTCCCGCTTGCCAGTAACGGCTGCTTTGAGCCATGGCGCCAGAATATACGTGTATAGCCACCCGATTCACCAATCGCGCTGGAGGTATATGGGATACTGCAGCGGACGGGACTGAGACTGGAGCGCACCATCAGTAGGGTGAGCCCCGCGGGGACGGTTTGGAGCAGGCCGGGAATCAGGCCTTCCAGAAAGATCGGGAAAAACACCCCCATGCACGGCGAGTAAAGGCAACACCAGTACACGGGTAGGCGCGAACTGTCGTCCCACAGGTCGGCCACGACGCTCGACGTGGTGCTCTGGACGTTGTCCGGAACGGGATGCATGCAGACCGATCTCCGGTCACTCGGGAACGGTTTGAGATCGGAATTCACGTCGTCGTCGAGCCAGTGGTCGGACAGGATCGCCACGATTGCGGGCCCATCGATCTCGCCCCGGCGGCT
>CAYWBJ010000315.1:0-1663 GCA_964456165.1 uncultured Gemmatimonadaceae bacterium | reverse complement strand
GCGGCGCCGGCGGCCTGACCACCCACAGCTCTTGAGCGGCCGCGCGGCACGACAGACGCACGCCCGCCCCTACGGCGTACTCCGGAACCTTGTGGCGAGGCAGACCGGCATCCGGAATCATGATCCGGCCGCTGTCGTCGCGACCAAACTCGTCGAAGGCCTGACCACGCTGTTCAGCACCCCAGGCGAGGCACGCCTCCGCGCGGCCCGACTCGGCCCCGTACTCGGCTTCGACCAGACGGTCGACAACGAACCGGAGGCTGCCGCCAACGACCAGACAGAATTGCGCCAGCAGGCATTGGACGATCTCCGCGCGGTCGTCGCGGCCACGGCCGCACAGCGGGCCACGGTCATCCTCCTTGAGGACCTCCACTGGGCGGACGACCCGTCGCTGGACGCCCTGAACTATCTCATCACGCAGCCCCAGCGCACCGGGGCCTTGATCATCGCCACGGCCCGTCCCCATTTGTGGGAACGCCGACCGGAGTGGGGCCAGGGGCAACTCAGCCACATCCGCATCGATCTCCGCCCGCTGTCACGTCGGGCCAGCCGTCAGCTGGTAGACGAGATGCTGCACCGCGTCATCGAGGTACCGCCCGCCCTGCACACGCTCGTGGTCGGCCACGCTGACGGCAACCCCCTGTACCTCGAGGAACTGGTAAAGGTGCTCATCGAGGACGGGACCATCGACACCACCGGCGAGCACTGGTCCGTGCCGGAAGCAAACCTAACAACGCTCCGGATTCCCCCCACGTTGACCGGGCTCGTGCAGGCGCGGCTGGATAGCCTGACGCCCGACGAGCGAACCGTCGTGCAGCAAGCCGCCGTCGTCGGGCCGATCTTCTGGGACGATGTACTCCGACAGATCGGGACACAGGGCAGCGGCGATACCTCGGCCGAAGCCACGCGCACGGCGCCGGTAGACCTGGACGCCACGCTCAGTGCGCTCTGTCGCCGTGAGCTCATCTTCCGTCGGGAAACGTCCACCGTGCACCAGAGCCGCGAATACGTCTTCAAACATCAGGTCGTGCAGCAGGCGGCGTATGAAAGCCTGCTCAAGAAACGCCGACGCCATTACCACTTGGAAGTGGCCAACTGGTGGATCGCCCGTGATGACCAACGCGGTGGGGAGCAGGCGGCGCCGATCGCAGACCACCTCGAGCGAGCGGGCGCCTCGCAGCAGGCCGCCCCCTATCTTCAGCGCGCCGGACAGCGCGCCGCCTCGCAGTACGCCAATGCCGAGGCCCTGGCGTATCTCGATCGAGCGCTCGCCGCCACGCCGACGACGGACACCTCGACGTGCTACGACCTCCGCAACACGCGCCAGCGGGTGTATGCCCTACAGGGCGATTACCACGCGCAACAGGAGGACCTGGAACTGCTGGACCGGCTGGCCACTACGCTGGTGGATCCCCAGAGACAGGCCGAAGTCGCTCTGGGACGCGCGTATTGCGTGGGTGCGCAGGGCAATTTCTCCGAGGCCAGCGCCCAGGCCTCGCATGCGGTGGAGCTGTCGCTGAAGGCGGGTGAGACCGGAGCCGCCGCACGCGGTCAAGAACTCTGGGGGCGCTCACTGCTCTACCGCGGCCAGTTCGATGCCGCACAGGCCCACATCGAAGAGGCCCGGACGCTGGCCGAGGAGGCAGGGCTGCACGAAGTCCAG
>CAYWBJ010000314.1:0-46198 GCA_964456165.1 uncultured Gemmatimonadaceae bacterium | reverse complement strand
GCTGACGCGGGCCGCCCTGGACGACGGCATCGACGCACTGGAGGTGATGGACTTCGGACTGATTTCGGGCATGGGCATCGTCGGTATCAAGTTCCGCGAGAACTTCATCTTCGTGCCCGAGGTGCTGGCCTGCGCCCGCGCGATGAAGGCCGGCATGGCCCACATCGAGCCCATCCTCTCCGCCTCCGGCGTCGAGCCGATTGGCATCGCGGTCATGGGCACCGTCAAGGGCGACCTGCATGATATCGGCAAGAACCTCTGCATCATGATGATGCGCGGCACCGGCTTCGTCGTGCACGATCTCGGGGTGGACACCTCCGAGGACGAGTTCATGGAAGCCGTCGAAGAGCACGAAGCGCCTCTTATGGGCATGTCCGCCCTGCTCACAACGACGATGCCCAATATGGGCAAAACGATCGAGGCCTTCATCGATGCCGATCTGCGCGACGACGTCAAGATCATGGTCGGCGGGGCACCGGTCACTCAGGAATTCGCCGACGACATGGGAGCCGACGGCTACGGCAAGGACGCCGTAGCCTGCGTCGACTTGGCCAAGAAGCTGCTGGAGGAGCGCAAAGCCGAAGCAGGCTGAGAGGCACCACCCACATGCAGAAGATCGACCCGGAGGAGTACCGCAAGCGTCTCGACCGCATCACCTCCATCTACACGAACATGATGGCACGGGCCGAGGAGCTGTCCACCTATCGCTGCCCCTACAAGAATCGCCTCGACGAGTGCACCGCCAAGTTCGGCTGTCGCAACCAGCGCAAGCCGAAGGTCGAGGGAGGACTGTTCGTCTGCGGGGGCGACGACAAGCTCGACTACCGGACCGCCTGGGAGACCGCTTCAGACCTCTCTCCAGAGGGCGAGGAAACATCGATCACTGAGCAGTCACGCCCCCAGGGCGATTCGCAGCCGGCGCCTGCCGGATTCGTGGAACACGGTAGCGAGCGGCGAGGATCCGCGGCCGGGCGAACGATCTTCGACTACGCCGACGAGCTCGCCGTTCAGGTGCCCACCTCCTGCGGACGCACCGGACACTGTCACGAATGCATCGTCGAGATCGCTCGGGGCGCCGACGCCCTGACCCCCCCCACCGCAGACGAGGAGTTCCTCAGACCGCCTTACCGCCTCGCTTGCCAGGCCAGGATTCTGGACGCCGACGTCGACGTCCTTTTCGAACCGCTGCGCCGCACACCTAAGATCCTCACCGAGAGCAAGACGAGAGAGATCGAGATCGACCCGACCGTCGTTCGCCGCGGCGACGCTGTCGTCCGCCGCGATGGCGGCGACGAAGAGGTGATCGATCAGTTTCGCGGCCACCTCCTGGGACTGGCGATCGACGTCGGGACGACGACGGTAGTGATGGACCTGATCGACCTGCAGACCGGTGCCAGTGTCACCGTCAGCTCCTTCGAGAACCCTCAGCGCTTCGGTGGTAGCGACGTGATGCATCGCATCTCCTACGACGAGAAGCACGGAGGCGAGTTACGCAAGGCGCTGGTAAACGCCCTGAACCACGAGATCCTGGCGCTGAGCAAACGCCTGGAGTTCACGCGACAGGAGATCTACGAGATCGTCATCGCCGGCAACTCCACCATGCGCGAGATCCTCTTCCGCATCGACGTGCAGAGTATCGGGCAGCGCCCCTACAAGTCGCCCATAGAGAGCCAGTATGTCTCCGGCGAGCGCGACTCGACCGTCCTGGTTGAGAGCACGCGGAAGCTGGGTCTGCGCGCCAATCCGAAAGCTCGGGCCTACGGAATGCCCCTCATAGCCAGCCATGTCGGTGCCGACACAGCGGCGGCGCTGGCTGCCGTCGGCGCCACCGGCCGGCAAGGCGTCTTCATGCTGGTCGACGTGGGCACGAATACCGAAGTCGTGGTCGGTGACGGCGACCGGATGGTGGCCGCATCCTGCCCGGCCGGGCCCGCCTTCGAGGGCGGGCTCATCGAGTACGGCATGCCCGGCTACGACGGCGCCATCGAGTCCGTGCAATTTGTCGACGGCGCCTTCCATTACTCGACCATCGGCGGCATGGAGCCGCAGGGAATTTGCGGCTCCGGGCTGATCGACCTGCTCGCCGAGCTGCGCCGCCACGACCGGATGACCCCCAAGGGCGTATTCGCCGACAAGGCCTACGAGCTCAGCATCGTTCCCGAACGGGGCATTCGATTCACCCGCGAGGACGCCAGCAACCTGGCTCAGGCGAAGGCGGCCAACTTCTGCGGTCAGTTCATCGTGCTGCGCCATCTCGGCATCGACCCCGAGGCAGTGGACCACCTCTTCCTGGCAGGCGGTTTCGCCAACTATGTAGACGTGGAGAACGCCATCGAGATCGGGTTCCTGGCGCCGGTTCCTGGAGAGCGCATCAGCAAAGTCGGCAACGCCGCCGTTCAGGGTGCGCGCGAGGTCCTGCTGTCGCGGGCCCGGCGCGCGGCAGTGGAGCGCATGGTGACAGGGATCGAGCATCTCGAGTTGGAGACCACGCCTGACTTCTTCGAAGTCTTAGTCGAGGGCTGCCAGTTCAAACCCATGCCGGCGGTCCTGTCACAGGCGACGTTGTGAACAGGTCCGCAGGCAAACCGCCCGCGCGCGACTCCGGCGCCTGGGCCAAGACGGGATTCCGCCATCTGCTGGAGCAGACCGACGAGTTCGTCACCTGCGTCGAGCTGGTCACCTCCCGCGGCCTGATCACCGAGCGCAACGGCCGCCGCGTCCTGACACTGGCCCGCCGGCTCGCCGAACACCCGGGTATCCACGCCCTGAGCATTACGGACAATCCGGGCGGCAACGCCATGATCAACGCCGACACCCTCGGCACCGACCTGATATCGCGGGGCCAGGAGGTAATTATCCACCTCTCCTGCAAGGACTGGAATCGCAACGCCATTCAGAGCCGCGCCTGGCAGCTTGCCAGCGAGGGTTTCGACAACGTGCTGACCCTCAGCGGCGACTACCCGGTGGATGGCTTCGAGGGCCAGGCAAGTCCGGTATTCGACACCGACTCGGTGGGTCTGCTCAAGATGCTGTCGGACATGAACGCCGGTCTCACCGCCGGCAGCGGCAAGCGCGCGCAAACCCTGGCGCCGACCGGATTCTACCTCGGTGCCGTGGTCAACAACCATAAGCGGCACGAGCACGAGGTGATGCCGCAGTATTTCAAGCTCGCGAAAAAGATCGCCACCGGCGCCGCCTTCATCATCAACCAGATCGGCTACGACTCTCGCAAGCAGGACGAGTTGCTCAAGTACATGGGCATGCACAGCCTGCATGTGCCGGTCGTTGGCAACGTTTTCGTCCTCACTCCTGGAGCCGCCCGATATTTCCACGGCGACAACATCCCGGGTGTCACCGTTACCGACGAGCTGCTAGCGGTGGTGGAAAAACAGGCCAGCTCCCCCGACAAGGGCAAATCCTTCCTGCTGGAGTTCGCGGCCAAGCAGTGCGCCATCGCCAAGGGCCTGGGCTACCGGGGCGTCTACCTGGGAGGCCATCTGAAGTACAGCGACTACGCCCGCATAATCGAATTGACGGAGAGTTTCGCCACGGATGACTGGCACCAGTTCGCCCAGGAGATAGACTACCACCTGCCCGGCGAGTTCTACTATTTCGAACCGGACGGCGACACTGGTCTGAGTTCCACGGAAGTCAACCGCCAGTACCTAGAGTCGACCGCACCAGAGGCCCGAAAGCTCTCCAGGAGCAAGGTGCCGCTGAGCTACCGGCTCAATCGCGTCGTGCACGACGTGGTTTTCGAGGAAGCTAGCGACACATTCCCCCTAGCCCGGGGGCTCGCCGGCTTCATTGACAGGCATCGGAGTGTCAAGCGCCTGCTCCACACGGTCGAGCAGGCTATCAAGATGACCAGCTTCGACTGCCGCGACTGTGGCGACTGCTCTTTGCCCGACATCGCCTACCTCTGTCCCGAATCGCAGTGCGCCAAGAACCAGCGCAACGGCCCGTGCGGCGGCACCCTGCAGGGGCGCTGCGAGGTCGGCGAAAAACAATGTATCTGGTCGCTGGCCTATGATCGACTCAAGGCCTACGGCCGGGAAGAGAAGATGCTTGAGCGGCCCGTCGTGTACCGCAACGGGTCGCTCAAGGGGACCAGCGCCTGGCTGAACACCCTTCTCGGCCGCGACCACCACCGCAAGCCCCCCATCACCCCCCCAAAAACGGAAGAGAAACCTTGAGGATTAACGGACTGGAGCGGGAATTCCTCGTCATTGGCGAGAACATCCACACCACGCGGGTGGTACTGAGCAAGGGCAAACTGGTGGTCGAGGCGCCTGACGGACGCGAGTCTGTCCGCTTCTACGACACCGGGGGCGAACGTCGATACTTGCCGATTCCCGAAGCCATGAAGAGCACTCAGGATTACGAGGAAGGGCGGGTAAAGCACGTCAAGATCGCGGTACAGCTGGCCATGGGAGGAGAGGGTGCGGACAACGATTCGGCGATGGCATATCTCGAGCGCATGGTCCAGCGGCAGGAAGAAGCCGGCGCCAACTTCCTCGACCTCAACGTAGACGAAATTTCGCTCAAGTTGGAGGAACAGAAAGCGGCTATGCAGTGGCTGGTCGAGACGGTGGGCGGCGTGGCGTCGACACCGCTGTCGGTCGACTCCTCCAACGCCGAAATCCTGGAGACCGGCCTACGCACCTGTCGCGCGGAAGGGAATCAGGTGACTGGCCGTCCGATGCTCAACAGCGCTTCCCTCGAGCGCATCGACGCCCTCGACTTGGCCCGCGGGTACGGCGCGGTCGTAATGGTGACGGCCGCTGGCACGAAGGGAATGCCGGAGAGCAATACAGAGCGAGTCGACCACGCCTCCCAGATGATCGAGGCGGCCCTCGCCAAAGGGATCGCGGCCGCCGACATATACGTAGACCCGCTCGTCTTCCCCATCTCCGTCGACATGAACTTCGGCAACCATTGCCTCGATGCCATTCGGGAACTGCGGGAGTGTTTCGGTGAGGAGATCCACATCTCCGGAGGTTTCAGCAACGTCTCTTTCGGATTGCCGATGCGCAAGCTGATCAACGACGTGTTCCTCATCCTGGCGATCGGGGCCGGTGCCGACAGCGGCATCGTCGATCCGGTCACCAGCGACCCCAGTGAGATCTTCGCCATCGACCGCGACTCGGCCCCGTACCAGCTTGCCGAGGACATGCTCCTCGGCAAGGACCGCAACTGCAAGAGCTTCCTTCGGGCCTACCGCAAGGGAGAGCTGGGATGAAACCGACGCAGACTTTCCTGGACCGCCTGACAGAGGAGGCCGCCATCGTCTACGATGGTGGCTTCGGCGCCGAGTTGTTCCAGCGCGGGGTGCAGCTGACCAACAGCTCACTGGCCAACGAAACTAACCCGGATGAAGTAGTAGCAGTGCACAAGGACTACATCAACGCCGGCTCGGAAGTGATTGGCACCAACACATTCGTCGCCTCGAGCCTGCACATGGAGATGGCGGGCAAGAACGCCGCCGAGGCTGAGGAGGTGACCCGCCTGGCCTGTGAGCATGCGGCAGCAGCCGTCGCCGACTTCGAGCAGCCCGTCTTCATCGCCGGATCCGTGGGCCCATCGCCCGGAGCGATTGAGGCCGATGCCGGCGACGTGGACTTCGGCATTCCCAACAGCGAGGTGCGCGAAGCCCACCGGAGTATGATCGGGACCCTGGCCGAGGGCGGGGTGGACTTTCTGGCCATCGAAACCCAGTTCTCGGCCAAGGAGGCAGCTATCGCCGTGGATGAAGGGCGGCGCACCGGCCTGCCAATCGCCGTCAACATGACCTACAAGTACACCGTCAACCGACGCACCGACGAGATCATCTACAGGACGGACTGGGGTCACTCAGCCGGCGACCTGATCGACTTTCTCGCCTCCGGAGAATTCTCCGATGGCGACGACCTCCTGCCACACGTGCATCTGCTCGGCTTGAACTGCGGCGCCGAGTCGCGCAACGTTCAGCACACCGGCATGCCGTACGCGATCGAGGGCACCCAACAGTTGCGTGACGCCCTCCGGGAGCGGGGCGTGGTCAAGAAGATGATGGCCTATCCCAATGCCGGCATGCCGTTACTCGATCGCAACCAACTCACCTATTACTCGCAGGGGCCCGAGGACATGGCACCGAAGGTCGCCGAGCTCCTAGCGGCAGGCGCTTCGGTCATCGGGGGCTGCTGCGGCACCACGCCGGCCCACATCGCCGCCTTCGCCCAGAGCCTCAAAACGGAGGAATAGTCCATGGCCACCTACCAGATCCTCTATTGGCGTGAGATCCCAGCCCAACTCAAGGTTTCCGGCGAGGGCAAGCGGCTGTCCCACCCACTGGACGACGTCTACCAGGAAGAGATCGACGGCATAGCGATGGATGAGGGACTGGAGGGCACCGAGGATTACCTCGACCAGTGGAAGTGGTCGGAGAAGCAGGAGCGTCCTGGTACCAACGAGGAGATCGCCACGGCCGTGGCTGCCGAGCTGCGCACCAATTTCGCTCACCTCTTCAGCGACGAATCCCGGTGACGTGACATCCCCTTCCCTGCGGCACGAGATCATCGTCGTCGGTGGCGGTCACGCCGGAACCGAAGCCGCCCTGGCGGCAGCGCGCATGGGCGCCCGCACCCTGCTGCTGACGATGAACCTGGACACCATCGGCCAGATGTCCTGCAATCCGGCGATCGGCGGCATCGGGAAAGGGCACCTGGTCAAGGAGATCGATGCCCTCGGCGGCCAGATGGCGGTCAACATCGACCGCACAGGTATCCAGTTCCGGCGCCTGAACACCAGCCGCGGCCCCGCGGTGCGTGCCAACCGTGCCCAGGCGGACAAGAAGGACTACCAGTTCGAGATGAAGTACGCCTGCGAGGCGCAGTCGAATCTCGATCTCTACCAGGGTATGATGGAGCGCCTGCTGGTCGAGGACGGTCGAGTTCGTGGGGTCGGTCTCAAGGGCGGGACGGTCTTCGCCGCCAACGCGGTGATCCTGACCACGGGGACGTTCCTGAAGGGCAAGGTTCACGTCGGCAGCCACACGCACAGTGCTGGCCGCGCCGGTGAGAGTGCCGCCGACGACGCCTCGGATGGCCTGGCCACCCTCGGCTTCGAGATCGGCCGTCTCAAAACCGGCACCCCACCCCGAGTCAACGGGCGCTCCATCGACTTCGCAGCGATGGAAGAGCAGCCCGGAGACGACCCTCCAACCCCCTTCTCGTACGCCGTCTCAGCCATCGAGCGGCCGCAGCTGCCGTGCTGGCTGACCTACACCGGCACCGCGACCCATCAACTGATCCAGGAACACCTGCACGAATCGGCGATGTACAGCGGCCGAATCGAGGGCGTCGGTCCCCGCTACTGCCCTTCTATCGAGGACAAGATCGTCAGGTTCGCCGACAAGGATCGTCATCAGATCTTCGTCGAGCCGGAGGGACGGCGCACTCTGGAGTATTACATCAATGGCCTGTCCATGAGCCTGCCGGAAGCCATCCAGCGCGACATCCTGCGCACCGTGCCCGGCCTAGAGGCGGCCGAGGTGATGCGCCCGGCCTACGCGGTGGAGTACGATTTCGCGCCTCCTACCCAGCTGCATCCGACCCTCGAGACCAAGCCGGTTCCCGGGCTCTTTTTCGCCGGCCAGATCAACGGCACGACCGGCTACGAAGAGGCCGGCGCCCAGGGACTGATGGCCGGCATCAACGCCGTGCTGAAGAGCCGGGGCGAACCGGGCTTCGTGCTCGGACGCGCCGACGGCTACATCGGGGTCCTCATCGACGACCTAGTGACCAAGGGCACCCAGGAGCCCTACCGGATCTTCACGTCGAGAGCAGAATTCCGGCTCCTGCTGAGGGAGGACAACGCTGACTACCGACTGATGGAGCATGGCCGCCGGCTCGGCCTGGTCAATGACCACATCTACGACCGGTTTCGCGCCAAACAGCTGCAGGTGGACCGGGAACTGGAGCGCCTCCAAACGCAGCGCATCAAACCGACTACCCAGGTTCAGGAGGTGCTGCGCCGGCGCGGCACAGCCCCCCTGAAGGAATCCGCCCTGCTGGCAGAGCTGCTCAGACGCCCCGAGCTGTCCTACACCGACATTGCCGAGATCGCCCCTGCCGGCGAGGAGTTGACCGCAGATGCCCGCGAGCACGTGGAAGCACGGATCAAGTACGCCGGCTATATCGACCGTCAGGCCGCTCAGGTGGACAAAGTGCAGCGCCTGGAGTCGATGACGATCCCGGACGACTTTGACTACCTCGGCGAGGCGGCGAGCCTCTCCACCGAGGCCCGGCAGAAGCTGGACCGCATCAGGCCCCGCAACCTGGGCCAGGCCCAGCGCATCAGCGGCGTCTCGCCAGCCGACATCTCCAGCCTGATGGTCATGTTGCACGCGCGCGGTGGCCTGGCGCCAGCCGCCACCGAGTAACGCGTCCTACTCCTTCCAGATACGGGAGTCCTGGCGAATCCGCCAGTGATTCAGCTCGCCGTCGCCGTGCAGGTCGACTAGTTCCTCCAGCGAGGCCTCGAACTGTGTCGGAGTGACATCTATGCGCGGCGGCCAGAGAAAATTCCGCAGGATCTGGTATTCGAGTCCGAGCGAATCGAGGTCGACGCTGAAGTGGCCGTGCCGCTCGCGATACTGGCGCTGCATGTGATATATGGCCCGCAGGATCCGGCGGGCTTCGCGCTCCGGCGGGGGACGGAACTCCTGTGGTTCGGCCCCTGCCCGACGCGAGGAGAACTGGACGAAACCCCACTCCTCAGGCAGGTGCATGTCGGCAGCTTCCATCGGCGACCAGACCCAGGTCTGCGCATCCGCGCCTCTGATGTAACCGCCACCGGCGATCTCGACGGTCCAGTCCAGGCGCGACAGGTTCAGCCGCCAGGTGTCACCATCCCGTGGCGGCGACGGTCGATTGGCACACTCGCCCAGCACGGGCCAGGGCAGCGCGAGTTCGACTGACCAACCCAAGTCGGTATCCTGGGCATCGTTGAGGGTGCCCCACACCTGCACCGCCGCGTCGAGCCCGGTGATATCCCAGGCTTGCACGTAAGTCCCCCTGTCCCTGTAGGGCTTGAGGAGCAACAAGTCTTGGACCGTGCCCCAGGCGTTGACGCTCAACTCATAATATTCGTGGGTGTCGCCATCCGGGTCTATATACACCTCGAACGCATCGTCGTGGTACACGGTGGTATCCCGCCGCGTCAGCACCGCCCACACGTGAGGTTCCTCCAGGTCGGCAGCTATGTAGAGGTTGTCGTTGTCCCAGAGGATCTTGGCGCGCGTGTTGTACCGCGGACGGACCGCGGCTCCGGTCCGGGAATCGGCCGGCAGGAACAGCTCCGTCCAGGGAACTCTTTGCCAGGACGGTTCGTCAAGCTTACCGTCGATAGAAAGCTCACCGACCGTTCTATGGGCAACGTAGTGGGGCGGCAACTCGGCGGCCCGCAGTGGGCTAACAGCCGCACAGGTCGCCAGCAGAAACCCCAGCCATTGGATGACTCTCATCGTCTCGAGAATGGAAGCACCTCGCTTGATAACGGGACGTGATTTAATATATTCTTCCGTTTATTCCGCACCCATACCGACGCCCCCGCGGGCGTCCCTGGTTCAGCATTTCCGGATAGATCTATGCGCTTGATGTTGATCGGAGCTCCGGCTTCCGGCAAGGGGACACAGGCGAAGTTGCTGACCGAGCGCCTGCAGATCACCCACATCTCGCCCGGCGATATGTTGCGCCAAGCGGTGAGCAACCGCACCGACCTCGGCCAGATGATCGAACCTTATCTTCGCCATGGTTGGCTCGTCCCGGACAATCACGTCGTCCAGCTGGTCGACGACCGTCTCGCCAACGGCGAGACGGCCCAGGGATTTGTTCTCGATGGCTTTCCGCGAACCCTCAGCCAGGCCCAGGGGCTCGACCGCACCATGGCCGCCCACGACATCAGCCTCGACGCCATTATCCTGATCGAGGTGGACACCGACGCCGTCCTCGAGCGGGTCACGGGCCGGCGCTCGGATCCGAACACCGGCGAAATCTACCACCTCGTGTTCGATCCGCCTCCCGATGAGATACGCGACCGCCTGGAACAGCGCGAAGACGACACCGAGGAGGTGATGCGCGAGCGGCTCGCCACCTACGATCAAGAGATCAGACCGGTTCTCGATCACTACGAACGACGCCAACAGATCGTTCGCGTCGATGGAACTAATCCCCCCGAACAGGTACTCGGTGACATCCTCGTCCAGCTAGGCGGCCGCAACAGCGAGGCGGGTGGAACCGAGAGGCAGGACGAAGGCCAGGAATGAGCGATACCGACGAATCCACGAAAGAGCTCTACAAGAGCGGCATGTCCAAGTTCGCGAGCCAGGACTTCCAGGGTGCCCTGGCCGACTTCGAGAAGGCGCTGGAGATCGATCCAGACTACGGCGACGTCCTCCAATCCACCGCCCACGTGTACGAGAGGCTCGAAGACTACGACTCCGCCCTGCGCTATGCCACGAGGGCGGTCGACTGCAATCCCGACGACTTCCTCGCCCACACCAGTCTCTCCATCTTCTACCAGCGCAAAGGTATGATCGCTGAGGCCGAAGCCGAGAAGGCCATCGCCGCCCAGCTACAGAGCTCCGCCTAAGCCCGGAGTAGCTGCCCGAGCTCCTAATCGATATGCAGATCGGCCCTTACCAACTGGCGCCAATGCGTCCAGACATGCCCCTGCTGACCCTCGCCCCACTGGCCGGCGTCGGCAACTGGGTGTTCCGCCTCATCTGCGCCCGTCTCGGCGCCCGCCTCGTCGGTGTCGAGTTCATCAACTGCCGCGTGATCAACGAGAAGTCGCCGCGGCGCGAGCGCCTGCTCGATTTCTCCGACGCCGAGGTCTACGGTGAAACCGGCATTTCCCTGCTCGCCGCCCAGATCTACGGCAACGACATCGAACTGATTGCCGCCGGGGCCCGCGAGCTCGAGCGGCGCGGCGCTCAGGTCATCGACATCAACTTCGGCTGCTCGGTTCCGTTGATCGTAAAAAAGGGCTGCGGAGCCGCCTACCTGCGTGACCTGGATCGCCTCTATCGGGCGGTCCACGAGACTGTGAAAGCGGTCCAGGTGCCTGTCATCGTCAAGACGCGCATCGGCTGGGACGATGACTCGATCAACATCCTGGAGGTAGTACGTCGCGTCGAGCAGGCCGGCGCGCAGGCCATCGGCATTCACGCCCGCACCGTAGCCCAGCTCTACAAGGGAAAGGCGAACTGGAAGTGGATCCGCCGCGCGGCGGAGATATCGACCATTCCGGTGCTGGGGAACGGTGACGTCTTCTCCTACGAGGATGCCCAGGCCATGCAGGCGCAGACCGGCTGCGACGCCGTCATGATCGGTCGCGCCGCCATGGCCAACCCCTGGATCTTTTCCGGGCGCCGGGGCGCCCCCCTGTCGGAGCGCATCGAGCTGGCCGTCGAACAGCTCCGCCTGATGGCCCAGTACAAGGGAGAACGGGTTGGCGTGCTGGAGACGCGTAAGCATCTGGCCCTCTACTTCAAGGGCCTGTCCCGAGCCTCGGAGATGCGCCGGCACCTGCTCACGACCGAATCGCTCCCCGAGCTGGTGGCCGTACTGGAATCCTGGTGCGACGATGCAGCTAGCGGCGAGGAGACCGATCTGACTCTGTCGACCCGGGAGGCCGAAGCGCTGGCCTGGGGCGGCCAATAGACTGGAGACGGATGATGAAGCCAATTGCCACGACGAGGGCCACTGCAATCGCCACCGCAATCATGGCCCTCGCCCTAACCTCATGCGGTAACGAAGAGCTGACCCTGAAGGTGTGCCCGGCAGTACCCGCGGTGACGGACGCGGAGCCGCCGGCCGGGTGGCTAGCAGTCGAGTTCGCGGGGAGCCGACATGCCGCTGCCGGCACCTACCACGTCCGGAGAAAACCCCTTTTCACCGAGTGGAACCTCATGGCGGCGAAGGCGACTCAAAGCGGCGATAACGCCCAGGTGACAGTGCGCTTCAACGAGTATGCCAAGCGTCTGCTCGACAACTTCAGCTCCGAAGCGGCCAACCTGAAGAAGCCTCTGGCCCTCAACCTGGACGGTCGCTGGGTCAGCTTTACGCCACTCCTGCGCCCACCCGATGACCGCCTGACGTTGTACGGATTCTCCCCGGCCGAAGCGGAGCGGGTGGAGCGATTCGTCGCCAGCAAGTGATACGGCGATGACATCTCCTGACTGCTTCCGGGTGGCCGCCGTCGTCACCACCTACTTCCCTAACAGCCATGCCGGCGTGATCGCCACCAAATTCATGCGGGGCTTTCCCACTGACGACGGCCTGATTGCCCCCCGCACCACCCTCGCCTCCCTCTACATCGACCAGCTTCACGATCGCGATATCGGCCTGCAGCTTGCCCGCGAGCACGACATCCCAGTCTACGAGAGCATCAGAGGCGCTCTCACTCGCGGCGGCGACAGGTTGGCGGTCGATGCGGTCCTGATCATCGGCGAGCACGGCGACTACCCGGTGACCGCCCACGGCCAGGAGATGGTGCCGCGTCGCTACCTCTTCGAGCAGGTCTGCGGCGTGATCGAAGAGTCCGCCGGTGCAATTCCCATCTTCAGCGACAAACACCTGGCCTATCGCTGGGAGGACGCTGAATGGATGTATCGGCGCGCCGCCGAACTCGGCGTCCCCCTCTGGGCCGCTTCGGCCGTGCCCCTTGCCTGGCGCAGCCCCCAATGGGAGCACCCCTTAGACGAGCCCCTCGACGAGGCCATCGCCATCGCCTTCCACATGCCGGAACGTTACGGCTTTCACGGGTTTGAGGCGCTGCAGTGCCAGCTGGAGAGACGACGCGGCGGCGAAACCGGAGTGGCATCGGTGCAGACGCTCGCCGGTCAATCCGTATGGGATGCCGGCAGGGCAGGCGCCTGGTCGTGGGACCTAGCCGACGCCGCGCTGGCCGCAGTCGCAGACGGCCCCCCGGCGCTGGACCCGGATCAGGTGGAGGACCCGCTGGTCTATCTCGTGCGGTACCGCGACGGCACGCGGGGTGCGGTTCTCATGCTCGGCGACAGCGGGTATGTGAGCACCTTCTCCTACGCGGAGCGCTGCGGCGCCCTGAAGACGGCCCTGGCCTACGACATGGAGAAAGGCCCGGCGCACGCGATTTTCGGCTACCTTGGGCTGAACATCGAGGATTTCTTCCTCTCCGGCCGCCCCCCCACACCGTTGGAACGCACCTATCTGACCACCGGCATGCTCGAGGCGGCGATGATCTCCCGCGCTGACGGCAGTGCTGCGGTCAAGACCCCTCACCTGGGCATCGCCTACTCGGCCCGGGGCAACACGCCCCACCGACCCGGACCGCCCAACTCTCGGCCTGCGGTCTACGAGTATCCGCCCCTACCCGAGCCCGGCACCACCCCGCGAGCAACGACCATACCGACGCAGCGCGACGGAACCATGCACGGCTAGCACGGCACGGGCACGGGCTCACCGCAGCGCCACGAAGCCAGCGCAGCTTCGATGATGGCCATGGAGACCATAGCGTCCTCCACCGGGCTCTCCGGCTCGTCCTGCTTCTCGATTGCCGTCAGGAAGGCGTCGAACTGATCGATGTACAAGGCATCCCGTTCGGGCCTGTGGAGCTCCCGCACCACCGTCTCGCGCGCGCGGTTGCCGATACACAACTCGCCGGCTTCCATGTCCATGTGGACCCAGCCCTCGTCGCCGGTGATCTCGCAGTGGGCCGATGCCGGATGCTGGACGTAGTTCAGGTGGAGAGTAGCGAGCAGGGGCCGGTCGTATTCCATGGTCAGCGCCAGCACGTTCGGGTTGGACTGCAGCGGCTGACTGCCCCCCTTGCAGCCGGCCGCGAACACGGAGGTAGGACGCTCCTGCAGCCACCAGTGGGTTACATCCGGCTGGTGGGCATAATCAAGCAGCAGGGCGCCCTCCAGCGAAGCCTGATGCCGGGAGACGCTGAGCATCAGCGTCAGGTAGGTTCCCACGTGCCAGTGGACGTGCAGGATGCGGCCCAGCGCACCGGACTGGATAAGCTCCCTGACCCGCCGGCAGGCAGGGTGAAAGTGCATCACGAATCCAACGTTGAACAGGCGATCGGTCGCCTGCGCCGCCGCCGCCATCCGTCTGCCATTTGCCACCGTGTCGCACAACGGCTTCTCGCACAGAACGTGAGCCCCGGCTGCCAGCGCGTCGATGCTCTGCTCGGCGTGGGCCGGCACCGGCGGCGCGATCACCACTGCGTCCGGTTTCGAATCCAGGGCGGCGGCGTAAGACTCGTGCACCGCCACCGGACCGATCGTCTCTACGGTCCTGGCGACCTGGTCGCGGTCGACGTCAAACAGTTCGACCTGGACGTCCGGCCGGGCGGCAAGCAGGCGGGCGTGGCGCTTGCCGATCGAACCGCAACCGGCCACGACGATGCGCTTGGGCGTCACGGTAACACAGCTCCGACTCAGGCGGCCATGCTGTCGCGCAGACGCTGCGACAGGATGCGCATCATGTTAAACGCGATCGAGGCGTAACGACGGAGCAGCCGCTCCAAGTTGCTCCGCTGCAGGGAGAGGAGGTGGGCGTCGCCGACCGCCAGAACCGAAGCGGATCGCGGCTCGTCGTCCAGCAGAGCCATCTCGCCGAAGACCTGACGTTCGTCAAGCGCGGCGATGAATTGGCCCTCCGTGTTGTCCTCTCCGGCGAACTTGCGCACCTCCAACCGACCGCGCACCACGATGTACATCTTGTCGCCGGTCGTGCCTTCGTTAATCACTCTGCTGCCGGCGACGACCGCCTCCTCTTCCATCGACTGGGCAATGTGATAGAGTTCCTCCAGGGGAAGCTCCGCGAAGAACGGAGACTGCTTGAGGAACGTGATCTTGTCCATGGTGGTCAGGGGCAAGTGCGCGTCCTGTGCCTGCTGTTCAACTTCCATGCCTCCTCCTTCTGATACCAGTTCAGCCACGGTTTCCCGAACATGGGCGGCCGGATCATCGCCAAGGACCGCCAGCATTTCGCCCTTGTCCAGCGCCCGGGCCGCCCAGGCAGCGGCCATCCGCGTCCAGGAGTTGGGCGTCTGCAAAAGGCTTCCGATCACCGCATCGACGACCGGAAGAGCGTCCCCCGTCACTGCCCGGGCAGCGACCTGCCGTTCCTCAGGATCGGCCTCCAGCAGCGGCAGCAGGAGCCCCATCAGCTCTCTATCCGCCATGTTCTCCAGCAGCTCGATGGCGTTTTCCCGGGCCTCTTCGTTGCCCTCGGATAACCGATCCAGCAGATCGACCACGACGTCCATGTCGCCCAGGTGGCCTAGCAGGCCGATCACACCGTCCTGGATCGTCTTGTTCTCGAGCTCCAGCTGGTCGGTCAGCAGCTCGACGGCAGCGGAGCCGGAGCGCGCCAGCAGTTCCACCGCCACCAGATTCCGATTGGCATCCAGCAGGCGATTGCGACAGGCTTCGACAAGACGTTCATGTCGCTCGTCGTCACCCAGGCGAATGAGAGCAGCGAGAAATCCCTCCCATTCCCGCAGCGGGCCAGCCCCGAGTCCCGCCTCCATCGACTGCAGCAGCTCCGGGTCGGTCACCGTTCCCAGCTGGACCACCACAGCATGGACGACATCCGGATCGGGGTCGTCGAGCAGCTGCACCATCGCCTCAAACGTCTCGCGGCTGCTGATACCCCCGAGGTTCTCGACCGCCGCCTCGCGCACGCCCGGGTGCGGATGGGCGAGATGTTGCAGGAGCTCCGCCTGGAAATCACCGGTCTCCAGCTGTCCCACTGCCACGATCCCGGCGATCACATCCTCGGTAGCCGAGCTGCTGAGAAGCCCGCTCGTCTGGCTCCGTCGCCGTGACGCCGATGCCTCGTGTCCCATGATCCCCAGGATCGTGATGAACTGGGCCTCGAGCGGCGCCGAGCCAGAACCACCGGTCGGCTGGCCGTTGTCCTCCAGGTGGGGCAGCACCGCGTCAACGACCTGGCTGTAAGTCTGGTCCGGTAGCCCGGCCAGCCTACCGGTAGCCGATTGATGCTCGGCGAACCGCCGCACCGCGCGTGCGGCGCTGTAGCGAACTTCGGCGGCGGCGTCCTCGAGCCGTGGAAGCAGGGCGACCACCGCCTCGGCGGAGACGGCGTCGCCCCCCAGGGCATCGAGCGCGGCGCTGCGGATTCGGGGATTGTCATGGTCCACCATCGGAGTGCATACCTGGGCGACCACCGGTCCCGGACATTGCCGCAGGATCTCGATTCCCATTTGCCGAACGCCGTCGTCCACGTGCATCAACAGACTCCGCGGAAACTCCAGCGAGCTCGACACCACCTTCACTAGGGACTCCATCGCCTGGTCGTCCTCGACGTCGATGTCCTGCTCACGCACAGCCCGGATCAGCACCTGAGCATAGGCGCGTTTAAATCGCCAGCCGACGATGACCATAAGGGCACCGACAGCGGTCAGCAGGCCGAACAGCTGCTCCAGACTCAGCAGTTCGCGCGCGTGCAGCATGGTGAAACCAGCCCCAAGGAGACCGCCCAGCAGCATGAAGCCGCCCTCCATGATCATCCGGGTGCCGTCGCTGTTGCGGGCCGGTATCAACTTGATCAGCACCTGGTACGCAGGCGCCACGACACTGTCCAGGAGCAGGAAACTCACCAGGTTCAGGACGAACATGACAGCCACCACTTCCACTGACAACAGATCCCCGAACAGAGCCAGCAGCACCAGGGCCAATGCCGCGTAGGACACGGAGACCCAAAGGTAGACGCTGCCGGTGCCGAACCACCGCAGTATGACGCGCAACCCAAGAGCCGTAACCAGCAGCGTGGCGAAACCCGCAGTCCCGTAGAACATGCCAAGGAAGCCCGTGATCTCTCCCTCGGTCGGGTAGCGCTCCCTCGCGACGACGTTGAAGGCGTAGTGGATGGCCGTGTAGACGGCGAAGACAGCAACCGAAAGGACGAACAGCAGGCGCAGGTACGATGACCGGAAGAAGAAGCGGAGATTCTCCGGCAGGCTCGCACCCTCCGCCTCATCTGCTGCCTGGGAAACGAAATAACGGCGCACCAGCGGGCGCAGCGCGGCTATGACAACGATCATGTTCAGGACCGTCAGCCCGTAAAGTTGGTACGAGACCAGCAGGCTGCCGAGGAAGCCGGTGGCGAAGCCCCCCGTGACCTCGCCGAGGTAGGCGCTGGCAACCAACAGGGGGAACAGCACCTTGGCCCTGGACGTGTAGCAGATACCCCCGGCCACGATCCAGACCTGAAACGCGCAGAGGAACCGGCCCAGCTCGGAAGAGACGAAGAGGAAGGGAAAGAAACCTACGAACGGCTCGACGCCACGGCTGTGCTCCAGCCAGAGTGCCGCAGTATTGACCAGCAGCAAGAGCGCGACGACGCCCATCAGGCCGAACATCAGCTGCTGCCTGGCCAGCTTGGCCGACAGCCAGGAGAGACCGGCCATGTTGACCGCGAAGAACAACGCGATCCAGGCGTACATGTTGGGGAGATACTCGACGCCTACCCGGATATTGAAGACTCCGGCAGCGACGCTCTTGACGATGCCGTCGTTGACCGCAACCAGAAAGAAAACCAGCGCGGCGTTGAGCAGTCGGGGCATCTCGTTCCGGCGCAGGCTGAGCAGCCTGAGGATCGCGTTCATGCCAAGTCAGGCTATTGCTGCGCCTTGTCGTCCTTTTTCCAGACGTCAATCATCTGCGGCCCACTGGCGATGTACTCATCGGCATCCACCTCTTCCATGCTCCGCAGGCGCTCCGTGACCGCCGATATCCGCTTCACCTGCTCCTCGATGGTGAGCAGCTTACCGACCACCTTCTGATCTAGATCCGGATTTAGAAGGCGCAGTGCCTGCGAACTGCTGGAGATTATGCTTAGCGGGTTGTTTATCTCGTGGTTCACCGTGATCACCAGCTGCCCGATGGTCGCCAGTTTCCCGACCTTGACCACCTCCTGTTCCAATCGCGTCGTCTCGGTGACATCTTCCGTTACCAGCATCACGCCTCCGGTAAGACCAGCCGAATCAGGCAGGGGCAGGGCCGAGGTGGACAGCACCAGGTCGCCCGCGCCAGCCGGGTAGGACTGGCGGGGAACCTGCTGCGAGAGACCTTCGGTCAGCGCCCGCGAACAGAGCTCGTGCCATCCGCTCCCCATCTCGCCTGGCAGCAACTCGGTTAGGGTCGCTCCGACCGCATCGAAGAGCGACCGCTGGAGACCCAGGCGTTCCAGCAACTGCAGCTGGCGGGCGGTAACGAAGTTGATGCGCAGCTCACTGTTGAGGACTGCGATACCCAGCGGGATGTTCTTGAGCACGTTGTCCATGTACTCGCGAATGCGCGACAGGATCAACTCGGTTTCCAGGTGTTCAGTCTCATCCTCGAACAGAACCATGAACGCCTCCTCGCTCTCCTCCATCGCAAAGACGCGCACCTCGTAGGAGTGATCGTCCTTTGTCCACACGAAGATCTGCGAGTCCCCCGGCAGGGACAGCTGAGCGGTGGCCAGAGCCAGTTGGTCGGCCAACTCTCCGTCGCTGGCCAGAATCGCGGTTAGGCGTTCCTGGGGCGTCTCCTCGGATTGATCCCGCGATCGCAGGCCGAACACGGTAAGCATCTTGCGGCTGCAAGCCAGCACGGTCGACGCTCCATCGATCGCCATCACTGGGGTCGGGAAGGACTTGAGGAATTCCTGCATTAGAGTCCCGGCTGGACCCGCGGAATGTCGCGCAGACCGCGATCCATCTGGTTCATAACTGCCTCGACCTCAACCATGCCCAGCCCGAGCAGCCGCAAAGCCGCCGGCTGCAACAACGGGATGCGGCGGTCGCCGCCGTTGCCAAACGACTCGGCACGGCAGAGGACATCGGCGACGTGAACCACGGCCGTACGTTCCGGATGCGCCAGATCCGGGCGGAAGACATGGTGGCCAGCGATCGGCTCTACCAATTTGGCCGGCAGTGTCCACTTCTCCAGCAGCCATCCGCCTATCGTTCCGTGATTCAGCCCGGGGGCCAACACGCCGGGCTCCTCTTCAGCTTCGAAGAACAGCATGTCCGCCCGCATCACCCGGAGCAGAACCTGTTGGTATTCGGCATCCAGCGCCTGGTGCAGTACTACCTTGCCCAGATCGTGCAACAGCCCAATGGTCACCAGTTCCTCGGGATCGGGCAGCTGTAGATGGTGGGCGAGCAGGCCGCAGGTGCGCGCGCAAGCCTGCGAATGCTCCCAGAGTCCAGGTATGGCATCGGTTATGATATCCAGTACCGAAGAGCTCAGTACGAGGCTCTTCACGGCGTCGAAGCCGAGCATCGTGACAGCATGCGGTATGGAGGAGATCGGCTTGGCGAAACCGTAGAGACCGGAGTTCACCAGTTTGAGGACCTTGGCCGACAGCACCTGGTCCTTGGCGATCTCGGCGCCCACCTGGCGACCGCCGGTGGCCGGACTCTCAATGATCTCGTTGATCCGCAGAACCACGTCCGGAAGGGTAGGAAGGTTGGCGGCGTTCTCGACCCGTTCCCGGAACTGCCGTATCCGATCGGGATCCGCCTGCGCCGCCTCGGCTGCCCCATCAACGCTGACCTCCTCGGGTAGACCGTTGGCGGCGGGCGGTACGGCCCTGCCAGTCAGGTGAGCGCTGGCGATCTCCTTGAGTCGCATCATGTGTCCGACCTCCTCCCACGCTGAGAAGCGATGGTCCAGGTCGGCCAGCAGGTCATCCGAGTTCTCGACCGGATCGGCCTCGCTGCCCTCGATCACGACCGCTTGCACGCTCCGGTTCCGCAGACGGGCGATTAGAGCACTGTTTAGCTTGATGCCTTTGGGGAGGAACCGCTTGCCGTCGCCGTCGCACACCGGGTCGGCGATGACGTCGCCGGGCTTGAGATCGGTCACCGGCACCTGTTTCATGAGCCCCTCTTCGGCTCAGTTGGCATCGGCCAGCTCGGAGCGCCGCCAGTAAGCGTCGAAGCTGCGGCGGACCCACGACATCGGCGCCATGCGGATAGCGTTGAATCCGCCCCAGGTCCAGCGGACTGGCCAGTCGCCCCCCCGCGCCGCATGGACGAAGATCTGCAGTCGCTCGCCGGCCAGCCGCCGCACCCGCCGGCTCAGGCGGACCAAAGTCCGCTCGTACGTCTGGTCTACCAGATTCCGGGCATGGCGCTCCAGCTTCTCCGGCTCGACGACGGTCACACGTGGACAGATCATGGTACGCTCCCGCAGGACGAAGCCGTCGATCCAGTCCTGGGGCACCTGGCCCTTGCCGACCTCTGCTGCCGCGTCGATCGACTGCTGGTTCATGACCGCGTAGGTACGGCAAATCAGCGGCCTCACCGGATAGATCGTGCAGTTATGCTCCGCGTCCAGGAAGGGGCACTGCCGGGGCCGCTCCTGGGTGAAGCCCAGCAGCTGGCGTTGGCGCCCGGAGCTGAAGGTCTCCCTCACGTAGCGCACGATGTTCTCGTACTCGGCCCGATAGAGCGGGAACATGGTCGCGTAGTCTCCGGCATGTTCCGCCTCGGTGAGGACACAGCACTCTCCCGACTGCGCGCAGCGCGTCGCCGGAACCTGATCGTAGCGCTCCTGTAGCTCGCGGGCCAGGTCGGGATCCTTCCCTCGGTCCAGTGCGGCTTCTGCTTTCACTGTCATCAGAGAGCGTTCAGAAGAGGTAAATCGTGAGAAGATGCACAATGGTCCCACTGCGTGCAAACTGGATCACACCAGACAGCGGCCTGGTTGACCCTATGTCAACCAGGCCGGTATATTCGCGGCGGAGCTGTGTAGCAACGGCGGCGGAAATGGCTAAAGAGAAACGGAAGTTCCTGGGCGTGATGTTCGAGTGCTGCAAGGTCTACGCCCGGCTCTACATCAACAAGGAGGAGACCGCCTACTCGGGACGCTGTCCCCGCTGCGCCAGACCGCTGGAGGTCAAGATAGGCCCCGGCGGCACGGACAATCGCTTCTTCACAGCCAGTTGAGCAGCCGGTGCTCGGCTGATCAGCTCAGAGATCATCCAGCTGACGCAGCCATCCCCGGGGTAGCACCACCATCGGCGCGCCGGACTCCAGCGCATCGAAAAGCGCGCGGAGATCGGCCCCAGAAAGGCGAATGAACGGCGGTCTCGGTACCCCCCAGGCGTCATCGGCGTACATCAGCACCCGGTTCGCGAAGTACAGGGCGTCGTCGTCGGCCGCCTGATCGACGAGCACTTGCTCCCAATCGAACGGGCCGCCGCCAGGTCGCGCCCAGGGGTGGGCTGGCCGGTAACGGCGCAGATGTTCGCGCAGCGAGCTGCGCACCGCCACCTGCGCCAGTGCCGAATCAGCCATGATCGCGCAGGTCCGCAGCACCGCAGGTCCATGGCGCAACTCCAGCTCGCCCTTGTCCCGGTCCACCAGCAGGTAGGACCTGTCATCATCCATCAACTCGAGCCAGGAGCCAAGTGCCCGGTTGACCTTCTCGAGCGCCTCCGCGGCCCAGGTCCCGTCTGGCAATCCGGCAGCCAGGGCCACGGAGAATAGAGCCAGCGGCAGACGGCTCATTGGCCGAGGGGCTCGCGTACGGACCCGAAGATCCGCCGCAGCCTGTCCATGTGCTCGATTGGCAGCGGCGGTCCGAGGATGGCAACCGCGTTGGCTTCAAGGTGGCTGATGCTGGCCGTCCCGGTCAGTACGGTGGCCACAACTGGATGCCCGGCCGCGAACTTGTAGCCGGCAGCGGGCAGGGAATCCACCTCCCCTTGCAGGAGCCAACCCAGGGGATTGACGCGATCCGGCAGCAGCTCGCCGTCGACCACTCCCTTGGCAATGGCGTCCGCGAGCCGCTGCCGCAACAGTTCGGGACGGCTGAGACTGCGGCGCACCGCCACCATCCCGATGACGCCAACTTCGCGCTTCCGGCAGGCGGGCAGCAGAGCCTGATCAGCACTCGGGCCAAGCAGGTTGTAGGCCACCATGACCGCTTCGACCCGGTGATCGATTACCGCTTTGGTGAGCGTCTGGTGAGCGGAATCCTCCCGGTAGTTCTCGGTAATACCAACGTAGCGGAACTTTCCTGCATCGCGAAGCCTGAGGACCGTGGGCATCAGTCGGTCGATGGCTGTCTCGTAGTGTGGGGGTTTCAGGCCGTGGAACTGCATGAGGTCGATGCAGTCCGTGCGCAACCGGCGTAGGCTGCCCTCCACCGAGCGGACGACCTCGGCCGGATCGGCCAGCACGCCCTCGCGCTCGTAGACGAACTTGGTCGCCAGCACATAGCGGTCCCGCGGGACGCCGTCAAGCGCTTCTCCCAGCCTGCCTTCGCTGTTCTCGTACTGCGGCGATGAATCGATGAAATTGACCCCGATGTCCAAGGCCCGGCGCACCAGCCTGGTGGCGTCGTCCTGATTCACGCCGGTACTCTGGCCGAACAGGCTTGGCCCCCCGGTGCCGAGGCCCAGCAACGACACCCGCAAGCCGGTGCGCCCGAGCATCCGGTACTGCATGGGAGGCAGCTCAGCCATCGGCAACGTCCAGCAGCACCTTAAGGACACCCCGCCGCCGTGCCCGTGCGAACCCGTCGAGACCATCCCGCAGGCGAAAGCGATCGGAGATCAGCCGATCGACGGCAACAGCACCCGATTCCAGCAGGGCCAGCGCCGGAGCGAAAGGTCCGCACCTGGATCCGAGGAGCCTGATCTCGTCGACCACCAGAGCGGACGCGTCCACAGTCAGAGCGCCGGCGTAGGTACTCTTGAGGACCAGCGTCCCGGCCGACCGCACCGCCGCCCTGGCGCGCTCGAATCCACCCGGGTTCCCGGTACATTCGACAACGATGTCGAATTCCGCCTCGCCAGCAAGTTCCTGCACCGCTGCCATCCCGCACTCCCGCAAGAGCGAGAGCTTGCTCTCATGTCTCCCCAGGACGGTCACATCGCCGGCCAGCGGCTCGGTGAAGGTGGCCGCGTCGAAGGAGACCGAGTCAGGTATCCGGTGAAGGTTGTCGACCGGGAGGCTAAGGTAGTCGGCGAAGGCTCCGTCGCGCCCCACGATGCCCAGCACCGTGCGCCGGCGGCAGTGATTGCGGCTGCCCGTTCGACAGGACGGGCACTGCCCGCAGGTGGCATTAATCTCTCCCACTACCCGCTGACCCCGCAGATCATCTGTTCCTTGCTCAACAACCCCGGCGAATTCGTGCCCCAGAATCCCGGTGTAGGGATAATAGCCACCAACCAGTTCCAGGTCGGTGTTGCAAATGCCGGCCCGCACGACGCGCACCAGCGCTTCGGCAGGTCCGGGCGTCGGCACCGGCAGGCCATCGCGCAGGCTGACCGCCCCCTCTTCGAGCCAGATTCCCCGCATCTCAGTAGATGTAGACCGACCAGCCGATCTCGACACGGTCGTAGAGAAACTGCAGATCGTCGTCGGCAACGCGAACGCAACCGTGGGTGATGCTCTTGCCCAGATTCACTTCGTACAAGGTGCCGTGAATCATGAAATCCGCGGCGAAGTAAATCGCGTAGTCACCCAACGCCCCGCGCTGAAAACGGCGGGGGTCCTCTGCGAAAACGGGGATCTCGCTGCCTGACTCGACGAAGGCCCACTCCGGCTTGATCCACAGCGGATCGGCCACCTTCCGCTGCACCGCGAACCGCCCGGTAGGCGTCTGAAAGGACCAGGGCCGCCGCCACTTTCGAGGCCCCTGCAGCTTGCGACCGCTGCCTGTAGCGGCAGCAAAACGGTGGACCACCGTGGGGCCGTCGCGCAGCACCACTTCGTTGTCGCGGGTATCGATTACCAGGTAGGGCGTCTGCAACTGCCTGGTCTCTATCTCCCGCAGCAGCCGGAGATACTCCCTGGACGCTGCCCCGGATACAGCCGGCTCATAATCACCAGCTGCCGGGTTCAGGGCCAGCAACCCGACCAGGAGAATGCCTCGCGTAATCCTGGAGATTTGCACGTTCTACTCCAAGCACAAAAAATCGGCCGGGAAGACGGGAATCTTCGCCGGCCGACAAAAGCTGTGCAACAGGTTTGGCGCTACATCCGCTCGTACCAGGGCCGCATCTTTTCTACCATCTCGGCGTACTTCTGGGAAGCCGCAGCAACGCCTTCCTGGACCGCCGCCGCCTTCTGAGTGGCACTAGCAGCGCTCGCTTCTGCAGCAGCAAAATTTTCGGAGCCAACAGACGATCGGGCCGCGCTCAGGTCGGCATCGGCGGCACCTAGATCAGCGCGCAACTGCTCTAGGTCACCCTCGTTGCCCTTGCCCGCCGGAGCGCCATCGAGGCTGGTCCGCACCGCCTGCACGGCCACCACGGCATCGGCAATCTTGGCGTCGGCCGCACTCTTTGCCGCAGCCTTGGCCGAAGTAGCTGCCGATTTGGCCTTGTCGGCCTCGCTCTTGGCATCGGCGATCAGCGACTTGGTCTTGTCGAAATTCTTGAAGGTTTTCTCGTTTTCGGTGTTGAGCTCGCTCTGCGCGGCGTCAAAAGCCCGTTGTGCAGAACTCAACTCGGACGAGGCGAACTTCTCGGCACCGGCGGCGCGAGCATCCTGCAGCGCGTTCTTGGCAGTGTCGAGATCGGCGGTCGGAGGATCGCCACCGCACCCGAGCAACAACGCGGCGCTGAGCAGCGCTACAACCGTAAATTTCATCTTTTTGGCCTCCCCGGGGGTATGAATCTGGAGATTCTAACGTCGAATTCGGAGGGTATCTAGACTACCTCACGAAGTTAGTCTAGACAAACTATAAATAGCAAGATCGGCTGTCAAGCGAAAACCCGCTGGAGCCACGTCAGGATCGAAAACGGATCGGCCGCGGCCGCTCTTTGGTGCGCTCCTGCTCGATCTGCTGCTGCAGATCGAGGTAATCCTGCTCCAGTTTTCCCACTTCATCCTTGATCGGATCGAGCTCACCTGCGGTCTCCCCTAGCCCGGCCCTCGTCGCATCGATCTTGACCCGCAGCTCCTCCCTGAGCGCCTCGAGCCGCTCAATTTTCGGCTGGATTACACGCCGGTAGCGAATGAAGTCGACGACCACCTGGAAGGCGAAGAAGACGCAACCCACACCGAGTATGGCCAGAACCCATTCCATGACCGTCCTATCTCGTGGTCACCTTAACGGAAGTTCGCGGCCCGCAGTTCAGCGCCAACCGCCGCCCGGGCCTTCGTTCGGATCGACCTCGGGTACATCGGAAGAACCGTATTCCAACTCATCCTCCAGGTCGTCCTCTTCGTCGTCCTCTTCGCCGCTGTCGAAGATCCAGCCGCACTCACCGCACAGCGGCATCTCCGGGTCGCGGGCCGCGCTGCACTGTGGGCAACGGTTGCCGCCGATGTTGAGATACTTCAAGACAACCACGGCGACGATCAGGATAGCGAACAGGAATGGCCAGACCATCGGAACCCCAATCAGGAACTCGTGTAATGAGGGTAATGGGCATTGGCGTTGCGCAACCGGTTCGCTAGCACTCGGACGATGTTCTGGAGGATAACGACCTTGGCTTCCGGGAATCCGACGTACAGTTGCTCGAAGTTGTCCAGCGTCAGCACCGGGAGGGAGCCCTTCAACTCGGCGAGGACCGATGCCGACCGGGGGCGACCATGGCTACTTCGCCGAAAAAAGCCCCCCAGTCAACGATGGTGGGCAGTCTCGCCGACTTCCCATCGCTAACCTATCTCGTTGATAAAATAGACACATAGACTTCATGCAATATAACCAGTAGCAAGAATCTGCGTCAAGTCCTGAGTGGGCTGCCTTCCGGTCAGATCCGACCGCTGCGACGCAGCACGGCGGCCAGCGGCAGCCCGGCTCCGAGACTAGCGACTGCCTGCACCACGTTCCCGGGCAGGCTGGCCAGGGCCGGCACCAAGCTGTAGAGACAGACTTCAACGGCGAAATAGCCGAAAACCATCCAGGCCAGACCGGTGGCGGCCACCGCGCCAGCCAGGAAAAACTCGACCGGGCGATCGAGTTGGACAGAAAACCGGGCACCCAGGAGACCGATCAGGGCGCCCTCTATACCCTTGATGAACAGGGTGAACGGAGCCCAGTGTGCGTAGCCCCCCAGCAAATCCGCCAGTGCCGATCCAAAGCCGCCGGCCAAGGCGCCGACTCGCGCGCCCCGCAGCAGGGCCGCGGCAACGATTACTGCGTCGCCAATGTTAACGTAGCCCTCGGTGGCCGGCATCGGGATCCTAACCGTCAGCGTCGCCACGGTGACCAAAGCCGTCAGCAGCGCCAGACGCGCCAACTCACCGACGTTCACCGTGGCCTATCCACCCCGCGGCCGCAACTTTTGCGTGCGCAGCGACTGGGACCGCTGCTTTCGCAGCTGTCGCCGCCGGCCCCAGCGGCTGCGACGAACGCGCCGGCGGCGCCCGAGGGCCGGGCGCAGTCCGCCCTCGTCCTCCAGTTCCTCGAACACCCGGTTCAGCCGGTCGGGTTGGTCGGTGATGATTCCCTGCACCCCCAGCGCCACCATGTCCCGCATGATGATCTCTTCGTTCACCGTCCACGTCCACACGCTGAGAGCCCGCTTGCGCATCTCCTCGAACAGGGCAGGTGTCAAGGTCGCGTGCCATATCGACAGCGCGTTGGCGCCCACTTTCAGCAACTGCGCCACAAGACGTCGCGCCCGCACTCGGGAAGGCGTCGTCGGCAGCCTACCGACCAGTAACGCGGTGGGCAGAGCTGGATTGAGGGCGTTTATGCGGGCGATCGTCTGCGGGTTGAACGACTGGATGATAACCCCGCTGGCTCCACCCAGCCTCTCGATTAGGGTAATCGTCTTCTCGGCGATGAAATCGGCTTTGAGCTCGATCAGCACCAGGGCCCGGTTCCGCGCGAGGTCGAGCAATTCGGTCAGGGTGGGGATACGTTCGTCCCGGTAGCGCGGATCAAACCAGGATCCGGCATCCAGTCGGCGCAGGTCGCGGAGACTGTGCTCGGCGACCAGGCCACCGCCGTCCGTCGTGCGGTCGAGGGTGACATCGTGGATCACGACCAGTTCCTCGTCTGCGCTAACCTGGACGTCCGCCTCCAGAACGTCGACCCCGATGCCGATTGCGAGCTCGAAGGCTGCCAGCGTGTTCTCCGGTGCCATCCCGTGTCCGGAGGCGCCGCGGTGCGCGATGCGTACCGGTGGGATCATTCCCCCTCCCTCCCGCCTCAGGCCCCGAACTTGTCGAGCCGACCTGCATGTGCCAGGGCCAGCGCCATCACGGCAGAAGAGGGCAGCTCGCCCAGAGTACCGCGGCGGCATCCGACTTCCGAGAAGACGGCCGACGGCTCGGGCACCGACCAGCGGCTCTCGATCGCCAGTGGGACGGGGTGCCAGCTGTGGCTGCGCATGATAGACGGTGTCGAATGGTCACCAGTGACCAGCAGGACATCCGGCTTGAGAGCCCGCAGCGCGGCGACCACCCCGGCGGCCTGCTCGAGCAGGCGCACCTTCTTGGCGAAGTCACCATCCTCGCCGGCGCTGTCGGTGGGCTTGAAGTGCAGGTAGATGAAGTCGTAGTCGCGGTAGCGCCTGCGCACCACATCCAACTCCTCTGCAATATCCGGGCCCGACTCCGCGATGTCCATGCCGACGGCCGCGGCCAGTCCCCGGTACATGGGATAGCCAGCCACACCCAGGGCCTTCAGGCCGTAGAGATCGGTGAACCGAGGCAGTTCCGGGTAGGCACCGAAACCTCGCATCAGAACCATGTTGGCGGGCACCTGTCCGTCGAGACGCTGCCGGGCCTCGTCCAGAAAGGCACTGGCCGCAGCCGCCGTCGCCTGCGCGGTTTCCCGGCGCGCCGTCACGGGCAGCGGCGGCCGGCCGGTCTGCTGTGGATCGGAGCCATCCAACTCCGCCGAGAGCCCGTCACCCCGAAAAATCGCGGTTGCGCGGTGCTCGAATTCTGGTTGCACCGCCACTGCCACGCCGGGAATCTCGATTTCGGCGAGCAGACGGCAGAGCTCGGTGCACCGTTCGGTAGATATGCGACCCGCACGGCGGTCGGTCACCAGCCCATCACTGTCCAGGGTACAGAAATTCAGACGCGCGGCGACATCACCGGTGCGAAAGTCCATCCCCAGTCCAAAGGCGGCCAGCGCCCCACGCCCGAGGTCACTTGCCCTGGCGTCGTACCCAAAGAGTGCCAGATGAGCCGGACCGCTTCCCGGCGTAATACCGGGCCCAACGGGCGCGACGGTGCCACAAGAACTGGCTGCCGCGATGGCGTCGAGGTTAGGCAGATGTGCGGTCTGCAACTCCGACAGACCGGTAGCCGGATCCGGCAGGCCGCCGAGACCGTCGATGACGAACAGGATGATCCGGCTGTCGCTGTCGCGACTCAGCCCCTGGGTCGCTTCCGAGCTCAACATCTCACAGGACCGGCGGAGTGCGCATCTCGCGATCCAGTGGGTAGAGGTCCTTGAGCACCAGCTGGACCGCACCGTTGCCGGTGAAGTTATCCCGTTCCAGGGTGTAGGCAGCAGCGACACGCTGACCGCGACTGAGCTCGTCGATGGCGTCACCGTTGTTCCACCACACTGCCTGCCGCCGCACACCACCGGTCGCCAGACCGATCTTCCCGTGCCGTTGGTCGCGGCCAATCCGACGGCAGCTGGTGACCTCGCAGTCCATGCTGGCAAAAACCGGTAGCTCGTTGCCACGACCGAAGGGTTCCAGCTGGCGCAACTGGTCTAGGGTTCCGGCCCCCATGTCCCTAGGTTGCAGTTCAAGGTCGACTGTCAGCCGGGGCTCGAGGGCGTCGGGGTCGATGTGCGCGTTGGCATGGGCGATGAGATCGGCACGAAAGGCCTCGAAGCTCTCCGCCGGCAGCGTCATCCCGGCCGCACCCGGATGGCCGCCATAGGTGGTCAGGTGCCTAGCACAGTGGTCGACGCCGGCACCGATGTCGTATGCCGGAATGCTGCGGGCGGAACCGGTGTAGCTGCCGTCGTCGCGGGTTCCGGTGCACGCGACCACGGGCCGGTGGAAGCGGGTTGACAGATTGCTCGCGAGCAGGCCGATGATGCCCAGGTGCCAGGATTCGCCCAGAACCACGAGTAGGCGATCCCGCGCCAGTTCGTCGGGCTGAACCAGGGCGGCGGCCTCCTTCGTTCCCTCGTTCTGGAGCTGCCGGCGTCTGCCATTGATCTCGTCGAGCTCGGCCGCAATCCGAGCAGCGGCCTCCTCGTCCCCAGTGCTCAGCAGGTCGAGAGCCAGGTGCGGCGACGTGAGCCGGCCGGCGGCGTTGATACGCGGACCCAGGTGGAAACCGATGGCCATGGTGTCCAGCGGCTGGTCACCGCAGCCGGCCACCGCCTTGAGCTGGCGAAGCCCCGGCCGCTGGGTCCGCCGCAGGATCTCGAGCCCGCGGCGGATCAGAACCCTGTTCTCTCCCAGTACCGGTGCGACGTCGGCGACCGTCCCGAGGGCCACCAGGTCGAGCAGCCCGTTAAGGTAGGTGCGCCGCTCCGGACCCGAAATGAATGCCTCGCTGACGGCCTGCACCAGCTTGAAGGCGACGCCCACTCCGGCCAACCCCTTGAACGGATAGCCGCAATCGGTCCGATTCGGGTTGATCACGCTGTGCGCAGGCGGCAGCTCACCGTGCTGCTGGTGGTGATCGACGACGATCACGTCGATGCCGGCATCGACCGCAGAGGCAATCGCGGCACTGGCGCTAATCCCGTTGTCGACGGTGACGATCAGTTGCGCCCCACGCTCGGCGGCGCGGGCGATCGCCGGCGGCTTGATGCCGTAGCCATCTGTGTGCCGGTCGGGCAGCATGCAGGAACAGCGGGCATCGACCTGGTGCAGGAAATCCAAGACCAGGGCGGTGCTGACGACGCCGTCGACATCGTAGTCGCCGAAGATCAGGACGTGTTCGCCGTCGCGGATAGCCTGCTCCAGCCGCCCGGCGGCCCGTTCCAGGTCGGTCAGGAGCCGCGGCTGGTGCAGACTGTCGGCACCAGCGGACAACTCGCCCAGATCGAGCGAGCGGGCCGTGATCAAAGCCTCGACTACCGATTCGTAGGATCCCCGGTGGAGAAAATTCCAGGTGGAGAACAGACGCATGGCGCACAAACCCGCGGTTCGAATTGCCGGGTGCGGTCACAGCCCGAGGTCGCGACCGGTTCAGCTGCAGCTTTCGCGTGATGGTACTGCGGCAGGAAGGTGGCGCGACGACGACAATCGCGATAGACGCCGCCGCCCTGAAGGTGCGACACCCGCCCCTGGCCGTCAAGACGTTGCGCAGAGGCAGCGGCGAGCACGTTTGCCGCCCGAGTCGGGATAGCTAAATTAAGTCATGCTCGGTCAATCCCCCACCACATCCGGAGCAGCATCCCTCCGCCCACTCGCGTTGCTATGTGCAGCCATACTGGCAGCCTCGCAGAGCGCCGATGCCGGCGACAACGCCGACGTCGAGATCGGACTGGAGCACCCCGGCGAACCCTGCGGCTGGCGCGGTGGAGAGCAGCTGGAATTCTCCGTGCACGCCCGCAACATGACCGCAGTCGCCCAGGTCGCCGTCACCATCAGCTGGCAGCCGGCCGGAGCCATCGACACGGCCACCGCCGAGCCCGGTTCCATCCCCAAGGAAGTGGGGCTGCTAGCCCCTTTCGACCCCCTGGTATTCGACGGCAGGGCCGAGTATGGCATGGCCGCTCTCGGCGACGACGTCGCCATCGAGGGCGAGGGCGAGCTGGGCACCTTCCGTCTCGGGCTGGCTGACTGGATCTCGGCCAGCGACCAGGTGGAGATCTGGGTAGACGCCGTCTCCCTCGGGCCATCCTTCAGCGAGCTCGATCTGATCGCACCGCCCCAGGCGGTTGTCCTGGCCAATTTCTGTAGCGAATTCCAGGTGCCGATCTCCCAGACCATACTGGTCTCGCCGCCGCACCTAAGCACGCGCTTCTCTCCCCCCGGCAGCGGCGCTCAACTCGATGGCAGTGTCGGGGAGATCCCGATCCGGGCCCGGTTCCTGCGCGAGTTCGACTTCGCCATCGATCAGCTAGTCACCTGGGAGATCGGCAACGAGGGCGACATTTCGCTTTTCCTGCACACCAGAGACGGGAGCACGCAGGTCCACCCGAATACCTCGGTAACCCTGGAGATGCTGCCGAACCTGAGAGGCAACGCGGCGATCGTGCTGGATGCCGAAGCGGCCGCCGCCGACGGCGGCAACGCCACGGCCGAGATATCGGTCTGTGCCGGAAGCAGCCACCGCTGCGCCGAGACAACGGCCATATGGGAGGTCGCCGCCACCGCCGTTGCCATCGCGGCCGGGCCGGCGCCTAACGCCTTCGGCCTGGGCCGCAATTTTCCCAATCCGTTCAATCCCGCCACAACCATCCCCTTCGCCATTTCCCCCCCGGGCGGCCCGACCCGGCTTGCGGTCTACAACACCGCCGGCCAAGAGGTGGCCACCCTCGTCGACGCGACCCTGGCCCCTGGCCGCTACGAAGCCGGTTGGAACGGGCTGACCCAGCGGGGGACCGCCGCCGCATCCGGGGTCTATTTCTATCGCCTGCAGGCCGGCTCGAAGGGGCAAACGCGGCCGATGCTCCTGGCCCGGTAGCCACCCGGCATCGCCAGGGATGGCAGTACGCACCACCACCATAGATCCAGCCCGCGACTGGGCACTGCGCTGCCTGTCCGAATTCGAAGCGGAAGGGACGCCTCTCGAGCGCCTTTTCGAGCGCTGTCCTGGCGCACTCGATTCCCGCGACCGTCGCTTCGCCCGGCAACTCATCCTGGGAACGCTGCGCTGGCGCCAGCGAATAGACTGGATCCTCGACCGTTTTGCCCGCAAGCCAATGGCGACGACTGAGGCTCAGCTCCGGCAGGTTCTGCGCCTCGGCACCTACCAGATAATCTGGCTCGATGGGGTCCCCAACCACGCGGCCGTGAACGGAGCGGTCGAGCAGGCGCGCCGCTGTGGCCGGAACGGCCTGACCGGCTTCGTGAACGCCATCCTCAGGCAGATCTCCCGGCACGGGGCAGAAACCGCGTTGCCGGGCCGAGCGACCCCGGGCAAATATCTCTCGGTGCGGCATTCGCAACCGCAGTGGCTGGTGGAGAAGTGGCTGGCCCAGCGGGGCTCGGAGGCGACCAGAAAGATGCTGACGGCAATGGACGAGCCGGGCGACCTCTACCTGCGAGCCAACCGGATGCAGACATCGGCATCAGACCTGGCCGATCTGCTGCGGCGGGAAGGGCGAACGGTAATCGAGGCCGGCAGGCTGCCGGGTTTCGCGGCAGTGACGCCGGCGGACGGGCTGTTCGACTCCCCTGCCTTCGCCGACGGCCTTTTTCAGATCCAGGACGTCAACGCCGCGCTGCCGGTCGCCCTTCTGGCGCCGGCACCCGGGGAGCGCATCCTCGATCTCTGCGCCGCCCCTGGCGGCAAAGCGACACAAATAGCTGAGCAGATGGACGACGACGGCCTGGTGGTAGCTGCCGACAGGATACCGGCGCGCCTGCGAATCGTCCGCGCCAATGCGGCGAGGCTGCGCCTGGGCTGCCTGAAAACCGTAGCCTGCGATGCCCGCTTCCCCGCTTGCCGCCGCGGCACCGAGATGGCTGCGGGCTTCGATCGCGTACTGGCGGACGTGCCCTGCAGCGGAACCGGCATTCTCGGCCGGCACCCGGAGCATCGGTGGGAGAAGAGCCCGGCGCGCCTGCACGAACTCGTCGAGCTCCAATACCAGATTCTGCAAACCGGATTTGCCCAGCTACGACCCGGCGGCGTTCTTGTTTACAGCACCTGCAGTCTGGAGCCGGAGGAGAACATCCAGGTGATCGAGGCTTTCCTGGCCGCTGACGACGCGGCGGAACTGGAACCGGCGAGCCAAATCCTCCCCTCGGTGGCCGCAGCCGACTATCTGGAGATCGTCCCGGGCCCGCTCCCTGGCGACGGCGTCTTCGCCGCGCGAATCCGCAAACTTCGATGAGGAAGCTGTTCCGCGGCACACTCCTTTTCGCCGGCGTCGGGATCGTAACGTCGGTGCTCATCCTGCTCCTTCTCGATCTGACTGTCATGCCCAGCATCGTCCAGGTCGGAAAGGTAAGGGTGCCCGATCTCAGGCAGCTTCCCATCGACAAGGGAGCCCGTCGCCTGGCCAATCGCGGCCTGCGGCTGGCCATTCGCGACAGCCTGTTCCAGGAGGTTCTGCCGGCCGGACACATCGTCGATCAGACGCCGATCACCGGCCAGCGCATAAAGCAGGGCCGTCGGGTCTTCGTCGACATCAGCCGCGGCCCCCGGCTGAATCCGGTTCCCAACCTTGTGCAGAAGAGCTTGCGGCAGGCCAAACTGCTGCTCGCAGGCGCGCGCCTGCGCCTGGGATCGGTGCGTTACGTCTCCTCCCGGTCGTTGGCACGTAACGCCATCGTCGACCAGGTGCCGCGAGCCGGGGTGGCACTGAAGCGCAACGCGGCCGTCGACGTCGAGATCAGCAGTGGTCCCCCCAACACCCCCAAGAAGGTCCCCAAGGTGGTCGACCTGCTCGTCGACGTAGTGATCGACACCCTCGACAAGTACGAGATGCGCCTTGGGCGGATAGACGAGCGCGTGGACAACCGACGACCGGCCGGCGTGATCCTGAGCCAGCGGCCCGCCGCTGGCGATCACACCCCGCGCCTGACCCGGGTCGACGTCGTAATCACCGCTCACGAGATCGCCAGGGTCGACACACTCGCCCCCCCTGAGGAGCCATGATATGACTACCCAAATCGCCCCATCCCTGCTCTCGGCCGACTTCGCCAATCTCGAGCGTGACATCCGCGTCGTCGAGAAAGGTGGTGCCGACCTGCTCCACCTGGACGTTATGGACGGCCACTACGTCCCCAACATCAGCTTCGGAATTCCGGTGGTTAAGTCGATCCGGCCATGCACCCGGCTGAAGTTCGACACGCACCTGATGCTGGCCAGACCGTGGGAGTTCGTTGAGCCCTTCAAGGCGGCCGGCTCCGACTCTATCACGGTGCACGCCGAGGTCTGCGAGGACCCCGGGGCGGTCCTGCGGCAGATCCGCTCCCTGGACATGGAGTGCGGCCTCTGTATCAACCCTTCGACACCGGTGGAGGTCCTCTTCCCCCACCTCGAGGAACTCGACCTAGCCCTGATCATGTCGGTAGAACCGGGCTTCGGCGGCCAGTCCTTCCAACCCGACGTGCTCCCGAAAGTGGAGACCCTGGCGCTGCAGTGCCTGGACCGCGGCCTGTCGGTGCCGATCCAGATCGACGGCGGCGTCACCCCCGACAACGCGGCAGCCTGCCGCCGGGCAGGTGCGACGATCTTAGTGGCCGGCTCCGCAGTTTTCGGAGCGGCGGATCGCGCCGCCGCCATCAGCGCCATCCGCGGTGCCGATACGATTGCCTGAATCTCAGGTAGCCTATATATTATATGGTTTCGCACCTGATCCGGCTCTATAACAGAGGCAGCGACTCGCCCTGCCTGCAGCCGGCTCGCGCCCGCCGTCCCGCGCCAGCGACGCCGGCGCCCCGGATTCCACATGTTCGATCGACTCTCAGAGCGCTTCGACGCCATCTTCAAGCAACTCCGTGGTCAGGGCCGCCTCACCGAGAAGAACATCGATGAGGCGATGCGGGAGATCCGCCGCGCCCTGCTCGAGGCCGATGTTAATTTCCAGGTCGCCAAGGAGTTCATCCGTCAGGTCAAGGAACGAGCGGTCGGGCAGGAGGTGCTGAGGAGTCTTACCCCGGGCCAGCAGGTGATCCGGATCGTGCACGACGAGCTGGTCGAGCTGCTCGGATCGACCACCAACCCATTGCGCCTGGCCGACCGTCCTCCGACCGTCGTGATGCTAGTGGGACTACAGGGCTGTGGCAAAACGACGGTCGCGGGTAAGCTGGGACTGCATTTCAAGGCTCAGGGTCGTCCCACTCTGCTGGTGGCCGCCGACATGTTCCGCCCAGCCGCAGTCGAACAGCTACAGACCCTGGGTGCCTCCATCGACCTGCCAGTCTTCAGCTGTCCCCCAGGTACGGACCCGGTGGAAATCTGCAGCGCCGGCCTAGACGAAGCCCGAGCCACCAACCGCAGCGTCGTCATCCTCGATACCGCCGGCCGATTGAGCATCGACGAGGAGATGATGGAGGAGTTGGTGGCAATACAGAGAGCTACTGAGGCCCACGAGATCCTGTTCGTAGCCGACAGCATGCTGGGGCAGGATGCTGTCGAAACCGCCAACCGCTTTCACGAGCGCCTGGCCTTCACCGGCTGCGTCCTCACCAAGCTCGACGGCGACGCCCGTGGTGGCGCAGCCCTGTCAATCAGGCAGGTCACCGGCAAGCCAATCAAGTTCGTCGGAACCAGCGAGAAGCTCGACGGCCTCGAGCCGTTCCACCCAGATCGGATGGCATCCCGCATCCTGGGCATGGGCGACATGCTCTCGCTGGTCGAGAAGGCCGAACAGGCGTTCGAGCAAGAGAACGGCGGCCGCATCAAGGAGCGGCTGCAGAAGGATGCGTTCACCTTCGAGGATTTCATGGAGCAGCTGCAGGCGATCAAGAAGATGGGGCCGCTGGACCAGCTGATGGGCATGATACCCGGCATGGGCAAGAGCATGAAGGGCATGCAGCTCGACGACGGCGCCTTCGTGCAGGTAGAGGCGATCATCAATTCGATGACCCACCAGGAGCGCCGCTCTCCCCAGGTCCTCAACGGCAGCCGCCGCCGCCGGATCGCCCGCGGCAGCGGTACGACGGTCCAGGATGTCAATCGCCTGGTCAAGCAGTTCTCGGCAATGCAGAAGATGATGAAGCAGATGAACCGGGTGCGTCCCGGAAAGATGAAACTCAACATGCCCTTCATGGGTTAACGGAGCGCCACCTCGCCCAAGAGGCATCGGCGCCAACTAAGGAGAACGAATTGGTCAAACTTCGCCTGATGAGACTGGGACGGAAGAAACGTCCCTTCTACCGCATCGTCGCGGCCGATGTCAACGCTCCGCGCAGCGGTGGCAACCTGGCCCAGGTAGGCATCTACGACCCCATCGAGGAATCTGTCCAGATCGATGAAGAGGCCGCGGTCACCTGGCTCAATCGAGGCGCGCAGATGACGCCGACGGTCAAGGCATTGTTTCACAGCCAGGGGGTTCTCGCCACCTGGAAGGGACTCGAATCGCGCGTCCGCGAGGACGCCCTTTCCAAGGACAAGCCGAAGCGGCGCAAGAAGCTGGCCACCGCCACTGAGCCCGAAGCGGACGCCGCCGAGGTCTCGGACGCCGCCGAGGAAAGCGGCGGAACGGAAGCTGATGCAGTTTCGGCGGCCGAGTCGGATGAAGGCGCCGCCTCCGCAGCTGCCCCGGAGGCGGCCGAAGAAAAGTAGAGGCCGGTCGCAATGGCCTCCTCCGGGCAGGAACGCAGCGGTGCCCCTCCACCGGCCCACAGCGACCGTGTGACCGTGGGCCACATCAGACGAGCAAAGGGGGTTCGAGGCCTGGTCAAGATGGAAGTGCTGACCCACCGCCTCAGTCGCTTCGACGAAATCTCGGAGGTGGTGATCGAGAAGGCAGGGCGGCCGACGCGGAGAACCCGGATCGAGTCGTGGAAGCCGGAACCGCCGGGGGTCCTGATCAAGTTCGCCGGGGTCGACTCCCCCGAAGCGGCCAAGGACGAGATCGTCGAGGGTTACGTTACCATCGCGGCAAACGAGGTGGCGGACCTGCCATCGGACCAGCACTACGTCTCCGACCTGATCGGATGCGACGTAGTAGACACCGATGGTATCCGAGTTGGCAGAATCGAGCAGGTGCTGGAAATGCCGACCACGGATGTCTATGTCGTGCGCGACGTAAATAGGGAAATACTGATTCCGGCGGTCGGCCACTTCGTGGTGAGAATCGCCACCGCCGAGTCCCGCGTAGTGGTGCAGGGTATCGAGGAACTGCTGACAGTCCAATGAAGATCGAAATCGTAACCCTGTTTCCCGACTTCTTCACTTCGCCCCTTGCGACAAGCATGGTATATCGGGCCTGTCGCAAGGGAGCCGTGGGGTTTGCCATCCACGACCTGCGCGACTTCGCCGCCCCCCCGCACCACGCGGTCGACGACACGCCCTACGGCGGGGGTGGCGGCATGGTAATCCGGCCGGAACCAGTGGCGCGCGCATGGAGAGAGCTCGAACTGCAGGATGGACACGCCATTTATCTCACCGCCGATGGCGAGCCGCTGACCCAGAAGCTGGCTACTGAGCTGTCGCTGCGCGATCACCTGGTGTTGTTATGCGGTCACTACAAGGGAATCGATGAGCGGGTGCGCGAGTCATACATCGACCGGGAGATCTCCATCGGCGACTACGTTCTCACCGGCGGTGAGCCAGCGGCTCTGGTCCTTATCGACGCCATCGTCCGGCTGATCCCCGGGGTGCTGGGTGATTTCAGTTCAGCTCTCACCGATTCGTTCCATGATGACCTGCTCGACTGCCCCTGGTACACCAAGCCGGAGGAGTTCGACGGCCGGTCCGTACCATCGGTGCTTCTGAGCGGCAACCACGGGGAGATCGCGCGCTGGCGCCGCGAGCAATCGTTGCGCCGGACGCTGGCGCGCCGCCCTGACCTGCTGGACACTGCGGAGATCGACCAGGCGGAAGCCCGTCTCATCGACACCTGGAGCAATGACAGCACCTAACAGGAATCCCACTGAGGGCCCCGTATCACCGGCGGCCCCACAAAACCGAAGGTGACAGCCATGGACATGAGTATCTTGCGCGAAGTGACATCCGATCAGCTCAAATCGGATCTGCCCGAGTTCGGGCCCGGTGACACACTGCGCATTCACGTGCGCGTGGTCGAGGGCGACAAGGAGCGCGTTCAGGTCTTCGAGGGGAACGTCCTCCAGCGCAAGGGCAGCGGCATTCAGGAAACGGTGACCGTGCGCAAGGTCACCCAGGGCGTTGCAGTCGAGCGGATATTCCCAGTGCACTCCCCGCGGATCTCGCAGATCGAGCGAATCCGCCGGGGCAAGGTGCGCCGGGCCCGGCTCTTCTACCTGCGTTCCCGCAAGGGCAGGGCCGCCCGTATCAAGGAGAAACGTTAAGCGTGGGCGACTCCGTCGACCAGAGATTCCCGTTCACCAGGAAGAACTGGAGCTTGTTTCTCGTTGGGCTGGCGACCATCATCCTCGGTTACGCATTCTTGAGCATACCGCCGGCCACCGGGTTTCTCTCCCTGACCCTGGCGCCGATCCTGCTGGTCACCGGCTACTGCGTGCTCATCCCGATGGCGATACTCATCCGTAATCGCGACCGTGGCGACGCCGATCCTGCGAATCGGGATTCGGCCTGACCTCGCGCGACCACCCGAGCCTGCCTTGGAAATGCTGATCGCCCAGGACGATCTGACCGAAGGGCTGCAGATAGGTGCCGACGACTACGTGAGCAAGCCGTTTCGCCCCAAAGAGCTCCAGGGCCTCCTCCCCATCGCTGCTACTGCAAGAAGATTCGGGGCGACCACGACTACCAGACGCAGGTGGAGCAGTATATCGAGAACCACGCCAACGTCGCCATCAGTCACGACATCTGCCCTGATTGCTTCGAGGCGCACGTCAAACTCGGGATCGAGCAGGTCAAGGCGCAGCAGCAGTCACCCGGGTTCCACGCCTTGACCGCACCGCCGAGCGCGACCAAGGCGTCCGACGAAGGGGCTGCGCCCAACAAAGACCGAGTTGCAGGTGGCTGAGGCCCAATGCAGCCTTCCAGGCGTCCCACCGGCAGCCCGGAGATCCGCAGCGTCGACGACCTGTTAGCCGAGGCCCTAGCCGGCCTCGCAATCGACGAGTTGCCCGGCGGCGGCGCACCGATCGATCTCTCCAGCTATTTCGCGGCCGGCCCGGAGCACCGGGTCGTCAACAGGCTACTTGCCGATAACCAGATTCTGCCACACCATCTGCATCTCAAGCGCCAGCTCGAGCAGGCCGCGCAGAAGGCGGTCCGGTATTTCGAGGAGCAACGGCCCAGGCTGAACGAAGACCTGCGCGCAGCACGTCGGGCGGCCAATGCCTTTCTCCCGCGGCGCAGTCAGGGAGATGGAAGCGGTGACAGCCGTATTGATATAGCCGCCGATCTCGTCCCCTTCGCGTTCCCTCTTTGCGCCGCTTCTTCCCCTGCACCGAGTCCCCCGAAGGAGACATCGAAAGTGGCCCGGCACTTCGCCGAGACGTTGTCCAGGTACCGCAACCGGCGCCGGCTCGTGGCGAGCACCTACGACGGACTACTCGCCGAAGCCCGAGTTCTGATGGATGCGTTGCACCGAGAGACAGCCGGACAGCGTGCCGTCCAACCCGTGCCCCTGCCCACCCGGGACCTGGATGTGACCGCGGACGCTTTCCGCCGGGTGTTCCCCGACCCACCCGCCCCTCCCACCGACCTGGTCGAGCAGCTGCGCTACCATCGGGCCAGCGCGCCCTCGCGTTGGTGGAAATGCCTCTGGCAGCGCCTGTATGGGGCCGCGACGGGCCCATGACCGAAGCGCGCTATCTGGCTACGAAGGTCGTGATGATGCCACGCGACACCAATCCCCACGGGAGCATTTTCGGCGGCGTGCTGCTCAGCAACATCGACATGGCCGGTGCCGCCGGCGCCCACCATGAGATCCGCCGGCGCGGCTGGCCGGAAGCCTCCCTCGTGACGGTCGCCATGGACAAGGTCGAGTTTCACCAGCCGGTCTACGTCGGCGACGTCGTCAGCTTCTGGACCACCCTGCTGCAGATCGGCCGCACCTCGATCACCATGTATGTGATGGTCGAAACCGACCGCCACGAGCGGACCCTGCAGCTCACTGAGGCAGAGGTGACCTACGTCTCCGTCGATCTGGCCGATCGCAGTCCTGTGGCCCTGAGCAACTCCTGATGAATCCGTTCCTCGAGCACCTCGAATACGTAGCCGGCGCAGCCCTGATCGTGACCCTTATCGTCTACGGCAAGGTGGCCGGCATCATCCGCCGGCGCCGGGAACAGGCGGCCCCGAAGCGACCGGAGGGACCGCGCCGCCGGATTCCACTGACCTGATGGCCGACACCGGCGGCGACATGGCCCGGCAGTGCGAGGCCATGACCAATCGCGACCTAGTGCGGGCGCTCACCGCCGACCGGGGTAAGTATGCCCCTCCGTTCCAGCGAGCGGTCCACAGCGAGCTTGAGCGCCGGGAGATCGCGCTCGATCAGTTCGTCGATTTCGCCTGGGTCGGCCGACCGCAGGGAAACCGTCAGCGCTGCGACATCCTCGAGGCACTTGAAGTTCTCGAGGAGGAGATGCCCCTCTGGCGTCTGTACCTGTTCGGCAACTGCCTCGACGATGCCCTGATCCTGCAGCGGGAGCGCTTTCAGTGGGCAATTCACCTCTATGTCGAGGAGGAGTACAGGAATTCCCATTTCGTGGCCACTCGCGACAGACTGCGGCAGTTGCTGGAGCGCTTCCTGCGCCTGGAGTCCTGGACCGACCTGGCCGGGGCGGGAGAGAACCTCGACGACTGGGAGGTCTTCGAGCACTCTCCGTCGCGCGAGCAGATCGATCAGCTGGCGACCGAGCTCAACGAGGGGGGAATACCCAACACAGTAAAGACCCCGACCATCTCCCACGACGAGGAGGAAGCCTTCACTCTCCTCGTGCCCGCGGACCGGCTCGATGAGGCCGATCGGGTAGTCACCAACTACGAAGACGAGCTCAATACCCTTTACGAGCAGGCTATGGCAATGGCCGCAGGGGCCGATCCCCGGGTCGAGCTCGAGGTCTACGAGCAGCTGGTCAAGGCGGCTCCGTCCAACCCGGCCGTGTTCTACAACCGCGGCAACCTGCTCTTGGAGCAGGGCCGACACGAAGAAGCCGCCGCGTCCCTGATCGAGGCGGTCTCGCTGGGAATGCAGGAAGTTCAGGCCCGTTTCCAGCCGGGCGCAGGCCAGGCCGGCGGCGGTGGGCTCCTGGGCGTCCTGGTGACGCTGTTCAAGAAGAGCTTCATCGACGACGACAAGGGACCGCCATCCTATCCCGACTACATTGACGATACCGAGATGCAGCTGCAGAGCCTGTTGCAGCTGCTGCCGCGCAACACCAAGATCATCCACTGCCTCGCGAGTATCTGCCGCCTGCGGCACGATGCCGAGGAGGCCGCGGCCCACTACGAGCGCATCCTCACCGCCGACCCAGAGGACCGAATCGCCCGCTTCTACCTGGACTATTTGCGGGCGACCGGCAACGGCAGCGACCTGCTCGCCGAGATCGGCGAAACCCGACTGCCGGAGAGGGGAACCCGGTGACGGCGCGACAGCCGCTCTTCGACCGCCTCCCCGTGCTGGAGTCGTCGCGTCTGGCGCCGCGCCGGAGCCTGCTGGCCGACACCGACGCGTTGTTCGACCTCTACTCCGATCCCGACGTGACCCGCCACTACGAACTGGAGACATTCGTCGACAGGGAGCAGGCGGTCGATCTTATCCAGGTCTACGATCAGCGATTCGACCGCGGCATCCTCGGCTACGACCTGCTCCCCCAGCTCTGGGGTCAAGGCCTGATGACCGAGGCACTGGACCAAATGCTGACCATCGAGTTCGAGCAGATGGCTCTCAATCGGGTGGAGGCCACCGTCTCCCGGCGAATGAGACCTCTCAGGGACTGCTGCGGAAACTTGGAGTCGCGCGCGAAGGGGTGATGCCTTAGTACGAGTATTTGAAGGGCTGCTTCGTCGACCGGCCCCGGTACTCCCTACTGCGGCGCGAGCGCGCTGGCCGGGGTCCCGAGAGCACATGCAACTGAACAACCGACGGAGATTGCGAATGGAGCGGGTTGACGTCACGAGCAGCCAAAGCACGGAGATGATCCCGATCACCGAGCAGGTTCGCGAGGTCGTGCGGGAATCCGGCGTCTATTCGGGAATATGCTATCTCTACGTTCCCCACACGACGGCGGCGGTGACCATCAACGAGCAAGCCGATCCCATGGTCGCCCACGATGTCCTGCAGACGATGGATCAGCTCATCCCTCTGGTCGATCCGGCCTATCGTCATCTGGAGGAGAACTCCGCTGCTCACGTCAAGGCAATCCTCTTCGGCACCGCCGAAACGGTCCTGATAGACGAAGGAGAGCTGGTGCTCGGCACCTGGCAGGGGATCTTCTTCTGCGAGTTCGACGGTCCGCGCCGGCGTCACCTCCTCGTCAAGGTCGTCGGAGACTGAGCGAGCGCCCTCCCGAAAAACGCTTTGACAGAAACCAGCGTCCGGAGTCATCTTCAAACCACCCGGGTATCCGGCCGGCTGCCCGGGTGGTTCTGAACCTCAAATTTAGAGGTTATCATGCCACCGGACTGGTCCTCGTAGCCGCGATAAACCGCGGGCTGCACAGCGATTCGCCTTCCTGACCTTGTGGAGCCGGCCGGATCTGCGTGGCCAGATTCACCGGAGCCTATCCGTCGGCTCCAAGATATCCACACAGGCCTGCCCGCCGCACGGCGGGCAGGCCTGTTCCTTTCGCACCTGTTGACCGATTGATTGTCAGACTCTGGCCCCCCACCTATCTTGGCTCTGCCCCATCCTCCAGAGCAGTGCTCGCCTCTGCATCCTCTCTAACACCAAGTCGAATGACCGACGCCAATCGCCTTCTCCACCTGACCCTCGCCCTAGCGCTGCTGGCGGCGACCTCTTGCAGCAACTCGATCGAGGACGACGTGAACCTACTCTACGAGGGGGGGGCCAAAGCCCAGGAGGCGCGCCAGCGCCTCAGTCGGGCCAGGCCAATCGACACGAGGTCTCTGATCGAGGCCTTCCGCGACACGCGCCACCCCGCCTACGTGCGCCTCGACCTGGGCGCCGCGCTCGTGCTCCTGTTCGAGCGGGAGGAAAACCGTCGCGTCCTCTACATCCTCATCGAGGCAATCGCAGACCGGGAAGCCGAAATCCGCGCCGCAATCGCCGAGACGCTGCGGGGGCTGCGCCCTCCGGAGGCGGTCGGTCCCCTGCTCCACCAGTTCGTCCGCGAGACGGACGACAGGGTCCGGGTCGCCATCCTCGCCGCGCTGGAGGAAATTACCGTCGAGGATGGTCCCGAGCCTTTCTCGTGGCACCTCAATACTGACCTGCTGGCCACAGAGGAACGACCGGACGACAAGCTCCGCTTCACGCGAGCACTGCAGCAGGTCCTGCTGGAGACGGTCTCCGATTCACTGCGTACGCGATCGCTGGAATGGCTTGAGCTGCTGGCGGACGAAAAGGCGGCCGAGGCATGGCGCTGGTTGGAGAAGGGTGATCGGCGCTGGGCCGCGCGGGAACTGATCGCCGCCCGCGACATGGTGCCGGACAGCAAGAACCTGAACTGGCAACTCGGCCATCTTTATTACCGGATGGGAGAGCGGCGCAAGGCACTGGCGACCCTTCGGGAGGCCGGGTTGCTCATCGCCGCTGCCGCGCTGCCGACCAAACCCCGCATGGACGGTGACCTGAGCGACACAGCCTGGCTATCGGCAACCCCTACGACCGATTTCTTCCGCTGCGAATGGTCCGGGCGAGCCAGCCCCGACACGGCCCGGACCGAGTTGCTCCTGGGCTACCACCAGGGTGACCTCTACGTTGGCTATCGCGCCTTCGAGGACTCGACCGCAGCCCTGACGGCCCTGGCCGTAGAGTCCGACGATCGGGCAATCGCCCGGGACGACGGAATAGAGCTTTTCCTCGACGTGGATCACGACCAGATCACCTACTATCATGTTGCCGCCAACAGCCTGGCTGCGGTAACCGATCAGTTCAATTCGGGGAACAGCAGGCTAGGGGATCTGCAGTGGGACGGCGGCGTTGAGGCAGCTGCCAAAGTGAGCGACGGAGAATGGAGTCTGGAGCTGCGGCTACCGGCCCACCGCATGGGCAACCGCCGCATAACGGCGGGTGACATCTGGGGCTTCAACGCCGCCCGCATTCGCACCAGTGACGAATTCAGCTACGCCCAGTGGGCCCCCACCTACGGCAGTGCCCACCGCCCAGATCGCTTCGGCTACCTGTTGTTTGATTGACAGTCCGGAGCGACGGCACCAACGCCCGCGAGCGGGATTACCCTTGCCTGATCTCCAGTAGCTCCAACTGCGCCGTGGCCTTGGCCGCGTCGCCGGCCACCTGGTCGGGAAACGGGTAAGCACCGCCAATGCAGTAAGTGCACAGATGGCCCGGCGGGATGCCCGCCTTCTCGAAGGCCGCGAGCATGCTTGCCGGCGAAAGGTAGACCACCGGCATCCGCATCGCCCGGGAGACCTCCTCCGCAGTGCGGCCTCGAGCGATAAACTCATCTCCGAGGGGCGGCTCCGGCGGCATGTCGACGCCGAAGGTGCAGCCCCGCGGCACCCCGTCCTCGCCAACGATGCCGATGGGCGGCGTATAACTCGCCAAGTAGGCTTTCTCGACGCCGCACTCCTCATACAACAGCTTGCGCGCCCGCCTCGAGTTGTTCCCGCGCACGATGCTGTCGTCGAGGAGAATAACGGTCTTGCCCCGCAACTCGCTGCTCTTGCCAGGCAGGATGTGGAGGTTATCACCGATCGACTTCTCCCGCTCGTTCGCCGTAGTCCCGAGAAAGGAGCGCTCGCCCCGCATCTTGTAGAACACGGTCGCGAACGGCAGCCCAGCCGTCTTGGCGTAGGCTCGCGCCGCCACCTCGGGGCAGCGCGGCAGGTAGGTTACCAGGTCGGCATCGTTCGGTCGGAATTCCTCGGCCAGCGTAGTGCCCAGAGACTCGCGGATCCGCCGCGAGCTGACCCCGTTGATGATCGAGTCGACGTCGGTGATGTAGTTCCACTCGAAGAAGCAGTAGGCCGGCTGCGGCTCGAAGAAGACTTCCTTGGTGTAGTCACCTTCCGGGGTAAGGTAGTAAACGGAGCCGGGCTCGAGATCCTCGATGAATTCGCCGCCGTTCTTGCGGAAGGCAATGTCTTCGGAGGCCACGCCGAACTTGCCGTCCTTCCAGCCCAGCACGCCGGGCTTAATGCCGCTGCGATCGCGCAGGGCGATGACGTCTCGCTTCCTGTTGTCAGCTATCGCCATCGTGAAGGCGCCGGGAACGGCCTTGAGGAACTCGTACTCCCCCTGCTGGCGGTACAGATACAACAAAGCTTCGGTGTCACAGGTGCTAGACACAGTATCTACCGCCACCGACTTGTAGAACTCCCGGTCGACCTGGCCGTTGTGGACGGCAGCCATGTCGCAGTCGGCGATCAGGACGTGGTTGCCGCGGTACTCCGGCGTGCCGCCCACGACGTGGGGATGGGCATCCTCGAGTATCTCGTCCTTGCGTCCACGCGTGGCATAGCGGACATGTGCCATGTAGGTATGGTAGCTGGGACTGGGGAAGATCTTGTGAAGGTCGGTAACGTCGAAGCGATCCACGCCCCCCTGCCACTTGATCACATCGATGCGGCCGGCGCCGACGGCCGCGATGCCGGCCGCCTCGCGGCCACGGTGCTGCAAGGAGCGAATGAACGAGTAGGAATCGTGCAGAGTGTGGGCAACACAAAACCCACAATTGTGCCGGATCCCCTGAGCCATGCTTTTCACCTTGGGTAAGTGCTGTGAGCCGAGCAGCGACCGCCTTCGCGGCCCATAATATACGGGTTCAGCGCCGACGCGAAACTACAGTCCGCAACCGCCTGCTCCTGCCAGAACGCAGTTGCGGCAACGCCTGGTGATGGACGTTGCCGCAACCATTGCCGCTTCCATTTTCCCGACGCGACGAGCAAGCCCGGTGCCGGGGAATCTCACTCAGATGGCCGCGTCACCCGTCTCACCGGTACGGATACGCACCACCTCGTCGATGCCGGCGATAAAGATCTTCCCATCGCCGATATTTCCGGTCTGGGCCGCCGCGCGCACGGCATCGACCGCCTTGTCGGTCAGGTCGTCGTTGCCCACTACTTCTATCATCAGCTTGGGGGTAAAATCAATGTTGTATTCAGCGCCCCGGTAGAGCTCCTTGTGACCTTTCTGGCGTCCAAATCCCTTAACCTCACTGACGGTCATACCGACCACCCCGAGCTGACTCAGCGCTTCCTTGACGTCCTCAAGGGCGTTGGGCCTGACGATGCACTTGAGCATTTTCATGATGCGTCTCCTTAGCCTGTCTGGTTCTGGCGCGCATGGCCGTGATCCCATCCACGGCGACTAGACCCGCACACCACGTCCTACGAGCTGTACGCCTGTTCGTTGTGC
>CAYWBJ010000313.1:0-2715 GCA_964456165.1 uncultured Gemmatimonadaceae bacterium | reverse complement strand
GAGATTGCTGTACAGGCCGGCGTGGGCGGCGGAATCCGACCGACTCAGCACCAGCTCCTGACCGGTGAGGTCGGCCACCTTCCAGAAGACTTCCGACACCTGCCAGTGGGAGAAGTGCTTCCCGGCGATGCTCGCCTTCAGTTCTTCGGGCATGCCGGACACGTCTTTGGGATAGGGACGCTCGGCCCACACGGGCGCGAGCGCATCGTCCCCGGTCAGACGGACGCAGAGGTGGGCGTTGGCGCCCTGCTCGGGGTAGTGCACTCCCAGGTGGATGGCGTGCAGACCCTCGCGCTGCAGTGGCAAGGTCAGAGTCGGCGACTGCATGCCGGGGCCAGAATAGACCATCGTGCCGGCGAATTCAGTCGTTTCGTAGTCGATCAATCGCCAGGTGCCGTGCCGGTAGCCCCGTTCGAGGCAGTCGGCGGGCTGACACTGGCTCATATCGGCAAGGAGGGTTGTGGCGGTCATCGGCTCGTTTGGGAGCAGCAGCTAGTGGGCGGGGTCAGGGCGGCCGGTCCAACTTGAACCAGGCCCCTCGGGCAAGCAAGGGCGTCCGGTTGTCTCTGTGGGCGTCTGGCGGTCCCCGGCGGAACGAATGAAAACTGGCATTTAGCGCTCCTTTCGCGGACATTAAGGCCACATTCCCAGGCCTCCTGACAACTGACGCGACGGATCCTTGGAGACGGCCTCACCTCAGATCCGCAGAGAAATCGAGACCCTTCAGACGCAGTTGCGGGAGCGCCAGGATCACCTGTCGGTCACGCAGTGGACCGCGGAGCTGCTGGAGCTTTTCGAACCGCACCAGGCGCTGTTCAGCAAGTCGGAGACCAGGAAGGTTGGCGCGGCCTTGGCGACGGTGCGCGAAAGAGCGGGTCAGAACGGCTCTTTGGCAGGACGCATCGACGCCATTCTGGAGCAGGGCGCCCCACCTTGGTCGAGGCGGTCTACGACATTCTCCTCTGTCGCCGGGTGCTCAACCACCCCATCCAGGATCTGACGGCTGCTGCCCGACCTGATAGGGCCATCGCTGCGATGCCTCCTCAGCCAACGAGAACTACCATGCCCATAGACGAGGTTCGCGATGCCAGCGCCTGGACCCCGGAACAGGTCGCGGCCGACCGCTCTTGGGAATTCACCCTCACGAAGGGGCAGCAGGCCGAGCTGGTCGCGGCCCAACGACAGGTCGAAGAGGCTGGCCTGCCCAACGCGCGGACAGGGGCCGCCGACTTTCCGCTGCCATCGCTGCGGGACACACTCGACCGTGTCGTGCACGAGCTCTGCCACGGCCGGGGATTCGCAGTCCTGCACGGGGTTCCGACCGCCGGCTTCGAGCTGCCGCAGCTGGAGCGGATCTACTGGGGCCTCTGCACCCATATGGGGCGCGGCGTAACGCAGAACAGCGACACCGGGCTCATCCATTACGTGACCGACGGGAGATTGCGGCCGCGACAGGGGACCCGGGGCGTGGGCGCCCCGGGACCGGTGGAGCTGCACGTCGATCTGGGGGACACGGTGGCCCTCTACTGCGTGCAGCAGGCGCCGGACGACCCGCCGAGCGTCGTCTCCAGCTCGATGACGGTCTACAACGAGATCGTCCGCCAGCATCCGGAGTGGCTGCCGCGGCTGGAGGAAGGGTTCATCTGGGATCGCGCCGGCGAGCAGGCCCCCGGTGAATCGGAGGTATCGGACTACCCGGTGCCGGCTTGGAGTAAGGCCGGGGGCACCGTGACCTGCCGCTTCCATCCGAAGTGGATCCGCAAGGGACTGGCGCGCCTCGGCAGGTCCCTGACAGCGGCGGAGGAGAAAATCTTCGACTTCATCCGCGACGTCGCGGACGCCAACTGTTTCGCCTTCCCGCTGCATGCCGGCGACATCGTCATTTGCAACAATTACACCGTTTTCCACGGGCGCGCCCCGCATGAGCCGGTAGCTGAGGAGGAGCGCAAGCGGATGCTGATGCGGGTCTGGTTGGAGATCGACGGCATCCGCACCTTCGCCGACGAGGCACGCATCCGCTTCGGGGTGATCCGGCACGGCAAGCTGGGCTGGACGGCCGCCGACCTCATGGCAGGCAACCACGGGCGGCCCCGCCAGCGGCGGGCCGACGGGGCGCCGCTGATCTGAAAGTCCGACTCTGCGTCATCGTCCGTTGTCGGTCAGTCGGGCGAGCTCCCGGCTCCGAACCTCAGAAGATCCGCCTCGTATTCCAGCCCCAGCACCTGTCTGCCCCTGGCCACGTTGCAGTGTTGCTCTGCTTGAGGCAGACCCGCGATGTGCAGCACCTCGAACCCGATGTCCTCGACCTCGATCGCGAGACGACAGGCTTGGGCCAGGTCGTGGCGGCAGACGGAGCCGACATCCTGCTGCTGCAGCGGCTTACCATACTTGCTCATGCCCAGGCGGCTGTCGACGATGCTGCAGGGCCGCAGGACGACGATCGACATGCCGAAAGCTTCGTGGAACTGCCGGCACATCTCCTCCTGCAGCCGCTTGTTCACCGCGTACAGCGAGCCGTCCGTGCGGCGCACCTCGCTGTCGAAGAACCGGCCCTCCGGGTGAACGACGGGGGCCGAGCCGATATGGACGACGCGGTGGATCTCCAGGTCGCGGGCGACATCCAGGACATTCCACAACCCCTTGACGTTGATCAGCCACGGGTCGTCGTCACCCGGCTGGTAGCCGGTGCCGAGGACGGCGGTGTGGATGACGGCG
>CAYWBJ010000312.1:0-11794 GCA_964456165.1 uncultured Gemmatimonadaceae bacterium | reverse complement strand
GTTTACGACGCTCCCTGAGGAGCGCCCCGAACCCGCCTATATGTGGAAGATGTAGAGGGCGCGGCTCGACAGGGGCAGTTCCACCCAGCTGCCTCCCTGCCGGTGACTCTCAGCCACCGCGATCGTCGCCTCGGTGATGTGGTGGGTGACGTCGATGTGGCCCCGCGTCGGCCGGCCGCTTTCCCTGGCTTCGACCAGGTCCTCGAGGCAGCACATGGTCGTGCTCTTCGGTTCCACCGGAGCGAACGGGATCTCCTCCCAGTCGCGCTTGCCGCCGGCGCTGCGGCGCAGGCTGACGCCGGCGCCATTGCAGAGCGAGCGGATGCTGCCCTCGGAGCCGAAGATCTCGAACTCCCAAGGGCCGGACGGAACCGACCAGCCCTGGATGCCACCGGCGAAGCGCAGCTGGTAGGTTGCCAGCGGATCGGCGGCGATCTGGTCGTTCTCGATAACCATGTCGGGCGGATCCAGGTCACCGCGCACCGCTTCGATCGCCGGATCGCCGATCAGCCAAGAGAGGGTGTCGATCGAGTGGATGTGACCGTGCATCAGGCTCGATGCCGCGAAGTGCACGGCCGCCTTCACCTCGCCGATCTGCCCGGCCTCGATCGCCTCCTTCACCACGTCGTAGCGGTTGTCAAAGCGGCGCAGCACGCCGGTGTTCAGGATCGTGCCATTCGCCTTCACCGCGTCGCGGATCTCGTCGGCTCGGACCATCGAGCTGGCCATCGCCTTCTCCACGTAGAGCATCGGCACGCCCAGGTTGGCCAGATCGACCGTCAGGTCGGCATGTGAGTCGCCGCGGAAGCTAGCATCTGGCGCCTCACGGGCCGGCTTGGGCAGGCAGGCGGCCGTGCACACCGCCACCAGGTCGGGCTTCTCGGCAGCGACCATCTGCCGGTAATCCTCGTAGGTGTTCTCGACCCCCCACCTGGCGGTGAACGCCGCGCGCTTCTCCTCCAGGATATCGGCTCCGGCAACGACCTCGAGCCGGTCGCTGGCGGCGCCGGAGGCGGCAACCGAGTAGGGCACTTTGCCGTGCCCCTCCTCGTCGATCGTGCTGCCCATCCGTCCCAGGCCGATGATGCCAACGCGGCAGGTTGCCATATTTCGTCTTCTCCTTAGGTATGCAGTTGGTCAGGTATGCAGTTGGTCGCCAGCGCTACAGGCCGGCCGGCAGCAGCACCAGCTCCGCCACCCGGGCCCGGGCCGGCGCCGCGGCCACGTAGAGACAGGCGTCGGCCACGTCCTCCGGCTGGAGCGCCTTGGCCATGACGTCCGGCGGGGTGGGCGTGGGACGCTGCAGCACCAGCGGCGTATCGCACAGCCCGGGATAGATCACCGTGGTGCGAATGCCGTTGGCCTGCTCTTCCACGAAGGTGCCGCCGGCGAGGCCGGTGAGCGCGTGCTTTGCTGCCTGGTAAGAGACTCCGGAAGCGTCGGCGGTCTGGACGCAGCCGGAGGAGAGGTAGATCAGCAGCCCGGCACCCTGCTCCCGCATCTGCGGCAGCACCGCCTGCGTGCAGTTGAAGGCCCCGGTCACGTTGGTGGCCAGCATGTTCTCCCAGGTCTCGTAGGTCAGGCGATCCAGACTGCGATCGGGGATGTTCAACCCGGTGGCGTAGACCAGGATGTCTATGCGCCCGAAACGCTCGACGGCGGCCTGGACCAGCGCCCCCACCTGCGCCGGCTCCCGTGCGTCAGTCGGGCAGACCAGGGATGTGGCCTCGCCGATCTCGCCGGCCACCGCCCGCAGCTCGTCGGCGCGGCGGGCGGCGAGCACGACCTTCGCCCCGGCCCGCGCGTAGGCCACCGCCGTCGCGCGGCCCATGCCGCTGCTGCTCCCCACCACGATCGCCACCTGGCCTGCCAGTGCCTGGTCCACCCCTGCACTCCCCGCCACCGCCGCTGTCACGACTGTTCCTTCCGCCACTCCTCGTACTCCTGCCGCCCCTCGTCGTTGAGCGGGTAGTACTTGAAAAGCGACCCTCCCGCAGCCAGCTTCATGCGGCTGAAGATCTCCCAGTCCTCGTGCTCCTGCGTCACCTCGGCCACCGCCGCCGCCATCTGCCGAGGCACCACCACAGCGCCGTCGTCATCGGCGATGATGATGTCCCCCGGCAGCACCAGGACACCGGAGACATTAACCGGCACGTTGCAGGCCCAGGGAAACAGGTGGGTCTGCGAGGCGTAGTTGGGCGTGAAGCCCCTGGTCCACATCGGCAACCCGATCTCCTCGATCTTGGGCCAGTCGCGCACGCTGCCGTCGACCACCATCCCGATGCCGCCCTGGGCGGCGAAGTAGGTGGCCAGCATCTCACCGACGCAGCCGGTGTACGGGTCGCCGTAGGCCTGGATGCACAGCACGTCGTTGACCTGGACGTGGCGGAAGACCCGCCACAGAGCGGAGTACTGCTCCACCTTCTCCTGTGCCAGGCCGGAGGCGATGTCCTCGCGCTGGGGCATGAACTGCAGCGTCAGCGCAGCGCCGACGATCTTCTTGCCGGGCGTGCGCGGCAGCGGGCCGTCGATGTAGGTCTGGGTGATGCCGATCTTGTGCAGCAAGGCCGAGGCGGTGGCGCTGCTCACCCCTTCCATCGCCTGCAGCAGGGAGGCGTCCGGGCGCTGGTAGGCAGCCCCTTCGATAGGCAGTTTGATGCCCTCCGGCGCCACCATTTCGACGTTGACTTCTTCCATAAGATTTCTCCGTTCTTCACAGTCCGTACCGGACGAAAGGAGACCAAGATACCGGTTTCGATCGAAGTCGGCTACACCGGCTGGGGCGTCCAGTCGTTGCCGAAATAGCCCCAGTCGAGAACCTCGCCGCCATCGTAGACCAAGTAGTCGGGCAGCAGCATCATGTCCAGGTGGCTGCCCCAGCAGATCGCGTCCGGCGCCGTACCTCCGTGCACCGCCACGTAGCGCTCGGGGTTGCCCGGGTGCGGGAAAATCGCGAACGCGGCGACCCGGCTGCCAGCGTAGGAGCGCCCCCCCAGCTCGAGGCCGGAGGCAGTGAAGGCGACCGGGATGTGGCGCTGCAGGCGGGAGAGGACCGCGTTGGAAGCCGGCGTGCCGTAGAGAATGAGGTTGCTGGCGTTCAGCTCTTCGTCGCTGAGGTCTGCGTCTTCGACGAGGCGCAGCTGCGTCGAGGTCTGCCCCAGGATGCCGCCGCGGTGCACGCCGCCGTTGCGGTTGCTGAAATGGCCGACGGCGTTGTCTGCAACCCAACGGTTGTGGAAGGTCTCCTCGCTGGTGCCGGCGGTTCCCACGACCAGGATGGTCCCGGCGAAGAACAGGTCGCCGAGCGGGCCGGCGCATCCCGGCCGTTTCTCCCCGGGCGTCAGGTCGGACGCCGTCCAGCCCGATGCTTCCAGCCGGAACGGCCGGCGCCACCCAAAGTCGAAAGCGCCGAGGCCAGTGCCGTCGATCTCCAGCTGCAGGGGACCCGCCTCGTCCAGCGGACCCAGCGCCAGCGCCGCCACCCCCTCGGTGGACACCTCCAGGCGCCCGTCCCCCACCCGGGCGTCGACGCAGCCGCGGCCGCCGTAGTGCGAGAGCTGGTCGATCTCCAGCCAGTGCGATCGGCTGTGCCGCAGCGTCCATGTGGCGAGACTGACCGCGGACGGGTTGCGCTCGCGGCGCTGCTCCAGCAGCCAGGCGATCACCGCGGCCCGGAGCTCCGGGTCGCCCGTGTCGTGGCCGGTCTCGGGCAGCTCGGTGTACTCGTGCGTGAATCCCCGCTCCTCCAGCAGCCTCGCCATCTGCCGCGAATGCTCCACCGGCACGCCCCCACCGACGGCGCGGTCCCAGGCACCGTGAACGATCCAGACCGGGATGTGACGCAAGTTCTCGACCAACAGCGCCGCCGAGCGGCCCTGCCAAGACGGCTCCTCCCACGCCTGCATGGGGAAGGTCAGGCCCCCCGGCTTTTCCCACAGCCGGTAGTCGCAGTAACCGCAGAAGGGAGCGGCGGCGGCGAAGCGATCGGGGTAATGGGAGATCAGGTACCAGGTGGCGGCTCCCCCCATCGAAGCGCCGGTGACGCTGATCCGGTCGCGGTCGATGCCGCGGGTGGCATCTATCCGGTCGATGACCTCGAAAACGTCGACCTCGCCGTAGTTCTGGTAGACCGACCCGGGGCCGCGCCCGGCCGGCCGGGCGACGATGCAGGCGTGGCCGGCCGCCATCGCATCTGCAGCCATTCCCTCGACCAGGCGGACCGCCGCCTCCATGTCGGTGATGGCGCCCGGACTCACTTCGAGAATCAGCGGCCAGGGACCGCCGTCATCGTCGGTAGCGCAGACCGCGTACGGCTGCTTTGTGCCGTCAACCCGCGACTCGTAGTGCTCGATGGCGCCGCGGCCGGACATGCTGTTCGAGGCCATGTCATCCTCCGTACTGGCGTTCGGGTAGAAACTACGAACTGCGCGCGGGGCGGTCAGCCGCGATTGCCCGGGAAGGGGACAGCGCCGATTTTCCGCGCCTGCCGTTTCACATCGCCCGATCCCACTCCACGAGTCTACTGAGATGAAGATGACCGGCGGCGAGGCTGTCGTGGGCGCGCTGGAAGCCAATGGAGTCGACACCGTCTTCGGCATGCCCGGAGTCCACAACCTGGCGATCTACGATGCCCTGCTCGATTCCGGAATCCGCCACATCGTCGCCCGCCACGAGCAGGGGGCCGCCTTCATGGCCGAGGGCTACGCCCGCGCCAGCGGCCGCGTCGGCGTCTGTCTCGTCACTTCGGGACCGGCCCTGCTCAACACGGCCACCCCGCTGGGCAGCGCCTGGTGCGATTCGGTGCCGGTCCTGGCGCTGGCCAGCCAGATTCCGTCAGCCGCCATCGGCACGGAGAAAGGTTACATCCACGAATGCCGCGATCAGCTCGGCTGCCTGCAACCGGTCACCGCGTGGATCGCGCGGGCAGACAGCGTCGCGGCGATCCCGGCGGTGGTCGACGAGGCCTTCGCTCGCATGACCCGCGGCCGGCCACGGCCGGTGGCTGTCGAGGTCCCCTGCGACATCCTGGATTCCAGCGCCGAGCTGCCGCGACCGGATGCGCCGCCGATGATAGAGGTACCGGTACCGGCGGCAGAGCAGGTGGAGCGGGCCGCCGCCCTGCTTGGCGAGGCGCGACGTCCGGTCATTCTGGCCGGCGGTGGCCTGATCACCAGTGGCGCCGGGGCTCCGCTGCGGCGACTCGCCGAACGACTGGACGCGCCGGTCTTCACTACCATCCTGGGCAAGGGGTCCCTGCCTGAAGACCACCCGCTGGCCGCGGGCAGCTGCGCCGTCCACCCCGAGGCCCGGAAATATCTGGCCGGCTGCGACGCCGTGCTGGCGATAGGTACCCGGTTCACCGACGAGGAGACCGTCGGCTTCCAGATGCGACTGCCCGGACTGATCCACCTGGACATCGACCCGGCCGAGCTGGGCCGTAACTACGAGCCGGAGGTCGGGATCGCCGGCGACGCCGGTGCTTCTCTCGCCGCGCTGCTCAAAGAGTTGGGTGGCGCAGCAGCCGCGACCGCAAGCGCGACCTCCCCCCGCTCGGTCGAAGTCGCCCGGCTGCGCTACCGCATCCTGGAAGATTCCCGGGCCGTGGAACCCGACGGCGTGGCGCTGGTCGAGATCCTGCGAGCCGCCCTGCCCCGTGAGACGGTGATCGTCAGCGACCTGACCTTGGCCGCCTACTGGTGCCGGCGTCTGCTCGACGTCTACGAGCCCCGCTCCTACGTCTACCCCTGGGGCTTCTGCACCCTTGGCTTCGGGCTGCCGGCCGGCATCGGCGCCAAGCTGGCACGACCCGAGCAGCCAGTGGTGGTGATCGCGGGTGATGGCGGGTTCATGTTCAACTGTCAGGAGCTGGCCGTCGCCGCCCAGTTCGGCATCGAGATGGTGGTCCTGGTCTTCAACAACGGTGGCTTCGGAGTTATGAAGCCCCAGCAGGAGCAGCGTTACGGCCGCACCCTCGCCGTCGACCTCGTCAATCCGGACTTTGCAATGCTCGCCCACTCCTTCGGACTGCGGGGCCGCCGCGTCGACAAGCTCGACGAGCTCGGCCCGGCCCTGACCGAGGCTCTCACCGGTGGCTGCTGGGTTATCGAGGTAACGCCCCCTGTCCCGCTGCAGATCATGGAGCCGGCGCCCCGGCTGCTACACGAAGCGCTGAAGAGCAGCTGATCGACTCCTCCGCCTGCGCCTACCGGACGACGGTCAACCTGCCGCCAGCTACCGCGCCCGATGGCGCCCGCAGCTCCAGCAGGTAGGGCCCCGAGCCGACCGATCTGCCGGCGGCATCCCTGCCGTTCCAGGTCAGTCGATGCACGCCGCTGCCGCGCCAGCCCTGCGCCAGGATAGCGACCTCCTGCCCCAGAATCGAATGCACGGCCAGCCGCACCTGTCCGGCCTCCGGCAGCTGGTAGCTGATCGTCGCCGCCCCGTTGAACGGATTCGGAAAGGCGGGCAGCAGCGCAAACCGGTCCGGCCGGCGGGGCTCCGCCGCCGCAACAATGGTCACCCGCTCCAGATCGATGTCCGGGACCGTCGCGGCGGCGGCCATCAGCTCGGCGTCCATCCACAGAAGCCGCTGGCGGAACCAGTCCTTGAGATAGTCCACCTCCTCGCGGTGCGACCTGCCGACGAAATAGTTGGGCCACACGTCGACTCCGAGTACGGGCCAGCGGGCGAAGTTGCGCTCCTGCACTTCCGCCAGCAGCTCCGCCGCCGCCTCGATCCGGGACTCGATCCGCTCCTCGGTGAGCAGGTCGGTCCGCACCTGGCGCCAGCGCCGGTCCAGCCGCGCGATGAACTCGGGGTCCTGGAAGATGCGCCGAAGCCAGAACCAGAACTGCCAGGAACTCCACAGGATCCGGCTGTTCAACAGCAGCCCGGCCGTCTGGGCGCCGCGGATGGGCGCGTCCGGGTGGACGTCGTAGTCGACGTTGCCGAATCCAAGGTTGAAGTCCCAGACGGGACCGAACTCCAACTTCCCTGCCCCCCCATCCCGGTCCCTGTCCTTGAACATGAACATGCTCAGGCGGTAAGCGTCGACGTTCTTGGCGATCTCGTTGACGATCACGTAGTCGACCAGCGAATCCAGGTCGAGGTAACGCCGGTACCCAACCTCCGGGTCGGTGAATTCGGGGCTCAGCAGAGCCGTTTCCAGGTCGTTCACGAAATTCTGGATGTAGTGCTCCTGGGCCGGCCGGATGACGCCGGCATCCGGGTACTCGTAGCGATAGAACGGGCGCAGCTCATCGACCTGGAGCCAGGAGAACCAGCCGCCGTCCACGCCCGCGGCGAAGCGATCGATGCGGAGGATGTAGCCACCGGTGACGTCCTCCCCGCCGACTTCGTCCTCCCTCAGGCGGGCGATGTCGATGCGCTCGCCGTCCCGCTTGACCTTCTCCAGCAACACATAGAGCCCCATGTAGTGGCCGTCGATCACCAGCTCGCAGAAGCGGGCGCGGCTGGCATAGCGGCCCAACTCGTTGGCGATCCAGTAGGCGATCACATTCCGCATCAGCGACTTGTCACTGTAGGGACCGTGCAGCACCCAGTCGTTCTCCTCCGGCAGCCCCAGCAGCGGAAAATTGCGGTTGCTGCCGTCCTCCTCCCGGGTCTCCAGGCCGAACGACTTCTTCGGGAAATTCAGGCTGCTCGAGCCCCGCAGCTCGATGCCGACGATGCCATCGTAGGCGCTCGGCTCATCGTCGACACGGTTGCGTCGTCCGGGGCCGTTGTCGATCACCCGCATGCGGGCGTCCACCTTGGGCTCGTCGGGGATGTCCCCGGCGGGAGTATCGATGAGGATGATGGGCAGGTTGGACGAGGTAAACTCGAGGGCGAGAGCCGGCACCACGGCCATCGGCACCGCCGCGAGCACCAACGGCAGGAGCAGCAGGACGCGGCGGATCCCGCGACGGGCCGAACGGCTCACGGGCTGACCGCGAACTTGCCGGTCCGTCGCAGTCGCTTACCGGCGAGGCGGGTGAACTGCAGCTCGCAGAAGTAGATACCGGCCGCCAGTGCAGACCGGGTGAAGTCGATGCGGTGCCGCCCGGGCGCCAGTAGCCAGGACTCGTCCCGCTGCGCCACCCATTGTCCCAGAGAATCGTAGACGACCAGCCGGATCTGTCCCGATTTCGGAATGGCGTAGGTGATGTGGGGCGAGCCGCTGAGGGGATTAGGATAGCTCGCGCCGATCGCGAAGCCGACCGTGAACACCGCGGCGTTACCGCCCATCGCGACAGTCAGCGCGGCGGAGAGGACGACTATGGCGAGATGGCGTTCGGACCCCATCTCAGCTGCCGCCGGATAGCCACTCCAGCTTTATCACCCCGCCTGAGTCCTGGGCAATGTAGAGATAGCCATCCCCGTCGACGGCGAGGCCCTCCTGGTTGTCTCCCGGGAAGGCGCAGGCCCTGACGATGGCGCCCTCGCGGGTCGACTCGAAGAGCGCGTTGGCGGCGTCACTGACCGCGTAGAGCCGGTCGGTCGCACCGTGGTAGTGCAGCGCGGAGAGATCGATGACGCCCAGGTCGATCACGCGCAGAATCCGCGCTGGCCCGTCCCCGGGAGAGCGGAGCGGCGCCTCGACTTCGAGGAGGACCGACGGGTCGGCGCGAGCGGCGCGAGCGAAGCTCTGGTTGCTGACAAAGAACGTGCCCCCATGGCGCAGCGCCGGGTTGGGGACGAAGGCGATGCTCTCGATGCCATGCCCCTCTTCGGCCAGCACCGCAGCGGCCTCGAAAGTACGCTCGATGGGAAAGCGCCGGAGAATCTCCAGGCTGACCGGATCCACCTCGACGATCTCGTCCCGCCCCTCGACGGCCAAATAGAGCAGGCCGCTGCCCGGGTTGTAGGTGACCCCCTCGAAGTCCGCGCCCTCCTCCTGGCGCTCATTGAGCTCGGTGCCGCTGCGCAGGATCTCGCGGATCTTGCCCTTGTCGCTGCCGACGAAGAGGGTCTCCCGGCGCGGGTGGTAGCTAATGCCGGAGAGGTTGGATACCCCTTCATCCAGGATCGGGCCGACCCAGCGATTCGGAAAGAGGATCGCCCGCGGCTCGGCGCCCGCGTCAGCGCCGGATGCCGCGCCCGCGCTCATCAGGGCGAGGGCGGCGGTGGCGCAGAACAGCGCCGCCCGGAGCCGAGTCCATACTCGCGATGCCGGCGCCGCGCCCACACTCCGGGTCATGCCTGCGGTCGCCACGACTACCAGTTCAGCAGGCCGGGCTTCTGCGCCTGCCATCCCGCCTCGGAGGGAAAAACGGTCCGCATCGTCACCTTTTCGATGTCGCCGTCAAACCAGGGTTGCACCCTGTCGCGCCAGGTGATGAAGTGGGGGGTCTCCAGGTGGGCCTCGAAGGCCTGCTCGTCGCGGTAGACCTCGTACAGGTAGAAGCGGGAAGGAATTTCGGCATCCTGGTTCATGTCGAAGCGGTAGCAGTCCGGCTCGTCGCGGACCGAGCCCTCAGCGTCGCCGAGACTGGCCTCCATGAACTCCTCGATGTGATCCGGCTTGATGTTGATCGTCACGAAAATCGAGAACATTGATGCTCCTTCAGCCTGAAGGTGTGTACCCCTCTGTAGACGTCCGGGAAGTCTAGCTGTTGCCCCCGACGCCGGCAACTAGGGCGATCTGCCGTCGGAGAAGGCGTGACACTCATAACGCCCGGCATTTGCCGCCGCATTCACCTTGTATTGTGGCGCCGGGCGCGGTACCGGACACTTTGCGGGCGGTCGCGCGTCCGGCGGCCGTTCGCACCCAACTCGCAGGAGGCATGATTTGCCCGGACAACTCGAAGGTCGCGTCGCCTTAATCACCGGAGGCGCCAGCGGCATGGGAGCGGCGCAGGCCCGCCTGTTCGCCGCGGCCGGCGCCCACGTGGTCATCGCCGACATGCAGGATGAGCTCGGCGCCGAACTGGCCGCGGCGATCCCCGGCGACGGCGCCGTCTTCCGCTTCCTCGACGTGCGCGACGGCGAGCAGTGGAGCGCGCTGGCGGCCGAGATCGAGGAGCGCTGCGACCGCCTGGACATCCTCTGCAACAACGCCGGCACCAACGTGCGAGGCGTCGGCTACGAGGAGCTAGAGATCGAGGACTACCGCAACATCATCGAGGTAAATCTCAACGCCGCCTACATCGGCTCCCGGTCGGTTGGCCCCGCCATGCGTCGGACCGGCGGTGGCGCCATCATCAACATCGGCTCGATGGGGTCGCTCAAACACGGCGGCAACTCCGCGTACACGATCAGCAAGACCGGCATCCTGGCACTGACCAAGAACACTGCCCTGGCCTACGCCGGCGACGGCATCCGCTGCAACGTCATCTGCCCCGGTCACGTGGACACCCCCTTCATTCGCGCCGACCGTCCCCACAGCCACAACGACTGGGAAACCTCCGCCGACAACCCCGAAGTGTACGCGGCACGCCTGAGCCAGACCCCGCTCGGCCGCCTCGTGAGCCCCGAGGATGTCGCGCGAACTGCCCTGTTCCTCTGCTCCGACGAGTCCGCGATGATCACCGGAGCGGTGATTCCCGTCGCCGGCGGCTGCGGCCTGCTTTGAGGCGGCGGCGCAGCGGCACGGCACCCGGAACGAGAAAATCCTCACCGGGTCATCGGCACGCCGGTCACGGTTGCGCTCATCTTCACGATGTACTACTTCTTCTACGGCTTCAACAGGTCGGCGGCGTTCTCGGTGATCTGCCGGGAACCGGCCTCCTGGCCAGCTTCCAGGCCTATTCCGACCGCGGCGGCTACCGCTCACCTTCACCCCCCCCGGTTGCGGCGACATCTCACCGCTCCGGCAAGCCCTCCCGGTAGCGGCTCTCGAGGGCTTCTTCGGCGCTTTCACGATGGCCCTGTTCGTCACCCTCTTCACCAAGAGTATGACGCGATGACCAGCCTCCCGATCCTGCCTGCTCCAGCGGCATGAACTGGTCCCTCTTCAAATGGCCTAGACCAATCGGTTTATTCCCCGCCCGGGAGACCTGGTATCCGGCCGCTCACTCGCCGGGCGAAGAGGACAGGAGCATCAGTCTCTACCTCACGCACGTTTCCACTGAGCTTGCCCAAATGATCGACACGGGAGCCGAGTAGACATGGACATGCAGGAAGCCCGGGGCCGGTATTTCGAGCAGGGGTACTTCATCGTTGACGACGCGGTGGCCCCGGACATGATCGACCAGCTCGAGGCCGCCGGCCGGCAGGTCGTCGACAAGGTGCGCTCCGGTGAGGTGGACGTCTCGGGGCAGGGCCCGGGCTCCACGGGTGTGCTCGGCCTCATCGATCCGGCCTTCGGGGAAAAGGCGTTTGCCGAATACTACATCTCCGGGCCGCTGACCTCCTACGTCGAGAGCTTCCTGGGCCCGGAGCTGCGGATGGGGGCGCTGGTGCTGTGGTGTGTCGAGGACCGCTCCTACGATTCCGGCTGGCACCGGGATACCTACCCGCCCCGCGACGCCGACCTTGAGGGGGAAGAGGAAATGGCGATGCTCGATCAGCCATTCAACCACTTCAAGTGGTCCATGGCTATCCTCGACGATCCCTGTCTCTGGGTGGTCCCCGGCAGTCATCTGCGCAATCGCACCGAAGAGGAGACCGCGGTCCTGCGGGGCAGCCGCAGGGAAGAGCTCTCCGGCCAGGTGCACATCGACCTCAAGCGGGGACAGACCGTGTTCTGGGACGGCCGGCTGCTTCACCGCGGCCGCAAGCCGGACAGTCTCCCGCGCCGTCTCGGCCTCGCCGCCTCCTACAAGAAGTGGTTACCCGACCAGGAGAAGGAGGA
>CAYWBJ010000311.1:0-1913 GCA_964456165.1 uncultured Gemmatimonadaceae bacterium | reverse complement strand
TCACTCCGTCTCGGCCGCGTGGCCGCTACGCCGCCCCCGCTGCTTCTGGCGAATACTGTCTACTAGCCGCCCGTTGAAAGCGCGCGCCGGGTGGAAGCCATCCAGCCGGAGGAGGTGGTTCAGGGCAATCGTTTCCGCTATCACGGTGATGTTCTTTCCTGGAAACAGGGGCACCGTGATCTGGGGAATCTCGACCCCGAGAATCGCGTGCGCCGAGTCTTCGAGTCCAACGCGGTCGTAGACCGTCTCCTCATCCCAGTCCTCCAGGCGCACCATGACCTCGACCCGCTTCTGCCGCCGGGTGCCGCGCACGCCGAACATGCGCTTCACGTTGATGACACCTATACCGCGGATTTCCATGTGGTCGCGCAGCAAATCAGGCGAATCGCCCACCAACATGCCCTGCGACTTGCGGGTCACGATCACCGTGTCGTCGGCCACGAGTCGGTGTCCGCGCTCGACTAGGTCCAGCCCAACCTCGCTCTTGCCGATCCCGCTGCGGCCGGTGAACAGCAGGCCTATGCCGTGGACGTCGACGAGGGTGCCGTGCAGGATTACCTGCGGCGCGAAGGCGTCGTCCAGATAGAATTGGATGAGGTGGATGAACTTGGTCGTCGGGTGCTCGGATTTGATGAGGGGTATGTCGTAATGCTCGGCAAGCTCCTTCAGCTCCGACAGGAGCCGGCCCCGGGCCGTGACGATCACGCACGGCAGATCGAACTGATAGATTATCTGGAGTGCCTCGCGGCGCTGCTGGCGATTTAGGGTTCGCAGGTAATCAATCTCGTGGTTGCCCAGCACCTGGATCATGTTGACGGTGAAGATGTCAACGAATCCGGTGAGAGCCAGGGCTGGACGGTGGATGTCACTGCTGTCGATGGCCCGGTCCAGTCCGGCCTCTCCGGCACTCAACGTCAGGCCCAGGTGGCGACCGTGCAGTTTGAGCAGCTGGCGGATGGACATTTCGCGCGTGGATTCCATGTTTCAGACCTCCGACCGGACGGGATTTACCGCAACTCGGCTACGATCCGGCGATAGCCATCGTGGCGCAACTGTGAGACCGCGCCGGCCCCCATGGCTGCGAGGACGGCGCAACCCGGCTCCTGCAGGTGCATGCAGTCGCGGAAGCGACACTCTTCCACCAAGGGTGCCATCTCGACAAAATAACCGACCACCTCGGCCGGCTCCACGCCGTGCAGCTGCAACTCCTTGATGCCGGGCGTGTCGGCGACGTGACCGCCGCCGCTGGATAATCGGTACAGCTGCACCGCCGTCGTCGCGTGGCGCCCGCGGGCGTGTTTGGCCATCAGCTCACGCGTCTTGAGCGCCAGCCCTGGCTCGATATGGTTCAAGAGGGATGACTTGCCCACCCCGGAGTGGCCAACGAACGCGGTGACCCTGCCGTCGAGCAAGGCTCGCAGCTCTGCTACCCCAGTCCCGGTCGCTGCGCTGGTCAGGAGAAACGGGTAGCCCAGCTTCCGGTAGATGTCGGCGATGGCCTCGAATTCCCCTCCCGGGTCCAGGTCGATCTTATTGACACAGATGACGGGATCGATCGCCCCCTTGTGAGCCATTACCAGAGCGCGGTCGATGAAGCCGGGACGCAGGGCAGGACTCTTCGCCGCGACGACGACGATCAGCCGATCGAGGTTGACGGCAACGACGCGCTCGTACGGCTTGGTGGCGCTACCGCCGCGCGCGAATTTCGACGTTCTTGGGTAACGTCTCTCGACTACGCCAGACGCTGGCGGCCGTGGTTCGAAATCGACCCAGTCGCCCACGATGACGGGGGCGTTGCTGCCTCGGGTCCCAGTCTTAACTCTGCCGCGAAAATCGCAGCGGTACTGCGTGTCGGCGAATTCGACCAGACAGTGGAGGCCCGATACCTGAACGACTCGGCCCTTCATTGGCCG
>CAYWBJ010000310.1:0-3032 GCA_964456165.1 uncultured Gemmatimonadaceae bacterium | reverse complement strand
CGCTGCTCCGGGTCACGACGCAGGAGGCCAACAAAGGAGAGCGTGAGCTGCTGAGCCGCACGGTGGTGGTGGCGATTGGTGCCTACGAGCGTCCAAACCTGCTCGGAATTCCAGGTGAAACCCTGCCGCACGTCTCGCACTACTACACCGAAGCGCATCCGTTCTACCGGAAAAAAGTCGTCGTGGTGGGCGGGAAGAACTCCGCCGCCGAAGCGGCGCTTGAGCTGTATCGGTCTGGCGTCGACGTCACCCTGGGGCACCGCCAGGCCGAGTTGGGGAGCGGCATCAAGTACTGGGGGCGGCCGGATATCGAGAACCGTATCAAGGAAGGGGCGGTGACCGCCAATTTCAACACCCGGGTGGTCGAGATTCGTCCCACCGAGGTCGTCCTCGAGAACGAGGGTGCCCAGTCGACGTTAACCGCCGATGCGGTCTTCCTGTTGACCGGCTACCACCCCAATACGGACATGCTGGCGCGGTTCGGCGTCGAGTTCGACACCGAGACTCTCGTCCCGACCCATGACTCGGACACTTACGAGACCAACGTCCCCAACTTGTTCCTGGCGGGACAGGTCATCACCGGCATCCACAGCGGACTGATCTTCATCGAGAACGGCCGCTTCCACGGCGAGCTGGTGATCAAGGAGATCGCCCGCCGCCTGACCGGCGAGCCAGCTCGCGAGCTGGCCGGCGTCGACCTTCCGTAGGTTTCTGTGTGGGAGACGTCCGCCTGGCAAGGCGCTAGGAGGGAGCAGCCGGGTGGGCTGTGACCGACGAAGCAACGCAGCCAGGCGGGATGGGATTGCGCAGAATTTACTGGGGTCCGAAGCCGCCTGGGGAGCGGCCAGCCAGAGAGCGCATCTCGATCAAATCGATCAGAGCGCGGGAGCGGCTCGCGATGTCGTCCCGCTCGAGTAGCGCCTGCTTTTCGATCGGCTCGAAGTCCAGATACTGGGCGAGGGTGTTGACCAGCTCTTCGTCTCCCATGTCGTTGGGTACCATCGCCTCCCCGCTCGTCGTCTCCAGGCGCCCCGCTAGCAGTGTTGCAAGCCTGGTCCGTGACTGCCGGACGTCCTCGCGAATCTCGTCGGTGGCCTCTTCCGGGAGCGGCGCAATATGGGCTCGCCGGTAGGTGCGGTCGGTCTCCTCGAACGCGATGCGGAAGCGCTGGATACCGCGCAGGATGATGTTCGAGTGACCGTCCTGCAATATCTCCGAGTGGCTGACTAGGCCGGCACAGCCGACAGCGTAGACCGGCGGCGCTTCTTCGATGGCGTCACGTTCGCGCAGCAGCACCATCCCGATGATACGGTCGCCTTGCAGCGCGTCGGCCAGCATCTGGCGGTAGCGCGGCTCGAAGATGTGCAACGGCAGAAAGACGGACGGGAAGAGCACCACGTTCGGGAGCGGAAAGATCGGAATGATGGACGGAAGCATGGTCTTCCCCGACCGCTAGTGGACCGTTCTAGTTTTCTTGTCCAGATAGTCCATCAGCACGTAGCGCCCCAGGGTGTGCGGGCTGGTGAAGTAGGCCTTTCCGTGGCAGATGGCGGTGACTTGTTTGACGAAGCTCACCAGATCGTAGTCGCGGGCGAGCATGAAGGTGTTGATGAGGATGCCCGCCTTCCGGCAGTTAGTCACCTCGGCGAAGGTCTCGGAGATGACCCACGGATCGAGCCCGAACGCGTTCCGGTAGATCTGGCCGTCTTCGCGGGTGAGCGCCGACGGTTTTCCGTCGGTGATCATCACGATCTGCCGCATGTCGCACTGCTGCCGTTCGAGGATCCGGCGTGCCAGACGGAGCCCCTGCCGCGTGTTCGTGTAGTACGGGCCGACGCGCACTCGAGCCAGCTGCTGCAGTGGGATTTCCTCGGCCGAGTCGTGGAACAACACGGCGCTGAGGGTATCGCCAGGATACTGGTGCTGGATTAGGTTGGCGAGTGCCAGGGCCACTTGCTTTGCGGGGGTAAACCGGTCTTCGCCATACAGAATCATGCTGTGGCTACAGTCGAGCATGAGCACGGTGGCACAGGCGCTCTGGTATTCCCCCTGAGACACCATCAGATCCGGGTAGGCCACGTCGATGCCGCCGCCGACTGCGCCCCGTCCGAGACGCCGGACCGCGTTCAGAATGGTGGCGCTGCCGTCGAGGTTCATCGTGTCGCCAAACTCGTACGGTTTGGGCGAGCCGCTGGCGTCCACGCCGGTCGACAGGTCTCTGGTGTCGTGGCGTCCGACGCTGCTGTGGCCGGTCGAGCTGAGCAGGTCACGCAGTGCGCGGTAGCCGAGAAAGTCGAGACCCTTGTCGGTGACCTCGAACCGCATGTTACTGTCGGCGCCCTGGCCCCCGCCCGACTCGGCGTGCGGATCTGGTTGGCGCGTGATGTAGCCCTCTTGCTCCATCGCCTGGATGATCTGCTCGATGAGTTCTTCCAGGCGTGGCGGACTGTCGCTGTCGGCCGGGTCTCCCAGGAGCCGGTCGATGGTCTCATCCGAGAGTACCCCGTCGTTGAGCAGCGCCTCGAGAATCGCGTCGTGTAGCGACTGCTCTGAGCGCTGGTCGCCCTCGGCGAACGGGTCATCGGGGTCGCCCGCCGGGCTGCCGAAGCCGCTGTCGAGCAGCAGGCCTGAGAGCTTCGAGACGAGTTCTTCCAGATCCAGGCCTTCGAGGTCGTTCCCGGTGTAGCGGGTGTATTTGAACTTCACGCAGCGATCCGTTTAGATGTAGAACTTCTTCTTGCCGCGCGGTATCTGGAGGTCGGTCTCAAAGAGCTGGTCCTCCGTTTGCGCTTGCCGCTTTGGCTTCTGGCTGGCCCGATACTGCCACTACTCGCTGCGGCTGATCTTCTTCTGGGCGTAGAGGCCCTCGATCACGAACTCGACGGCCGATGCCCCCACCGGGTCGGAGGGCTGGTCCAGCGGGATGACCTGGGTCGTCAGTTCGCGCAGCCCCTGGATCTTGTCGGTCTGTTCGAGCAGGTTCGCCGCCGGTGTGCCGTCGCCGAGTTGCAGCGTTCCGCCCATCTCGAACC
>CAYWBJ010000309.1:0-2919 GCA_964456165.1 uncultured Gemmatimonadaceae bacterium | reverse complement strand
CGCGACCGGCGAACTCTTGGCCAGCAACGAGCTGCCAGCGGCGGTTGCCGTGGACGGCGTTGTCTCGCACATGCACTCCATCGGGACTGCGGTAATGGGCGTGTTGCCATCCAGGATCGTTGCCGAAATCGCCATACCTCGACTCGGCGTCGCAGTAGTGCATGGCCCAGCCCCGCCGATGCTGGCCAGTCTCATTCGGAGCGGTGGCGTGCATGGTCCAGCGGTCGTGGAAGGCAGCATCGCCAGGCTGGAGGGTGACGAGTACGGCTTGCTCCAGCCGCTCGGCCGTCAGCTCCCTTGCCACACCCTCATCGAACCGGACCTGGCCGTAGTCCGCCGTGATGGGCACATAGTGGAAGCAGCCGTTCTGCTCCGTCACTTCGTCCAGTGCGATCCAGCAGGTTACACTCCGGCGGTCGAGGTGAAAAAAGCCATCCTGGTGGAAGCGGTTGGCGCCCCCATACGGTCCCGTATTGTTGTAGGGCGGCTTGTTATACAAGTGGTCAAACCACAGCTTGAGATTGGGCGCGAGTAGCTCGCTGAGCACCTTGACCACGTTGGGGTGCGCTGCGAGTTGCCGGAACACTTCGTCGTTGTCCGCGAGATGATTGATCGTGCCGCCGAAGTGGTTCCACGGATTGTCGGAGACCTTCGCCGCAGCCACTGCAGCGTCATCAATGGGTCGCTGCCTCGCCGGGTACACCCGATCACCCCGGCGGACATATCGCTGAGAGATGCGCTCTTCCGGCATCTCTGTGAATGTGGTTGCTCTAGTCGCCGCGGGCACATCTTGCTTGTAATGTTCCTGCAACCGCTGCCGCTTGGCCGTGTCGCGGCGCTGGTAGCCGTCAATATCCTGAATGATCTCGTCGGCTCGCCGGCGCAACGTTGCCCCCTCCTCTGGGGACAGCACCTTACCCACGACCATGAAGCCGCTTTCTCGAAAGCGAGCGTGCCTTATATCGCGCAGTTCCATAGTGCCCCTCGTCCGATCTACGTATGGTGTTTATAAAGGGAGTATAGTATCTATAAAGGGCATTTTCGATCGTCTGGTCAAGAATTTAGGGCTGGTTTTAAGAGGGGATGTGGTGTTATCATGTGCCAGGGGCGTCCGGCACAGTGTGTAGCGGTGGCCTGGCAGGATTCAGGGGTCGTGGATGGAGGAGGGGAAGAGGTCCTATAGGGTCGGAGGAGTGATTTTTGAGGGCAGATCGCCGTTGTACCGGCGGTGGCATAGGGCAACGCCGTGATAGTGCACCAGGTTGAGTCGGGGCGGTGGGATGAGGGCGCTTAGTTTCGCAATCAACTCCAAGGGCGACAACACCAGATGGGTCGTCCCATCCGACCAGGGGGTTTTGAGGCGGAGGGTAGCGGCGGGCGGGTTAGGTAGCGACAGAGCCGCTCCAACCCCGCCCGATCTGCGGCCACGACGCGGCTGGCAAGGGCCCTGGGATCCGGCCCTAGGCCTCCGCCCAGGCCTGCCGCAGGTCTGCCCCGGTAACACAGGCATCCCGCCAGACATCCGGAAAGCAGGAGAGTCCGTAGGCCGGATTGGCGTTGCCCAACTCGGGCACGACGAAAATTTCGCCCTCGCCCTTGGCCTTGATGAAACGGAACAGCTCCCGGGCGTACTCGAGCCACTCCAGGTATTCCGGTGTGCGCTGCTCGCCGTCGAAGGTAGCCGGGATCTGGCAGTGGTGGCCGTTGAACGGCCGCATGTGGAACTGCCGCGTCGGCGCCAGCAGCTCCTCGCGTCCCTTCAGGTCCGGCCAGTACGGATGCTTCAGGTGGCGGACCACGGCGTAGTGGGAGTGATCGAAGCAGAGCGGTAGTGGCCGTCCTTCCGCGGCGACGTAGCCGTCGTACATGTCGCAGGTGCGCTCCGGGGTCTCGGTGAAGCAGTCCCGGTGGTATTCGATGCCGGTATGCAGGTCGTACTCCCGGGCTACCTCCTGAATGCAGCGCAGGACCTGCACGCAGTCTTCCAGGGGCGTGTCGACATCGCAGGGCTGTACCGTTGCACCGGCGGCACCGAGCGCCGTGGCCTCATCGTAGAACGGCCGGGGGTCGTGCCCAACCCCGAGACTTGTGATCGCCCAATAGAGCAGCTCTCCCCGTTCGGCGAGCTCCGGGAGGGGCGGTGACATCAGGCCGTCGAAGCCGGCCTCTGCGATCGCCGCGAACTTCCGCGGCCACGACCACTCCTCCTCCTCGGTCGGGTACTGCCGCAGGGACCAGACGGTGGCACACAGGCGCAGGGTGGGTTCGGACATGATCTGTTGCCTTCCTCGCTTACTCGGTTTGGGATCCTTAGAGAACGAGATCCGCGGACTCTGTCCAACGGCGCACTAGAGCCCGCTGGGGTACGGTCCATGGCCGATGATTACTTCCACATCCTCGATCTCCACCGCGCTGGCCAGGTCCGCCGCCCGCCGCGTCAGGGCCAGTTCCAGCATGTTGGCACCGCGGACCGGCCGCACCGCCTGCAGGTGGATCTCCAACCACTGGTCATAGGGGAAGAAGGTCTCGGCCCGTTCGCGGTAACAGGTCTCGCCTTCGAGCGAGCGGCCATTGAGCCAGAGCTCGAGCTTGTCGGCGCTGACCAGGCCATGAGCGCGCACCCGCAAAGCGAGGCGGGACACCCGGGGGCTCTCCGGGTCGGCGGCCAGGTAGAGCGGCACCGGGTAGCGCCTGTCCGGATCGGCTTGCGCGATCGCCAAAGGCAGCGGACGCTCGAACCCCACCAGCTCGGTGTGCCTGGTACGGCGGTTCACCACGTAGTGCTTCTCCCCCTCGGACACCAGGTCCGGGTCGCCAATCTCCGACAGCGTGCGGCGTTCCGCGTCACCTAAGGGCCAGCGCATGAACCAGGCGTACATGCCATCGCACCCCTTGGCGAAATAGTTGGCCACCGCCGCT
>CAYWBJ010000308.1:0-26001 GCA_964456165.1 uncultured Gemmatimonadaceae bacterium | reverse complement strand
CGGCCTGCTGGCGATCCTCGCCGCGCCGCTGGGCCCGCTACCGGGAGGCGGCAGCGCGCTTCGCATTTTTGAATCGCTGGATCGGGTGCTGCTGAAGCTGCCATTCCTGCGCCGCTACGCCTGGATCGTCGTGCTGCAGCTGGAGCGTCCCCGCGGCTGACTGCGGACTGGGGCGGCAAGGGCACCCTCAGTCGGAGGTGAAGCCGTCCGGATTCTGCGACTGCCAGCGCCAGGTGTCAGCGCACATTTCGTCGATACCTCTGGTCGCCATCCACCCCAGCTCGGTCCGGGCGCGGGTGACATCGGCGTAACAGGCGGCGATGTCGCCCTCCCGCCGACCGCCGACTGCGTACGGCACGTCCCGCCCGCTAGCGCGGCTGAAGGCCTCGATCATTTCGAGAACGCTGTAGCCGCGTCCGGTACCCAGGTTGCAGGTGATGACGCCCCCGGACCGGTCGCCCACCGGCTCGATGGCGGCGACGTGCCCCAGCGCCAGGTCCGTGACGTGGATGTAGTCCCGGACCCCGGTGCCATCCGGTGTGTCGTAGTCGTCGCCGAACACTTCGAGCCGTTCCAGCCTGCCGATGGCTACCTGCGAGAGGAAGGGCATCAGGTTGTTGGGAATGCCGCGGGGATCTTCGCCGATGCGGCCGCTGGGATGGGCTCCTACCGGGTTGAAATACCGCAGCAGTGAAATGGACCAGTCGCCGCCGGCAGCCAGGTCCCGCAGGATCTCCTCGATGAAGAGCTTGGTGCGACCGTACGGATTGGTGGCCGTGAGCGGGAAGTCCTCGGTGATGGGCACGGCGTGTGGGTCGCCATAGACGGTGGCCGAGGAGCTGAAAACCAGCCGGCGCGGCCCGTGCTGCTGCATCGCCTCCACCAGGGACAGGGTGCCGGCGATGTTGTTCTGGTAGTATCGCAGGGGCACCTGAACCGATTCGCCCACCGCCTTGAGCCCGGCGAAGTGGACGACTGCATCGATGCCGCCAGGCGCCAGGACAGCGGCCAGCGCCTGGGTGTCGAGCAGGTCGACCTGGTGGAAGTCCAGGTTGCGGTCGGTCAGGGTTTCGACCCGGTGCAGGGATTCGCGCCGGCTGTTGGCCAGATTGTCGACGACGACGATGTCGTGTCCAGCGGCCAGCAGCTCGACACAGGTGTGGCTGCCGATGAAGCCGGCACCCCCGGTGATCAGATATCGCAATTGTTCCCCGCTGGTTGTGCGCAACAAGATCGGCTAAGCGGGCGATTCGGGCCACACCACACACCGGGAGTGGAAGCGTGCCGACCCAGCGCTGAGGATCAGGTGGGAAGCGGTGCTTCCGTCGTCGCGGTCGCGGCGGTGATCTCCTCCAACAGTGCCATGCCATCCGAGTTGCTCGGGTTCAAGTGCAGGTAGCTCTGCAGCAGCGGCAGGGCGGCCTCGTCCCGACCTAGGTGGACGTAGAGGGCGATCAGGTTCCACAGGGTGTTGAGATTGTCCCGCTCGTTGGCGAGGGAGCGCTCGAAGAAGCCGGCGGCCCCCTCCAGGTCATTGCGATCGACCGCGAGCACGCCCAGGTTGTTGAGAGCGTTGGCGCAGTCGCCGTCAAGGGCCAGTGCGCGCTCGAAGTAGGGCAGTGCATCTTCGATCCGGCCGCGGCTGTAGAGGCGCTCACCCCACCCGTTGTAGCGCGCGGCCAGCTCGGCTGCACCTTCGCGTGACAGCTTCATCGGCACGATGCCGGGCTGGGGCAGCTCGCAGCGATGCAGGCGGGGCTCGAAAGGCGGCTGGGTTATACTGTAGGCCTCGCCGAGCTGCAGCTCGCTGGAAAGTCCCCACTTCTGCTTGAAGTGATCCCAGGCACTGAGCATGCAGCGCTCGTAGTCGATCTGCTCGCCGGCGAAGGTGCGGGAGCCGAAGTGGTGGACGTAGGCGTCGTTGGCGATCAGACAACGGTGGCCGGCGATGATCGAGCGCCAGCAGAGATCGTCGTCCTCGAAGTTGCCGAGTCCGAAGCCCTCGTCGAAGCCGCCGATGGCATCGATCACGGCCCGCTCTATGACCATGCAGAAGCCCACCACCCGGGGAAACTCCTGCCCGTCTCCTGCGTGCTCGTGCGCGATGCGGGCGGCTTCGGTATGCATCTGCGGGAAGTCATCAAAGGCCAGGTCGGGTATCAGCTGGGGGCCGGAGACACAGTTGGAGCGCGGCCCGACGATGCCGACGCCTGCGCGCTGGTCGAGCTGGTCTATCATGCGCTCGAGCCAGCCGTCGGTGACGACCAGGTCGTTGTTGATCAGCGCGATGTAGTCGCCGCGGGCAACGGCCAAACCCTGGTTGTTACCGGCGCCGAACCCCAGGTTCACCGGGTTGGCTATCACCCGCACCGGCAAATCGGCGGCGACCAGGGCGTCGAGGTATTCCAGGGTGCCGTCGGTTGAGCCGTTGTCGACGACGATCAGCTCGAATGGCGTGTGCGTGTAGGCGAAGAGACTGTCGATGCAGATCTGGGTGAAGTGGAGCTGGTTGCAGGTGAGCATGACCAGGCTGGCCACCGGGTTGTCGAAGCTGGCGGCCGGCACAGCGGCGGCTGTGGGCACAGCGTTGGTCGCCGGCATCAGGTCGGTCGAGAGCGCTTTGTCGGCTGCGGACAGGTGGGTGGTGTGAGCGACGTCCGTTTCCTCTACCAGCGCGGCCACCTCCTGACCCGGCGGGGCTGTTGCCTGAAGCGCGGGCCGGGCGACGAGGAGGAACTGGTAGACCTCGCTTTCCCGCGCGAGGGTGCCGGCGTCGATGCCGAAGCCGGCGAGGGCGTCGGGCAGCCCGGCGGGCATCGTTTCCGCATCGACCAGGCCCACGCCTTGGGCCTCGGCGATGTCGAAGCCGGCGTCGCGGAAAAGGGTGACCAGAGTGCTGCCGGTGAAGAACCGCAGGTGCGTGCGATCGAGGATGCCGGCCTCCTGGTAGTTCCAGCCCCCTTCGAGCAGCTCCTTGATAACGGACCAGTGGCGGACGTTGGGAACGCTAGCGACGACGGTGCTGCCGGCACGCAGGCAGGCCTTGAGGTTGACGAGTGTCTGCCCGGGGTCGCGCAGGTGTTCGAGAAGATCGGCGAGAACTAGGACGTCGAAATAATCCCGGGGAAGCGCCTGCAGGACCTCGGCGTCTTCAATGCTGCCGGCGACGACGCGCTCGAGCCGGCCCTCGGCCTTAGCGGCCACAGCCGGCACGTACTCGACGCCCCAGACCTGGCATTCCTGGCGCTGTTTCAATGCGGCCCCCAATACGCCCGCGCCGCAGCCGATGTCCAGAATGCGCTCGGCCTCGTGGGGCACCAGCGCCATCACCTCGGGGCGGGCATGGCTGTAATACTGGGCCGCCCCGCTGTCGGTTTCGTGGTTGCTTGGCATTTCTCCTCCTCCTGTTGTCGGGTACATCGGCAAATCGCCGGAATCCGTTAACAGGCCGCGATGGAGGAGAAGGGGGCGTTGCCGTACTCCATGGGGTGGCGGTGCACTGACGGTTGCAACAACAGTTGCCGCGGGGTGGCGCGTTGGTGAAATGTGACTCCTGAGCAGGTCGCGGGGGCGCTGGGCTAGCTCTTGCGGTCCAGGGGCCACTCGTTGGCTCCCGGTGGTGCCCTCCAGAAGTCACTCGGGTCGAGATCGACCGCGGTCGCCCACTCCCGTAGGTAGCGCCGGCCCGCCTGCCGATGTTCCAGCCGGCGGCGGATCGCGTCGCCGTCCCAGCCCCGGCGCAGGCGGGACAGCAGCCTTTCACGGACCGGGGCGCAGTCGGGGTCCCGTCCCCTATCGACGAACACGGCTGGGTCGGTCTCCAGGTCGAACAGCTGCGGGGCCTCGTAGCCGCAGTAGTGATTGAGCTTCCACTTGGAGCGGCGGACCATGCGCGCGACCGGCTCGTCGGCGCCGTTGTAGAGCTCGGAGAAGGTCTCGTCCTCCCAACCGCAATCCTCCCCGGTCTCCAGCATCCGGCGCAGGCTGTGTCCGGCGGCACCCGGCAGCGATTCGCCGCCGGCCAGGTCGATCAGGGTCGGGCCGACATCGATCAGGTTGTTAACGCGATCGACCACGGTCCCTTCGCGGAGGTGGCGGGGCCAGGACCAGATCATCGGCACACCGGCTGAGCCCTCGTAAAAGCTGCTCTTCCACCACATTCCGTTCTCGCCGGCCATGTCGCCGTGGTCGGAGAGGTAGACGACGACGGTGTCCTCGGCGAAGGAGGTCGACGCCAGGGTTGCCAGCAGGCGGCCGATCTGCTCGTCCAGAAAGGTGATCAGTCCGTAGTAAGCGGCACGCGCGCAGCGGATCTGCTCGTCGGCAAGGTCGGTGACGCCCCGCTTTTCGCGCCAGAGCCTGACGGCGGGATGGAGGCCCTCGAAGTAGCCGGGCGGCGTCTGCGGCAGGTCGACTCGGTCGCGGTACTCGGCGTAGAGCTCGGGCGGGCAGATGAAGGGACAGTGAGGCAGGACGTAGCCGGCCAGCAGACAGAAAGGTTTGACATCCTCCCGCCGGTCGCGCCGCTCCAGCCACCGCCGGCATGCGTCCGTAACCGCGATGTCGTAGGCCTGGTAGGCCGTGCGCCCTGGTCCGGCCACTTCGACCGCGATGCGGGTTTGGCCGGTCGAGGCGTTGGGAATATTGCCCAGGTCGGGCCCTGGGCCGCCCGGGTGTGGGCCGAGGACGTCCCCGGCGATGCGGTGCTCGAAGCCGTGGCGCTGGTCCGGGCCCAGAAAGTGCATGCGGCCTCCGAGGACGGTCTCGTAGCCGGCGCTGCCCAGCCCGTGGGCGAAGGTGGGGATGTCAGAAGGCAGATAGCAGTTGTTGGTCCATACGCCGATGTCGGAGCAGTGGCGGCTGGTGAGGAAGGTCATGCGCGATGGCACGCAGAGCGGGGAGGCACAGTAGGTGTGGTCGAAACGCACACCGGTCGCGGCCAGGCGATCGAGGTTGGGCGTGCGCACGATCCGGTCTCCGTAACAACCCAGGTTGTGCGGATTGTGCTGATCCGAGAGGATGATCAGGAAGTTGGGCTGGCCGGCCATGTCGGCGTAGTTCAGGCGGCTATATGTAGCCGGAAAGGGTCAGAAGCTCGGATGCATCGCTCAGGCGATCGAGCACGTGGTCCGGGTACTGCGACATGCGCTGGAACGGCAAGTGGTCGACGCGAATGGCCGGCATGTAGTTGAAGAATACCGAGCGGCGGATGGTGTCGTTGGTTACCGGGTAGGCGTTGTGGGTCATGGCCTCGGAGAAGATCACCACGTCACCGGTCGCGGCCAGGACTGGCACACAGTGCGGGTTCTGCGTGGCGTCCTCCATGTCGTGCGGACAGGCGAAATTGGCCTTGTGGCTGCCCGGGATGGCGGCGAAAGGTCCGTTCTCTACCAGGCTCATGTCGGATAGGATGACCACGCTCTTGGTGCTTTGGCAGGCGAATATGCCGTTGGTGTGGTCGTAGCGGTAGTAGATGTCGCGCATGAAGGGATAGCCGCTGTTGTGCAACCCGCCGCCGCGGACCGGCCCCACCTTTTCTATGTAGTAGGTGGCGGAGATGTAGACGGGGCCGCCGGCCAGTTCGGTGTGGATGGCCCTGAGCACCGGGTCCCGGACGATGGGGTCGAAGCGGGCGGTGCCGCAGATGGCGTGATCGCCGCGGCCGATGCCGCCGGTCTTCGGATTGGGCGCGCGGTCGTCGCGGTTCCCCCCCTTCCAGTACGGGTGCTCGGGGTCCCGGTTGGCGGGGCCGAGGTAATAGCTGGAGATACCGAGCTTCTGGTACTCGTTGTAGTCGACGGGGATGGCCTGAAGCTCGTCGATGCCGGCGTGAAATCGGGCGACGGCGTCGGCGTCGTAGTGGTTTCTGAGAACGAGGTAGCCTCTCAGGTCGAATTCGTACTTCTGTTCGTCGGTCAGGGCTAGTTCTGTCATCTCTTCTTTACCGCCGTGAGTTCGGACTCGAAGTCGGTGCGACGTTGGGGACGGCGAACCCCGGTCCAGGCCCGTACAATAAACCTCGATCGTGGAGCTTTGCCGCTCAAGGAGTGTCGGCGGCCACGAGGATCTGGGCGGATAAGGGGGCGCATGACGGATGGTGGTGGTCTGGTTGAACCATTTTTCGGCCGGCTCTGGCAGTTCGAGGGTGTGGCGGGTTACTTTCAGGCATCCTCTTACTCTTCGTTTCGAACTGGGTAAGGAGGGAGGACGGATTGGCTTTTGCCTCTTGCTCCACCGCAAGCCACTCCCGCTCTGTTGGTCAGCATGGTTAAATGAGACTAAGGATAGTCCATAACTCAAGGGGGTCCTGATGTCACAGACGAATCAAGTAAGAGACTGTTTCAGCCAGCCCGGCGAATTCCACAACCATCCGGGTGGCATCTCGCGGGTAGTTGTCGGTCCGGATGTGCGGCAGCAGAGCCGGCCGGCGGCGCTGAACTCGGAGCGGTTGGTGGTGCACACCAACGAGTACGAGCCTGGGGGGACTTCGGGGGACGGGCACGTGCACGCCGACCAGGAGCAGGCCTTCTTCATCCTGGAAGGACAGATGGAGGCCACCGTGGGGGACGAGGTGATCACCGCCGAGCCGGGGGATCTGGTACTGTTGCCGCGCAATGTGTGGCACAAGCACCGGAACACGGGCGACGGGGTGCTCAAATTCCTGTTCCTGAGCGCCAAGCTGGATTGAGCTCGAGCGCCTGGTCCCGTCCCTGGGCCGCGCTGGGGTGAGCGGCTGGGGCCGGGTGCAGAAGATCGGGGCCGTCCGGAATGCGGGGTAGGGACGGCGCTGGTACAAGTCGGCGCCTTCGCGCCGGAACGGGAAGGTCTCAGCTGTCGCGCAGCCGCCCGATGAACAGCAGCATGCAGATCCCGGTGAGCGCGAAGACGGCGACCGCGACGGTGGAAAAAGCCGCAAATCCGTACAGCATCGGCACGAAGAAGGCGAGCGTCGCTCCCAGTGCCGCACCCACCGCATCGAGCCCGAACAGCTGTAGCCGACCGGCCGGAATCTGCTCGAAGATGAGCGGGAAGAATGCGCCGGTGGCCAGAATGCCGGGAATCACCAGCAGCGTCGCCCAGACCCCGTCCGGCGCTGCCCACCACCAACCAATCAGCAACAGCAGCGTGGCGCCGATGACCGGTACCAGGGCGCGACGGGCGATCAGCAGGCTGCCCAACCCGGTGAGGGTGAGAAAAGCGATGATGCCGATAATGAGGGCGTCGTAGTAGGCGTAGAGGTGCACGAACAGCTGGACCACCGTGAGGTGCTCCATGAGCATGAAGTTGGCCCCCACCAGGAAGCTGATGGCCATCAGCGTCGGGCGCGACACCGGCATGGGCTGCAATCGCAAGGGGCGGGCGAGCAGGAGGCTGGCAAACAGTGCGGTCAGGAGGATGACGAAACTCATCACGGCGAACATCCAGCGGATGTTCGCGACCGACAGGATGTTGCTGATGTTACCGGCCAAAAACGGGCGGTCGTCAGTGATCGGTCGGTAATCAGGGAACTCCAGGTCGGGACCGGAGACGTGGGTGGCGCCGCGCGCAAGCTCGGCGCGCGCCGCTTCCCAGGCCGCCTGTTGTGCGGGCGGGGCGTCTGCCGGGAAAGCCAGCAACAGGTAGCCCTGCTCGAGCTGGAACCCGTAACAGGTCATGCCCAGCCGATCGAGGGTGTAATAGTACTGGCTGAGCAGGATCCCCTTCTTGTCGAGCATGCGGTCGTAGCCGATGGTGATGATGCCGGTCGGTGTGAGGTGGTCGACGAAGACCTGGAAGGCCTCGATGGTGCGGATCATGTTGCCCGGCTCGAGCATCAGCTGCGGATAGCCGCCGACGCTCATCAGCATGATCAGGTCGAAGCGCTCGTCGGACGCCTCCAGCCAGGAGCGGGCCTCGCCGACGTAGGCCTCCACAGGCGGGGCGTTGTAGACATCCTTGAACGGCTCGCGCAACGGCCCCTGGATCGCCTCCACGACTTCCGGCTCGATCTCCAGCGCCAGGATCCGGCTGGCGTTGGCCAGGCGAGCGTGGTAGATGCCGCGGCCCCCGCCTGAGCCGATCAGGGCGACCTTGCCGTTCTCGGGGATGAACAGGTGGGGGACCCAGTCGTTGGTGGCCAGGCGCTGGAGTTGGGTGCGGATGGGGTCGGACTCGGTGCGTGGGGTGACCGCCCACATGGCCACGTCGTTGTAGAAGCCGGAGAAGAAGTCGATGTAAGCCTCGCGGCTCGAGCGCAGGATCTCGACGTAGGAATACTTGCCCCAGGCGGCGTGGAGGACCTCGGTGTCGCGGAACTTCTCGCGGTGGGCGGCCACCGACTGGCGCACCTCGGCCGGCAGCTTGAACAGGTCCATGAAGGTGCGGTCGAACCCGGGCCAGCAGGCCACCGCTACCAGCAGTCCGAGTTCGAGGCCTCGGCGCAGCCGCGCCCCATCGGTAAGCAGGAAGCGGCTGACTAAGACGGCGGCGACGGCGATCACCAGAAGCCGCGGCACGCCGAGGGGGCGCTGCAGGAACTCGGCCAGTCCAAAGGCGGCGGCGCCGCCGAAGAGGAACAGGCCGTAGACCGGGCGCATGCGCTGAGAGAAGGCGGCGGTGCCGGCCAGGTAGCCAACGTACTCGGCGGCACCGTAGGCGGCGAAGAAGGGCAGGTAGATCAGCGCGAAAGCGAGCACCTGGACGAAGAGCTGCACTGGATCGATGCCGAACAGCAGGTTGGCCCGCATGTAGTCGACGTGCTTGCAGAGCAGGGTTGCGGCGATGCTGGCGAGCATGACCAACTTCAGTACCGTCAGCATGCGGGCGAAGCGCGCAACATCTGAGCGGGGCCAGCGGGCGGCGACGGCGGCGCCGATGGGGAAACCGACCAGGAGCAGGGCGAAGAACATGGACGGCATCACGAAGAACTGCAGTAGCCGGAAGATCGACAGGCTGAAGAGGACGGCCCCGACCGACGACAGAAAAATCGCCAGAACCAGTCTTGTCATCGGCACAGCGGCCTGGCCCTGAAAGCAGGAGGCGGAGTCTCGGGTCATGGAAGGCGGGCGTGGTTGCAGCGAACCCGGAACAGGAATATACCGCCATCTCGCCGGGGTCTCAACGCCCGCGGCGGCAACCCGGGGGAGCGGGTTGAATTATATTAGGGGACATCCATGCGCGCACACCATGACTCTTACGGCGCCCTCCGCGTCCCCCTCTTCCGCAGTTTTCTCGTCGTCGGTTCTCTCGTCAGCATGGGCACTGCCGCCCAGGGCGTGGCCATCGGTTGGGAGATGTACGACCGGACCGACCAGGCGCTGGCACTGGGACTGGTGGGGTTGGTGGAGGCGGTGCCGATGTTCCTGTTCACGCTGCCGGCCGGCTATCTGGCCGACATCTACGACCGCCGCAAGCTGATGATGCTCTCGGTAGCCGGCGCCTCGGTCACGTCGATCGTGCTAGCTGTGCTCAGCTGGAAGCAGGCGCCGGTGGGATGGATGTACGTGGCGCTTTTCCTCGACTCCACCTTTCTGCGTCTGGGTTGGCCGGCGCGTTCCGCCATCCTGCCGCTGCTGGTGCCCGAGACGCTGTTCGAGAACGCCGTGAAGTGGCGCACCACCTTCATGCAGATCACCGGCGTCGCCGGTCCGGCCATCGGCGGCATTGTCGTCGCCTTCAGCGTGCAGGCCGCCTACCTGCTGGCCGCTGCTTCCTCGCTGGCTTTCATCCTCTTCCTGCTGACCGTGCGGTTGCCGCCGGCGCCCCGGATTCAGCCGGGGAACATGTTCGGGCAGATCGCCGCCGGGCTGCGTTTCGTCTGGCGGCGCCAGGTGATCCTGGGGGCGATGTCGCTGGACCTGTTCGCGGTGCTGTTCGGTGGCGCCGTCTACTTGCTGCCGATCTTCGCGCGCGACATTCTCGACCTCTCCGGCACCGGACTGGGTCCGGAGCAGGCGTTGGGCTGGCTGCGGGCGGCGCCGGCGGCGGGCGCCCTAGTCGTCGCGCTGTGGATGGCCCACCGTCCCGGCATTCGCCGAGCTGGTCACGTCCTGCTGCTGAACGTCGCCGCTTTCGGGTTGGCCACCATCGCGTTCGGCCTGTCGACGAGCTTCTGGCTGTCGCTGCTTGCCCTGGCCCTGACTGGTGCATTCGACAACGTCAGTATGGTGGTCCGGCACGTGGTCGTGCAGATGAGCACACCGAACCAGATGCGAGGTCGGGTGTCGGCCGTGAACGCGGTCTTCGTCGGCTCCTCCAACCAGCTGGGAGGCTTCGAGTCGGGCACGGTGGCGCATCTGTTCACGCCGGTGATATCGGTCGTCAGCGGCGGCGTCGGCCCCCTGCTGGTAGTGGCGGCCTGGAGCGGGCTCTTCCCCTCGCTGCGCCGACTGGGCAGTCTGTCGTCGGTGTCGGCAGAGGCCACCCGCAACCGGGGGGCGGGGCCACCGGCCACCCCGGCGGACTGAAGACGGCCCTCGAGGTTGTCTATATTCTGACACCACGCAGCTTAGCCCGGTCGGCGGGTTCGGCACTACACGATCGGATACCAGATCACATTATTGCCGATGATCCGGAGGTATTCTTTCCAGCTGCTCGACAACGGCCTTTCCGGCCGCTGCATTTTGGTCAACTGGCCCACGCCTGCGGACGCTGCAGCAGGCCATAGGCCTGGGGCCCATCAGCCATCGCCAGGATCGCTGAACGCCGCGGGGTGACGGCGCGGGCGCTGATTGGCGGCTTGCTGCTGGCGACGGCGGTCGGTTCGGTCGGCCCCTACCTCACGCTCTACCTGCTCGGATCAAACGCCGGCGGCGCCTTCTACACCAGCCCCCTCTCCCATTTCCTGTTCTTTGTCCTCGTCGGCGGCGTCAACGTCCTGCTGCACGCCCTGCGCACTTCCTGGGCGCTGACCTCGAGCGAACTGATCATCCTCTTCATCCTCATGGCGGTGGCCAACCAGAGCCACAACATGATCCACTACCTGGTGCCAATGCTGTCCGGGCCGTTCTACTACGCGACGCCGGAGAACGATTGGGTCAGCCAGCTCCACCCCTACATCCCGGACTGGATCGCACCCTACCAGCTGGATGGACTGACCGGTTTCTTCGAGGGCACTTCCCCCGATGGAGCGACGGACTTGTGGAAGGTGTGGGTCTGGCCGCTGCTGTGCTGGCTGCCGCTGCTGGTGGCAATACACGCGGCGACCTTGTGCCTGATGGTGATCTTCCGCCGCCAGTGGGCGGAGCGGGAGCGCATCATCTACCCGCTGGTGCAGGTGTCGCTGGCGATGATCGACGACGAAGATGAAAAGCGAGCGGCCGGAGGATTCTTCCGCAACCCGATCATGTGGATCGGCTTCGCGGTGCCGGTGGCGATCGGGGCCGTGCAGGGTCTGCACAGCTACTTCCCCTACTTCCCCGACATCCAGCCGGAGACCTCACTCAGCCTGTTCGGGGTCGGGATTCACCTGAAGCTGAGCGTGGTCGCGCTGGGGTTCTTCTACCTGATCAACCAGCAGGTGGCGTTCAGCCTCTGGATCTTCTACCTGCTCAGCGTGCTGCAGCGGGCGCTCTACAACGCCGTTGGATACGTGGACGCGGCCGAGCCGGCCCTGAGCGTTTGGAGCGGTCAGCCCAGTTTGGTGCATCAGAGCATGGGGGCGATGATGGCTCTGGTGCTCAGCGGCCTGTGGGTGGCTCGGGCACACCTGCGCTCGGTTCTGCGCAAGGCTCTGTTCGCGAGCCCGGCCGTCGATGACGTCGACGAGATCATTTCGTACCGTGGCGCCGTCGCTCTCCTGCTCATCAGCGTCGGCGTTATGGCTTACTGGCTGCACCTGTCCGGGATGCCGCCGCTGGGGATCGCGGTCTTCCTCTTCTTCGTGTTCGTCATCTTCGTCGCTATCACCCGGGTTCTGGTAGAGGGCGGCGTGGCGATGCTGTTCACTCCCATCGTCGCGCCGGACGCGGCGCTGTCGGCGGTGGGTGTGTCGCAATACGGCTCCAGCGGCCTGGTCGGCTTGGCCTATGCCCGCGTCTGGTCCAACGACTTGTTCAACTTCGCCATGCCCCACTGCGCCAACGGGCTCAAGCTGGCCGAGCGCGTCGCCGGCCGCCGCCGGCACCTATTCTGGGCGATCCTGCTGTCGATCCTGCTCGGCCTGACGGGCGGCACTATCGTCCTGATCTACATGGGTTACGCCTACGGCGCCATCAACATGAGCCAGGGCCACTTCATCTGGTTCAACCAGTATGTGTTCGAGTACGCCAACGCCCGCATGCAGGCGCCGATGGGACCAAGCTGGGACGGCTGGCTGCACACCGGTATCGGAGCCGCGCTGATGACCGGACTGCTGATGGCACAGCGCTACTGGATCTGGTGGCCGCTGCACCCGATCGGATACCCGGTCAGCTCCGTCCTACGTTGGGTGGCGTTCAACGCCTTTTTGGCCTGGCTGTTCAAGAGCCTGCTGCTGAAGTACGGCGGGGTCCGACTACACAACGCTGCCCGGCCCCTGTTTCTGGGACTGGTGGCAGGTCAGTTCGCTGTGTACGGGATATTCTGGGTGATCGATTCGTTCACGGGCATGACCCACAACGCGCTGATGGACTGAGGTCGTCGTCCGGGCTCATGGGAAAAGGCCGGCATCGCGATGAGCCTTGTCCCAGGATCGAGCGAGCCCGCCACCGGGTGCTCGGGCCCCGGCTACCAGTGCGACCAGACGATGCTGCGCGCCGAGGCCTACGACCGCGTAGGCGGCTATCTCGCGGAGACCCTTGTCTCCCGGCCCCGCAGGCCCGTTCATCCTTGCACCGAAAACCTATGGACGCGCTCATGATCGAAACCGAGTTGTTCGCAGCCGGCCAGGGCGGCTACCGGCGCTATCGCATCCCGGCCCTGGTGGCGGTTAACAGCGGCACCATCCTGGCCTTCTGCGAGGGGCGGCGCCACACCGGCCGGGACGACGACGAGATCGACATCCTGCTGCGCCGCAGCCACGACGGCGGCAGCAGCTGGGAGGAGCCGGTGGTCGTGGTCAGCGACGGCGATCGCACCTGCGGCAACCCCTGTCCGGTCGTTGAGCGCGATTCCGGTGACGTCCTGCTGCCGTTTTGCGTGGACAACCAGCGGGTGTTCGTCACCCGCAGCCGGGACGACGGGGTTACCTGGGAAGCGCCGGCGGAACTCACCGCGGGCGTGAAGGCCGAGGGGCATACCTACCTGGGCACCGGCCCCGGGCATGGCATTCAGCTGCGCAGCGGGCGGCTGCTCATTCCGTCCTGGGCAGATCTGAGCCCGGCCCCGGCCACCTGGCGTGATCCGCCGCCCAACTGGGGCCAGGTGCAGCTGTCGTTCGCCATTTTCAGCGACGACGGCGGCCACAGCTGGGACGCGGGCGCCCCGATGGAGGTGGATGCCTCGGACGAGTGCGGGGCGGTTGAGCTGGAGGATGGGAGCCTCTACATGAACATGCGCAGCCGGGGCCGCCGCCGGCAGCGCGCCTCGGCGCGCAGCAGCGACGGCGGCGCGACCTGGTCGCCGGTCGAATTCCATCCAGAGCTGCCCGAGCCCTCCTGCCAGGGCAGCATCGCGAGCCTGGATGCAAGCCACATCCTGCTCTGCCACCCCAGCAGCACGGAGGCACGTGCCCTGCTAACCGTGCGCCTGAGCAGCGACGGCGGGCACACCTGGCCGGCAGCCCGCGTCCTCTGCCCGGGGGCGGCCGCCTACTCCGACCTGACGGTGGGCGAAGGCGGCATTCTCTGCGCCTACGAGAAGGACGAGCACGAACGCCTGGTCGTCGCCCGCTTCACCCGGGACTGGATCGCGCCAGCCTGAACCTCAGCCCCTAAGGAGACTGACTTGAACGCGGAGCATCCCCTGTATAGCGTGCCCGGCCTGATGGCCGAGACACCCGGAATCCAGATCGGCACCTACGTGGCCGACACCGATAGCGACGAGCACCTGCAGTTTCTGCAGCAGCTGGACGTCAAGTGGGCGATGCTCAACGTCGCCGACAACGATCGGCACAACGCCGCCTACTACCGAGAATGCAACGAGCGCCTCCACGAGTACGGCATACAGATCTACCGGATCGGCAACCGCAGCGTGCACAACATGCCGGAGGTAACTCTGAACCTGCCCGGTCGCGACCAGAAGATCGAGGAGTTTATCCAGTTTATCCGCGACCTCGGCGAAGCCGGGCTGTGCTACAACACCTACGCCCACATGGGCAACGGCATCTGGAGCACCGGCCGCGCCGAAGGACGCGGCGGTGTCAGTGCCCGCGTCCTGGATATCTCCAATGCCACTGGCGTGTGGGACGACAAGACCTTCGCTGGCGAGCTCACGCACGGCCGCGCCTTCAGCGAAACGGAGATGTGGAACAACTACGAGCATCTCATGCGGCGCCTAACGCCGGTGGCGGAGGAAGCGGGCGTCTACATCGGCCTGCATCCGGACGATCCGCCGGTCTATGCCCTGGGCGGCGTACCCCGCTGCGTACTGGGCAACTTCGATGGGTACAAACGGGCGCTGGAGATCGCCGACAGTCCCAACATTGGTGTCTGCCTCTGCGTCGGTTGCTGGCTGGAGGGGGGAGCGGCCGGCATGGGGGTCGACGTGGTCGAGGCCATCCGCTGGTTTGGGGAAAGGGATAAGCTGTTCAAGGTCCACTTCCGCAACGTCTCAAACCCGATGCCGGAGCCGTGGCAGGAAACCTTTATCGACGACGGCTACCAGGACATGTATGCGGTGATGCGGGCGCTGCGCGAAGTCGGCTTTGACGGGGCTGTAATCCCCGACCATATCCCGGAGATGGTAAACGGCTCGGACTCGGGGCTGGCCTACTCGATCGGCTACATGCGGGCTTTGGTGCAGGCGGTCAACAACGAGCACGCAGCGACCGCCGGCTAAGCCCGTCAGTCTCACGATCGGTTACAGATTCCGGTCGACGAAGTCGAGGTAACGGTCCCAGTCGTAGCCGGTGATGTCGTGGCCGCCGGAGCGGACGTGGTAGCCGATGGTGCCGGACACCGGCTCATCGGGTGGGGGCATCTCGTTCACTGGCAGGCCCTCGGCACCGTGTAGCCGGTAGACCGGGTGGGCGTTGAGCGCGCCCAGGAACTCGCCCCTTGGGTCGGCCCACAGGTCGGCGGCGGCACTGGCGACGTACAGGGGGCGGGGCGCGACGAGGGCGAGTAGCTGGTGCTGGTCGATCGGCAGCTGAGCCTCGCGGTCATTGTAGCGGCGGAAGCGGTCGCAGAACCAGTGAGGGAACCGGCCGTTGATCAGTGCCACGGTCTCGCCGAAGCAGCGCCGGCTCAGCGCCGCGCCACCGCAGCCGGAGTTGTTGGAGATCACGGCGGCAAAGCGCTCATCGCTGGCGCCGGCCCACAGCGCGGCCTTGCCCAGTCGGGAGTGGCCCAGTATCGCGACGCGCCGGTGATCGACGTCGACGTCGGTCTCCAGGTAGTCGAGGGCGCGGCTCAATCCCCAGGCCCAGGCACCCAGAGCTCCCCACTCGTCGTTGTCGGGCGCGCACTGGCCCGTCGCGTAGAACAGCGGATGCACCCCATTGGCATACCCATCGTCAAAATCCGGGTCTAAATCGCCGTGGTACAGGGTGGCGACGGCGTAACCTCGCTCGAGGATGCGGTTCACCGGCCAGCGAGACTGCTGCCGGCCGCGCGATGCCTCGGTGGCGCGGTGGTCGACGATGTGGTTGCTGCGCGAACGGCGCATCCAGGCGGTGGAGAGCAGGATTCCGGGATCGGGCTGGATGGCGTGATTACCGAAGTAGTTGAGCCCGAGGAAAACCGGCACCGCATGTGCAGTCGTGGCGGGCAGGTAGAGCAGCAGCTCGAGCCGGGCGTCAGAGCCGGCCCCGGATACCCGGATCGTGATCTGACGCCGCCGCGCCAATCCGCCGAGGGCGACCGCGTCGTCGGCCGCTTCCTCCCACGAGGTCGCCGCCGGCCCCGGCACCAGGCCGTACACCTCGGTGGCGAACTGCTCGAGGATCTCGCCGCGCCGCTGATCGCGCCAGGTCTGTGCATCTGCAACTGGTTTTCCGTCGCCATCAATGAGCGGGTCGGGCAGGTCGTAGTGCGGTACCTCCGACTCTTCGTAGTTGGGTTCTTTCCCGAGCATGGTTCGAGTGTACGCGGCCCTCGGGGGTCAAGCAATCCGAAAACCTTTTCTGGCGTGGATGTTGGGGGCTGCATCCGTTACTTTCATCCGCAGTGGGTCAACCTGGACGGGGAGCGGGATGAACGACCTGGAAACGCAACAGTTTCTCTTCGACCTGCAGGGCTACCTGGTAATTGAAGGGGTGCTGTCAGGCACCGAAGTGGCGGCCCTCGTCGAGGGGATTGCAGCCCAGCAGCTGGATCTGCCCGCCGGGGTTGCCCGGTTCGGCGGTGCCGCCGGCAACGCGGGTGACGTGCCCGGCTTTCTGGCCTGGGGCGACCCTTTCTGCACGCTGCTGGATCACGAGGCGATCATGCCGGTGCTGCGCTGTCGCCTGGGAGACTGCTTTCGCCTCGAGCGGGTCTACGGCCTGCACGCTGCCGCCGGCAGCCGCGGCTACAGCCTGCATGCCGACTACGGTGCCAATGCGCCCCACGCCGAGGCGCGGTCCGGCGACTTCTTTCCCCACCGGGACCACCTCAGTCTCAACGGTTTTGTCGTGGTGGCCTGGAGCCTTGCCGACGCCGGCCCCGGCCTCGGCGGCTTCTCCTGCATCCCCGGCAGTCACAAGAGCAATTTCAAGGTGCCGCAGGCGATCCTCGATGACCCGTCCAACGCCTCCTGTGTGGTCGTGCCGCCGGTGCCGGCCGGCTCGGTCATCCTGTTCTCGGAGGCGCTGGTGCATGCGACGGCGCCTTGGTGCGCCGAACACGAGCGCTGGAGCCTGCTCTACAAGTACTGCGTTTCGAGCCTGACCTGGTCGAACCAGCGGGTCCAGCCACCGGAGAACACGACGCTGAGCGTGCGGCAGCAGAAGCTGTTTCACGATCCCGGGGATCCCCACCGGTTTTTCCCATCGTTGTTTGAGAAAGAGAGCTCCCCGTGACCAATCCTCCCTGCCATCTGCCGCATCCGCGACCCTTTCGAGCCGCGGCTGCTGCTGGAGCGGCGGCGCCTTCACTGGAGACGGTGTCCCGACTCTGATCTACTACGCCGTGTCCGGCGGTTGCCTCGACGCCGTCGATTTCCTGCGGGCATGGGCGATGGCGTCGGTGTGCCGGTGGTGTGACGCTGTTGACAGCGCGCGGGCACCCCCTAAACTGACAGACTCGTCGACCACCATAGCCAACGGAACAGATCCATGAGTGATGAACCCTTCCGCATCGGTATCGGCACCGACGGTGTCGATGCCAAGATCCGCATGATCGACAGCGCTCAGGCTATGCTCGACGCCGGCGCCCGCATCGAGGTCGTGCCCTTCACCGCCGACCGCGACCGTCCGATCACCACCGCGGAATTCGACGCGGTGGACGTAGTCATCGCCGGCGGCCAACGTTTTACCCGCGAGACGCTGGCCGGCTCGCGGCGCTGCGCCGGCATTGTGCGCTATGGCGCCGGCTTCGACCGGGTGGACGTGCAGGCCTGCACCGAGGCGGGGGTAATCCTGGCGACGACGCCGGAGGGCATCCGCCGGTCGATGGCCACCGCCGCGGTGCTGCACATCCTGGTGCTAGCGACGCGGATGATGCAGAAGCGGACGATCATGTACGACGGCCGCTGGTACGACGCCGAGTCCGTCAACGAGATGGGGGAAACCCTGACTGACAAAACGATCGGCTACGTCGGCTTCGGCAACATCGGCCAGGACCTCTACCGGCTGTTGCAGCCGTTCCAGGTCCGCAACCTGGTCTACGATCCCTACCTGAACGAGGAGCGGGTGAGTGGGCTGGACATCGAGCGGGTCGACCTGCCGACGCTGCTGCGTCGAGCTGACTACGCGGTCGTGCTCTGCAATCTAACGGAGGAGACGCGGCACCTGATCAGCGAACCGGAGCTGGCGCAGATGAAGCCGTCGGCTTACCTGGTCAATGTCGCCCGCGGCGGTATCGTCGATCAGGCGGCGCTGACCCGGGCGCTGGCCGCCGGCACCATTCGCGGCGCCGGTCTGGACGCGGTCGATCCGGAGCCGATGGCGCTGGATGACCCGCTGCTGCGTATGGAGAGCGTCAATATCTCGCCGCACGCGCTGGGGACCGCCGACGAGATGCTCCGCACCTGCAGCGAGCTCTGCGTCGAAGCCGCGCTCGACATTCAGCACGGCCGCGTACCCCGCCACGTCATCAACCGGGACGTGCTCGAATCGGAGTTGACCAGGCGTCGGCAGAGTGAGCTGGCGCAGCGGTTCGGGACTTAGAGCGATACTAGTCCACTCGTTCCCTCCCGGTTGCCCGGGCGCTGGCCCCTGTCCGCGGCCGGCTACGGTGTGGCAAGCCTGCCCTGGCGGGCCAGCAGTTCGCCGATTTCCCGCTCGCCCGAACGGACGGTGAAGGTGAGCTCGTAAAACCTGGTCTCGCCCGGCTCGAGGCGCTGGTCGGCGAGCGGGTGGTCGTCCGAATCCTTCCCCAGCAATGAGCCGCTGAACGGCTCTAGCGCCGTGACATAGGAGCCGCCCGGGCCGTAGTGCTGCCAGTTGGCCAGCCGCGGCAGCGCGGTCGCTGGATAACTGACCTGCACTCCCAGCTCCGTCGCCGGATTCACCACCCCGCAGTGGACGATTCCGTCGTCGTCGGCAGCCGCGTCGAGCAGTAGGCCCCGCGAGCCGGCGGCGGCGTGCTCGGGCAGCGGATCCGGCACCTCCATCATCGCCTGCAGCTGTCCCAACTCCGAGACCTCCGTGGAGAACGACATGTCGGCCCGCATCACCCAGCCACCGTTGACCTTTCCAGCGTAGACGAGGCGGCACCCGCGGTCCAGCAGGGGATAGCCGAAATTTATGTGGTACAGCCAGTTATGGGCGGTGGTCTCGTTGCCGAGGTTGGTCACCTGGTCGCGCACCCGGATGACGGGCTCGCCCAGGGTGCAGGCTATCCGGCGTCGGACCTCGAGCACCGGTCCGTAGAACTGGCTGTCGCGGACGGTCATGTCCAGGTGCATCTCCAGGCTGTCCGCCCTGGGGTCCGGGTTGCCGATGCCGGTCAAAGCCGCCGGGGTGTTGGAGTGGTGGCCGTGGAGGGCCAGCGCCAGCCCGTCCTCCTGACGGCCGGGACCGATATAGCGGGGACCGCAGGCTGTCACCAGCCCGCTGGGCCAGGCGGCGAGCCAGTGGTCGTCCTCGGTGACCGGGACCACGGGCGGGCGGTAGCCGACCGGGCTCAGGTAGGCTAGTGCCGTGTCGTTGTAGAAGGCCTCGACGATGTCGCCGCCGCGGTCCACGGCGACGGTGAAGCGCAGACCGGAGCCGGTGTCGACCTGGGCGACGCGGCAGCCGGGCGAGCCGCCGGCGTCGGGCCAGTCGAGGCGGCCGGTGCGGATGCCGCCCACCTGGTGAATCGATTCGAACTTGCCAGGATCGAAATTCCGCCTAGTGGACTCCATCGTTGGTCGTCTTTCCGGCGGCGTGGCCGCCTTGCTCTGTGTCTGACTCGGTCAACGGCAGTTGGGGTTAATATACGCAGAGAATCCGCCAGTTCACGCAGTCAGGAGATGAAAGAAATGGCCTATGGAAGGAATCATCGCGATCGCCGGTGCTACGGGTGGCCAGGGAGGCAGCCTCCGGCGCGCCATCCTCGTGCCCACCTAGAGCGCTTCGTCAGGCGGGAGCCGCTGCGGCCGGTGCCACGTCCCTGAGAATCAGAGAACGGTCTCCGCGGTACTGCTGCCTGCGGTCAGGAAAAATCCATTCCCGCTCAGGCCGACCACCCCGCCAGGAACGAGCCCAGGTCCATGTCGGTCGGCAGGTGGTTGAAGTCGTAGGGTACGGCACTGCCCTGAAAGCTGGCGACGTAGTGCTCTTCGGTCTGCAGCGCCCGGTCGAGGGGTTCGAATCGATCCCAGAGGGCTTCCGCCTCAACCGGCGTGAAGCGCTCGGCGAACTCCGGACCCCAGTTGACGGTGATCGGATGGGCGTTCTCGGCGGTCTGGTGCAGGTTGGGCGTGCTGGCCTGGAAGTCGGGATCGCTGCGAATCGCGATGAAACAGGCGGCCTTGCTCAGGTGCACGGTCAGCATCCACTTCCCCTTTTCGCCGAGCCCGGTCTGCATGCTGTCAAGCCCGTCGAGGTAGGCCCCGGCGTCGCCGGCGATGGCGGCGCGCAGGGTGCGCTCGGTGGCATCCTGGCTGCGTCGGCTGTTGGCCTCCCACTGCTTGAAGAGGGACCGGGTCGGCGCGTCGACGTGTTCGAGGAAGCTCAGGTCGTGGTAGCGGGTGAAGTTGCTGAAGCCGCCGTGCAGCGTCCGCCGCATCATGGTGCTGTAGTCGCTGCCCCAGTGCAGGATCGGCGTGATGTATACGACCCCGTCACCAGCGGCCAGGTGGGTCTGCACGGCGCCGGGCAGAGGGACCCGGGGATCGGTGTCCAGCTGTGCCTGCTCCGCTTCGGTGTTGTAGCGGACGTGACTTCCGGGGACGACCCAGAGGACGCTGTCGTCGTAGAGTGGGATATTCCATTGGACGTAGCGTGGCCCGTTTTCCAGGATGTCCTCGATGTAGCCCTGCAGCGGGGCGGTGTCGAACGGGTGGATGTCCCGATGCCACAGGGCCGGTCCGTGATCCCGCTGCGGGCTGCACATCATCATCATCTCGGAATTGCCGGCGTGCGGCATGTCCAGCAGCCGGGCGCTGACGCCGTGGGTGTTGTCGTGACACCAGAAATCGACTACCGGCGCCGTGTCTTTGTCGACCAGCCCCACCGTGCGACTGGCCTGCAGGCGCGGCTGCGCAGTGGTTTCCCAGACGCCGCCGGGCGGGTCGTCCGGCGCCCGCTCGCGAGCCCAGATTGCGCGCTGGCGCTCGACCATGGTCTCGGCCGCCTCCCGCAGCGCGACGAGATGATCCGGCGGCACCACCTGCCGGAGAACGGCATAGCCGTCTTCGAGAAACTGCTCGCGGTTCAGTTGCATCATTACCGAAACTCCCAGTTGTCATCGCCTCGCCGGATCACGCCCGCCCCCAGTGCGTCGACCCAACTGTCCTTAGCGCCCTGGTTGTTAAAGACGTAGAGCCGCCCCTCCGCCCGGTGCCAGATCTCCGGGTCGATGTCAGCGGTGAGCCCCTCGGCTATCGCGCTGGCGCAGAAGCCGCCGTAACGGGGCGCGTAGGCTTCGGCGTCGGCCTCGAACAGCTGCTTGTTAACGGCCGAGACGAATCGCCATTCCACGCCTGCCCAGCGCGCCGAGATCACGGCGTCTCCGGGCCTGGCCCGCTTCTCGGTGTGGTAGGCCACCGGGTCAAAGCCCTTCAGCGCCAGGCCCTCGTCCTGGTTGACGTCTCCCCACAATCCCCAGGAGAGCGGGGCGACCTTGTTGGCGGCGGCAAAGAAGAGGCCGCCGGCCACCACGAGGGCGCCGAACGCCAGGCTCAAGCGTGCGCGTCGGGACATCATAAATCTCCTCGTCGGTTGGGGCTCGGCCGGCTGCAGGGCCGAGCGCGAGCAGAACTTAAGACAATGGGACGAACGGTGAGAGGCACCCGTTTGCCGGCCGAGGCCGTCGCGCATCGAGTGTCTGCTGTCGGGGTTGGAAGTGCGGGATATGGTGACAGACAAAGGCTGCAGAGCGGTAGTCCGCCTCTGCCAGAGATGGAACGCCAGTTCGTGCAGGGTCAGGGGTTCACCGGTACCGCAGTTTCCAGCTCAATGCCGGTCGCCTCAATGGCGGTGCGATAGGCCATCACCTCGACGCCGGCGGCCACGGCGGTATCGAACGCCGCGGCGTAGTCGGGATCGATTATTTCGGCCAACGCCATGGCATTGCAGTCCGTCCGGTTGACGAGGTAGAACATCACCGCCCGGTTCCCCTGCTCGACCATCGAAGCGAGCTCGGCGAGATGTTTGGCGCCGCGGGTCGTCACCGCGTCGGGGAACAGGGCCAGGTCGCCCTCCGCCAGGGTGACGTTCTTCACTTCCACGTAACAGCGATCCGGGTTGCCGCCGTCCTCGAGCAGCAGGTCGATGCGGCTGCTGTCGCCGTAGGGCACCTCCCGGCGAAGGGAGCGATAGGCGGCCAGCTCGGGTACCGCCCCGGACCGAATGCCCTCCTCGACTATGGCGTTGGGCCGCATGGTGTTGATTCCCACCCAGGCAGATCCGACCCGAACCAGCTCCCAGGTGTGGGCGAGCTTGCGCTTGGGATTGGTGCTGACCGACAGCACCACCTCCGAGCCCGGGCTGTCGCAGCCGAGCATCGAGCCGGAATTGGCGCAATGGGCGGTGATCACCTCCTTGGACTCCAGTTCGATGTCGGCGAGGAAACGCTTGTACCGTCGAACCAACCGGCCGCGCAGCAGGGTTTCGGTAAACTTCATCGCCCTGGCCCGGCCGGTCGATCCCGGCCGCCGGGGGCCTGTCCGGCGAAGATCAGGGTTGCACCGCCGGCAGAATGCGGGCCATGACCCAGCCGGCGACGATCCAGCCGACCGTCATGATGACCAGCGAGAAGAACCGGTTTCATTGTTGCCTCCCGAAGGTGGTTGGACGCGCCAGGAAGTTAACGCGGCGGCGGTTGGGCGACCAAGGATCGGCCGGCGAGTGGTTGGAGCCGGCGGCTTGACCTAGCTTGACCGGTAGTGACTGCTCGGAGCCCGGTCGATCCGGGACGGAGCCAGCCGCACGAATGCACCGCGTCATGATGGAGATCGTTTATACCGGCATTCCCGCGTGCATCCTGTCCCTGATCGCGGCTTTCGTGATCGTGATCAAGTCGTTCAAGGGGATGCTCGAGGAGTGGCAGAAGTGCGACAAGCGGCTGTGCCAGGTCACCAACGAGATGAATGCCCTCAAGAAGGACATGCCGGAGAAGCAGAAAAGGGTGACCAAGCTCCAGCTCAGCCCCGCCACCATGAAGGACCGCTCCATTCCGTCTCGCGGACCTGCGATCCTGGTGCTCGACGCCGAAACCTCAAGGTTGCTTCCTTAACGGCGTCTTTGTTAAGAGTACCGTGCGCCGCCCCGGCCCGGCGTGTGGCGGTCGAAAGCGGCGGCGAGCAGGGCCCGCGTGTAGGGTTGGCGCGGTCGCTCGAACAGCTCTTCGGTAGGTCCCCGCTCCACCACCACCCCCTCTTTCATCACGATCAGCTCGCTGGCCATTGCTCGCACGACCCGCAGGTCGTGGCTGATGAACAGGTAGGCGAGCTGGTGGCGTGCCTGCAGGTCTAACAGCAGCTCGACGATCTGCGCCTGCACGGTCCGGTCGAGGGCGCTGGTGGGCTCGTCGAGTACTACGAAGTCAGGTTTGAGCACCATCGCGCGGGCGATGGCGATGCGCTGTCGTTGTCCGCCGGAGAATTCGTGGGGGAAGCGGTTCATCGATGCCGGCTCCAGCCCGACCTCCTGCATTGCCGTGGCGACGACCTGGCGGCGCTCGTCGTAGGATTCGCCGCGGCCGTGGACGAGGAGCCCCTCCTCGATGATCTGGAAGACGGAGAGCCGCGGGCTCAGCGAGGCGAACGGGTCCTGGAAGACGATCTGCATGCGCCGCCGCAGGGGCCGCAGCTGCTGCTGGCGCATCATTTGGAGCTGCGTGCCGTCGAGCTCGATCGCTCCGTCGCTGGAGACCAGCCGCAACAGCGCCTGGGCCAGGGTCGTCTTGCCCGACCCGGACTCGCCGACGACGCCGACGGTCTCGCCGGCGCGTACCGTCAGGTCGATCCCGTCAACCGCTTTGACGTGTCCCACCGTACGGCGCAGCAGGCCCCGCTTGATCGGGAACCAGACGCGTAGGTTGCGGGCCTGAATGACGGGGGCAGCGTCGTCCGCAGCCGCGGTGGCACGGCCGGAAGGCTCGGCCGAGAGCAGCTTGCGGGTGTAGGGGTGGTGGGGCCGGGTGAACAGGGCTGGGGTCGCTCCGCTCTCGACGATTTCGCCGCCGGTCATCACGTAGACCCGGTCGGCGACGTGGCGGACGATTCCCAAATCGTGGGTGATCAGCAGGATCGCCATCCCGAGCTGCTGCTGGAGGCTTTGCAGCAGCTCGAGGATCTGTGCCTGAATGGTAACGTCTAGGGCTGTGGTCGGTTCGTCGGCGATCAGCAGGTTGGGTTCGTTGGCCAGGGCCATGGCGATCATTACCCTCTGGCGCTGGCCGCCGGAGAGCTGATGGGGCAAGGCGTCCAGCCTGCCCGCGGCGTCGGGCAGCTGCACCAGCCGCAGCAGTTCCACGATGCGGTCGCGGGCCTCGGCCCGGGGGATGTTGCCGTGGAGCATCAGGGACTCGCCGATCTGCTTCTCGATGGAGTGCAGTGGGTTCAGCGACGTCATCGGCTCTTGGAAGATCATGGAGACGCGGCCGCCGCGCAGCTGCCGCATCGTTTCCGGCGGTGCGCCGATCAGCTCCTCCCCGGCGAAGCGGATGCTGCCGTGTGGATGGCTGGCGCGCGGATAGGGCAACAGCTGCAGCACCGAGAGGGCGGTGACGCTCTTGCCGGAGCCGGACTCGCCGACCAGGGCCACCGTCTCGCCGCGCTCGACCTGGAGGCTGGCGTTGCGCACCGCGTCGACGCGCTGGTCCTCGATATGGAAACGGACGCCGAGGCCGTCGATCTCGAGCAGGCTCATCCGCCCTCACCCATTCCGGTGTTGGCGGCGAAGGTCTTGCGCGGGTCGAAGGCGTCCCGCACGGCCTCGCCGATGAAGACCAGCAGCGACAACATGATCGCCAGGGTGAAGAAGGCGGCGAAGCCGAGCCAGGGGGCCTGCAGGTTGCGCTTGCCCTGGTTGAGCAGCTCGCCCAGCGACGGCGAGCCGGGCGGCAGGCCGAAGCCGAGGAAGTCGAGGGAGGTGAGCAGGGTGACCGAGCCGGTGAGGATGAACGGCATGAAGGTCAGAGTCGATACCATGGCGTTGGGCAGGACGTGGCGCCACATGATGCGCCGGTTGCTCATCCCGAGGGCGCGGGCGGCGACGACGAAGTCGAAGTTGCGGGCGCGCAGGAACTCGACCCGCACCACCCCCACCAGCCCCATCCAGCGGAACAGCAGCAGCAGCCCCAGGAGCCACCAGAAGTTGGGCTCGACGACGCTGGCCAGGATGATGAGCAGGTACAGCATGGGAAGGCCGGACCAGATCTCGACGAAACGCTGGAAGATGAGGTCGATCCAGCCGCCGAAATAACCCTGCACGGCGCCGGTGGCGATGCCGATCGCGGCGCTGAAGAGCGTCAGCAGCAGGCCGAAGAGGACCGACAGCCGGTAGCCGTAGATGAGCCGAGCTACCACGTCGCGGGCCTGGTCGTCGGTGCCCAGCCAGTTGTCTCGGCTCGGCGGCGCCGGCGCCGGGTGTTTGAGCTCGTAGTTGACGGTATCGTAGCTGTACCGGATCGGCGGCCAGAGGATCCAGCCTTTCGCCTCGATCAGCTCGCGCACGAACGGGTCGCGGTACTCCGCCTCGGTCTCGAAGTCGCCGCCGAAGACGGTCTCTGGGTAGGTGGCTACCACCGGGACGTAGTAGCTGCCGTCGAACTGCACCAAGAGGGGGCGGTCGTTGGCGATGAACTCAGCCGGCAGACTCAGCAGGAAGAGCACCCAGAACAGCCGGTTGCTCCAGAAGCCGCGGCGGTTGCGGCGGAAGTTGGCCAGCCGCCGCTGGTTGAGTCCGGACAGCGGCATTCCCCACAGCCGGGGTTCCTTGGCAGACGCGGTAGGAGCGCTCATACGTTGCGGCTCGCGAAGTCGATGCGGCGGTCGACCAGGGTATAGGTCAGGTCGCCCACCAGCTGCATCAGCAATCCGAGCAGGGTGAAGAAGTAGAGCGAGGCGAACATGACCGGGTAGTCCCGATTGATGGCCGCCTCGTAGCCGAGCAGTCCCAGCCCGTCCAGCGAGAAGATGATCTCGGTCAAG
>CAYWBJ010000307.1:0-72233 GCA_964456165.1 uncultured Gemmatimonadaceae bacterium | reverse complement strand
TGCCGCCGACGAAGTTCTTGCGCTCCACCAGCAGTACCGAGGCACCCAGTCGTCCGGCCGCTACCGCCGCCGCGAGTCCGGTGACGCCGCCGCCGGCGACGACGACGTCGAAAGCCTCTGCGACGCGGACGATCGACCGCTTCTCGATTTCGTCGCCGATTTCAGGATTGTCGACACCAAGGTGCATCTCTGGCTCGTGGGGCAGCGCGGGTACGGGAACGTGTCAAGAACGCCCAAGGCTCGAGGCGCTGCAACCCCGATCCTTGCCCGCCACGCACGTGCGCCCGTCCTTTTCGAAACGGTCAACAGCGCCACCTCTATCCCTTCGGTTGGAGTGTGGCAACGCAACGGAGGAACGCTTGGAATACCGCAAGCTGGGCAACATCGGCGCCCAAGTATCCAGCTTCTGTCTCGGCACCGCCTTCCGCTCCCAGGAGGACGAGGCGGTCTGCATTAAGGTGGTCGACACGGCCCTGGACATGGGCGTCAACTTCATTGACACCGCGCTGTACGGCGCGGGACGATCGGAAGAGATCGTCGGTAAGGCGATCCGGTCGAAGCGCGACCAGGTCTTCCTGTGCACGAAGGTGGAGAGCTCGCTGGGGGACGGCCCCAACCGCACCGGCCTCTCTCGCCTGAACCTGATGCGGGCGATCGAGGACAGTCTGCGGCGCCTGCAGACCGACCACGTCGACCTTTACCTGCTGCACAGCTTCGATGCCGAGACCCCGCTTGAGGAGCAGCTGCGCGCCCTCGACGACATCGTACGGCAGGGCAAAGCGCTCTACATCGGCTGCAGCAACTTCAAGGCGTGGAAGATCATGGAGGCCCTCTGGGGCAGCGACAGGCGCAACCTCGAGCGCTTCTCCTGTATTCAGAGCCAGTACAATCTGGTCCAGCGTGCCGAGGTGGAGCCGGACCTGATGCCCCTGTGCCGAGAGCAGGGTCTCGGCATCATGTGTTACAGCCCGCTCGCCGTCGGCCTGCTGACGGGCAGGTTCCGCCGTGGCCAGCAGCCCCCTGCCGGCACCGTCTGGAGTGGCAGCGCGGTGGCGGGTCTGAGTCCGGGCCGGTTCGACCTGGAGGCGGCGATGACGGCACGAGTCGACGGCATCGTGCAGCGTTTGATCGACATCGGCGACCGCCATGGCAAGAGGCCGGCGCAGGTGGCCATGGCCTGGATCCTCGACCATCCGGAAATCACCGCCGCGGTGATGGGTCCGGATCTGCCGGAGCACGTAGAGGATGCCCTGGGAGCGGCGGATTGGCGGCTGGAGCCTGATGAGCGGGCGGAACTGGACCGAGTCTCCGAGATGGACGACCTGAGCGGCAACTATTACCTGAAGCGTCGAGGCTGATAGCGCTCGCCGTCGCCGCTCAGTACCGGCTGTCGAAGACCGGTACGTTGTTACCGGTACCGCCGAAGATCAGGTCGATCACCAGCCAGACGCCGGCGGCCGACAGCTGCCCCATCACCATGCCCAGGAAGAAGGGCCGCACCGCCAGGTAGAGCCGGACCCCCCCGTACTTGAGGACGATCGCCTTGATGAGAGCGCCGAGAAAGATGCTGAACCAGGCGCGGGTGACGATATTGCTGGCGCTGACGGCGAAGCCGAGCGGGTGCAGCGGCCACCAGAGCCAGTGGTGCCGCGCGAAGATCAGGCCGGCCATGACTGCACCGCCGACGGCCGACCAGAGCGCGCGTGGCCAGACGATTTCGGGCGTTGTCGAGAAGGAGACCGGGTTGTTGATCTTGTAGGCGACGAAGTCGATGGTGTTGCGGGCGTTGGCGGTGAAGAACCAGGGTTCGAGGTTGACGGCGCCGTGGTCGTGCGCGGCCCACAGGATGAGCCAGAAAGAGCTGACCAGCGTCACCAGGATGGCGGCGACCATCACCCAGAACAGCGGGCGCCGCAGCGCCCCGACGCCCTGGGCCATCTTCATCGCGTTGATCGCCGAGGCCATGAGCAGAACGCGGATGCTGCCGGCCCAGCTGAAGGTGAGGGCGAGGCTGAAGATGCCGGACTGGGTGACCGAGGCGGTGCCGGCGAAGTTGATAAGGATAGTCTGCGCGGTCATCTGCGGTTGCATGAAGCCGAGGCCGCCTTCGGCGACGAGCCGGGCCATGAAGATGAAGATGGCGAAGGTGACGGCCAGAAAGAGAAATGCGTGGATCAGTGGCAGCCCGGAGAGGTTGAGCCAGAGGGTGGCGAAGAGCCCGCAGATGATCAGGATAGCCGCGGCGGCCCGGTAGGAGAGGACCTCTTCGTCGTCGTCGAGCCCGGAGCCCTTCGTCACCTTGTGCCAGATTTGGCGCAGGTGGCTCCTGCTCACCCAGGCGCCGAACGCGACTAGGACCACCATCGCTCCCATGCCCTGGTGCGCCACCATCAGGGTGCCCTCCATGAACCGCTCGATCTCGCCCTCCAGCCGGTAGCCGATCATGTTCTGCCCGGCCATCTGCAGCTTGGCGAGAACGTGGAAGAGCCAGAAGCTGTTGGCCACGTGCAGAGGCAGGAGATAGGAGAGGCCCAGGACCGAGAAGATGAAGCTGAAGAGCATGGCGGTCTGACCGCGCCAGAGCCGGGCGATGGCGGTCAGTTCGGGTTCCGGGACGCCGGGGAAGTAGTAGTGCAGACCGCTCAGGCTCATGACGCTGAAGGCCAGGGCGAAGCCGGCCCACATCACCGGGCTTCGAAAGAACGGCCCCAGCACTGCCCTGCTGGTCTCGGCCATCTCGACCGGCAGCTGGACGAGGGGGAAGGCCAGGCGCTCGTGCTCTACCCACTGGCGCCGGACTAGGACCATGCAGGCAATCATCATCAGCCAGATCGCCAGCAGCAGGGCGCACCAGGCGAGGATCGGCGGCAGCCAGACGTCCCACGCCATGTGTGCCCCCTCCGGCAGTCCCTCGTAAAAGTCGCGGACGGCGGTCGGATCCCTGACCATCATCCAGTCGGGAATCAACGGATGGATGCTCTCCGCCCAGTTGTTCTCGGCCGTGGCGAAGTAGTAGGGCGCCGGGAGCATGGGGACGAGGTTGGCGACGAATCCCCAGGTGGGAATAGTCGAAGCGATGATGAGCATCGTATAGACGACGACCAGCTCGGTGCGGTCGAACGCCCAGCGCCGGCGCACCAGCCTGAGGAGCGGATTGAGGAAGAGTGTGAGGAGGAAGAAGAGGTAGATCGCCCCGGCCGTGATGAAGTCGGAGGACATCCCCGTCTTGAGCATCACGACCCGGCTGTAGGTGAAGAAGGCGCCGATGATGACGCAGAGCAGGGCGCCGGTGATCACCGAGCGGAGACTGATGTGTCCTCCCGGAACATTCCGGACGGCAGGAGCTCGATCCCTGGGTTGCATTGTGACGTTGGCTGGTGGCTTTGGGGGAGCGTGGGCGGACGTCGGGGGGCGAACGATGGGGACGACCAAGAGTATGAAAAAGCGCCAAGTTCCGCGATATGGGCTGCGGACCTCCCAGGAAGGTTACTTGGGCCGGCCGCGTCCAGTAGTATCTTTAGCGACCCATGGACTTCGGCCGCCTCTCCAACGTCGACAACGTCGACTTCCTCCTGCCAGCGGACCACGCGGCGAACGAGGGTGTGTTCGCGCAGTTGTCAGCTGGGACGGCCCAACCGCAGGTCCTGCTCGGTAGTCCGCAATGGGGCCACGCCGGCTATGTCGGCAAGATCTACCCGGAGAGGACACCGCAGGGGGACTACCTCCACCACTATGCGCGGCAGTTTCCGACGGTGGAGCTCAACGCCACCTACTACGGGGTCCGTCCCGACCTGATCGAGCGCTGGCGCGACGCTGTGCCGGACGGGTTCCTGTTCTGTCCGAAGCTCGAACGGACGATCAGCCACGACCGCCAACTCGATGGTGCTGAGGTTGAAACGGAGGCTTTCATCGACGGGATCGAGCGATTCGGGGATCGCCTCGGCCTGGCGTGGATGCTCCTGCCCGAGTCGTTTGGACCCGAAAGGGCCGAGGTCCTGGCGCGCTTCGTGCGGCGCTGGCCGCGGCGGATTCAGCTGGCCGTGGAACTGCGCCATCCCGCGTGGTTCACCGGAGGCCACATCCTGGACGCGATTCTGCGCCTCTTCGAGGAGACGGAAACGACACCGATCCTGACCGACGTCGCCGGTCGTCGGGACGTTCTCCACCAGCGTGTAACCAATCGGAACGCCGTACTCCGATTGGTCGGGAACGGACTGCATTCGACCGATTTCGAGCGCGTCGACGCCTGGGCCGAGCGATTGGTCAGCTGGATCGACGGCGGCCTCCGGCGCCTCTACATCTTCCTCCACCAGCCGCAGGAGGAGCTCAACGTCGAGCTGGCGGAGCGATTCGCCGGAGAATTCCGCCGGCGTTGCGGGATCGAGGTGCAGGTTCCCCGACGAGTGGAGCGCTTCGAACAGGGGCAGTTGTTCTGATTCGCACCACCCCGGCGCGGTTCAGTCCCAGGCCGAGATCTCGTCGCGAAGCGCCTGCGAGATGCCCTCGTCCCGGGCGCGGATGGCGTTTTCGATGTGTCCGGTGTGGCGGGCGCCGACCAGCACCGACGTCACATCGGGGTGCCCCAGTACCCATGCCATCGCCAGGTAGACCATCGACTCGTCCATCTCAGCCGCCTTCGCCCGCAGTTTCTCGAGCACCCGGAAGTTGCGATCGCTGAAGTAGATGTCGGCGTGGGCCGGCGAGATGTCGAATCGGGTGCCCTTGGGGAATTTGTGGCGGTCTTCGGTCGGCTGGTACTTGCCCGCGAGGAAGCCGGCGGCCAGGGGGCTGTATGTCAGTGTGGCGATCTCCTCGCGCCGGCACAACGGCAGCAGCTCCGGCTCGGCGCTGCGATCGCCCAGGTTGTAAGGGGGCGAGTGCGCTTCGAAGCGCGGCAGATCCCGGCTGCTGCTGACGGCAAGCGCCTCCTGCAGCTGGGGCGCCGCGAGGTTGCTGCAGCCGATCGCGCCCACGTTGCCGGCATCCATCTGCTCGGCAAGGGCTCCGAGTGCCTCTTCGATCGGCACGTCGGCGTCGGCGTTGTGCAGCATGTAGATGTCGAGCCGGTCGACCATCAGGCGCTCCAGGCTGGCTTGCACCTGCGCGCGGATGTTCTCAGGGCTGTTGCCACTGCTCACCTTCGTGCAGATCAGCACCTCGTCCCGGTTGCCGCGATCCCGTATCCAGCGCCCGATGATCTTCTCGCAGGAGTACATCTCTGTGGTGACCTCGCGCTGGTCGTCGACATCGTAGCCTGCCTTTCGGCCCGCCTGGGAGTTGCCGCCACCGTAAGCTTCGGCGGCGTCGATGAGGCGGATGTCGCGCTCTACGGCGTAGTCGAGGATTTGGCGGGAGGTCTCTTCGTCGATTTCGCGACCGAAGGTTACGGCGCCCAGGGAGAGGCGGCCCGTGGTGAGGTCGGTGCGGCCGATTTTTCTGTGTTCTGGTGTCATGTTCTTCACCTACCTGATCTGCTGTCGTCTTGTTGGGAGGGTGTCCACCAGGGGGCGTCAGGGCGGCATTGGTGCCGGGCCGCCATTCCATCAGTGGTCATCCCTTATTCCACCGGGACTTTGTCGCCGTGCCAGGGGAAAGCGCAGGTGGGATCGTTCGCGAATCGCTTGAGGCCGCAATCAAGTCGGACCGAGGTCAGCGGTGGGAGGGAGACGGTGAAGTGCTTGCCGTTGACCGGGACCTTGCTCGAGGTCGTGGTCTTCTCGGATCTCATGCGCATGTTGGGGTTGGGGTCGTCTTTGCTGTACTGGGTGCCGTCGCAGACGATTTCGGTGAAAGCGTGCTCGCCGAAGGCGCCGGCCTGGACGATGAGGTTGCGGCTTTCGCTAGCGCTGGTGTTGACCAGTTGGATACCGCAGCCGTCGGCTGAAAGTTCGTCGACTAGGGCGGCGACATCAGAGGGTAGGCCGGGGCGGGTGGCGTCGGTGTCGAAGTAACGGACGGTGGCGCGCAGGATGCCGCCGTTGTAGAGCTGTCCGGGGCAACCCATGCTGGTCTGCACCAGCCCCTTGATGATGACCGGGTTGGGGGGCCAGAAGTTGTCCTCGATGATCTGCTCCACCGAGCGGTTGTCGCGCAGCATGCCCTCGATGTGGTCGGCGACCTGCTGATAGTCGGCGCGCAGGCATTGGGCGGGCCAATCCGGATTCTTGCCGTCGTAATACTGGAAGCGGGCGAACTCGGTGCGGGCGCCGCCGCGGTCGCCGATCGCCGGTAGCTCGTTCCAGTCAGTACCGCCACCATCGCGCACCCGGGTGACCAGCTCGTAATCCGACTGCTTCATCGACTCGTGCCAGAGGTTGACCAGGTGGGCCGGGCCGCCGCGGACGGTGAACTCGTCGTAGCTGTACCAACCGTCGGGCCCGTGGCTCTTGGGCACCACCAGGTTGCCGTCCTCGACCTTGCCGCGGTCGAGCAGGGCGATGATCTGCGAGCGCAGCACCTCCAGGTAGTTGTCGTCGCCGCTGAGCAGGTGGGCACACTGGGCGCCGACGATGAGGCCGAGGAAGAGCCGATCGGCGGCGCTCTCGCTGCTGCTCCAGCCGTGCAGACCGCCCCACCACTGGCCGTCGCGGTGCTCACCCACCTTGCCGGTGGGGCCGACGTTGTCGGGGATGACGCCGTCGTTGGCTTTGATGCGCTCGATCCAGCCGCCGACGTAGTCGAGTACCCATTTCCTGTACTTTTCGTCGCCGGTGTAGAGGTAGGCGTTGGTCACCAGGGCACATGAGACCATGCCGGCCGGCTCGTCTCCCTGCAGCGCCATCTTGTCGAACAGGTCAATGACTTCCTCGCGCTTCTCGTCCTCCTCGTACCAGCGGGAGTCAAGCTCTACGATGGTCGGGTACAGGAAGTGGGGGGTCAGCGGCCCTGCGCTGGGATTGTCCTGGATGACGTTGCGGTGGCCGAAATCGCCCATCGACCCACGGTCGAGCCAATGCCGCACCAGGTGGACGTGGTCGGAGAGCTTGCCGTCGCGATGCAGAATGCCCTCGTGCTGCCGCACGCTGGTCATGGGGCCGGCGGCGCCGTGCAGGGGCGAGCGGAAGATGCCGTGTACGGGATCGAAGTTGGGGGCGTTGGGATCCTCGCCGATATACATGGCGGCGAACCTGCGGGCGCGCTCCCGGTTGGACGGGTTGGTGGGATCGGCCACTCCGAAGTCGTACAACATCTGGTTGCCCTCGCCCATGTGGAACCAGTCGGCGTTGAACGGCACGCTCAGGTTCCAGTACTCGTTGCGCAGCTGGGGCATGTACATCGGGTGCATCGGCTCGTCGTCGGTAAGCTTGCGCTCTTCGCTGTAGAGCCAGGTGATCGCATCCCACTCGCGCTTGGCGATGTGCAGGAAGCGCTCGTCGCCGCCGAGGGCATACAACATCGCTCGCATGGAACGGCTCTCGTAGGCGTCGTCGACGTCGAAGAAGTGGTACACCCGGCCATCGGAGCGGGCGTATCCCTCGGTGGCCATGTCGCCGGCGGTCTCGAGGATGCCGAAGAGCTGGCGCTGCAACAGTGCCCACTCCGGTGGCGGCTCGACGTTGGTGGCGGTAATCGCCGGCAGGCCTGCGGTAGAAGCCATGGTGTTATCTCCTCTTAAGGAAAGGGAATCGGAATGCCGTTCCCGTGCCAGGGAAAGGCGTAACTCGGGTTGTTGGCGAAACGTTTCATGCTGGCATCGATGCGGATGCTGGAGGTTGGCGGCAACTCGACGCTGAAGAGTCTGCCATTGACGCTCAGCTCCGCGTCGGACGCGTCGCCGACCGAGCGGACTCTGGTGAAGTCGTGCTCCCCGAATGCACCGGCCTGGACGATCAGCCGGCGGGTCTGGTTGCGGCTCGTGTTGGCGAGCTGGAGGCCGGCGCCGTCATCGCGCAGCTCGTCCACGAGCGCGCCGACGTCTGCGGGCAGGCCGGGCCGCATGCGCTCGGCATCGTAGTAGCGGAAGGTCGCCCGCAGCATGCCGCCGTGGTACATGTACTGGGGCGAGCCGAAGATCGCTTGCGTCAGAACCTTGGTGTGCACGGGGTTCTGCGGCTGGAGGTTGTCGGCGATGATCTGGTCCCTGCTGCGATCGTCGTCGACCATGGCCTGGTAGTGCTCGAGGGCACGCTCGTACTGCAGCGAGAGCGCCTTCTCGGGCCAGTCGGGCAGCTGGCCGTCGTAGTACTGGAAACGGCTGTACTCGCTGTCCCACTCGGCCCGGTCGGCGCCGATCTCGACCTGGTTCCAGTCTCGCTGAACGTCCCCCTCGCGCACCCGCAGGATCAGGTCGTAGTCCTCTTTCGCCATCGAAGCGTGGTAAAGGTGCGAGAGCTCGTAGATGCGCAGGTTGGTCGACGAGGTGGCGTCCCACTTGTTGGGCTCGACGTGGCCGTAGACGAAGCCGTCCTTCGTCGCCCGGTTCGGTACCAGCAGCTCGCCGTTTTCGCCGGTCTTCGCATGATCGAGTAGCACCTTGATCTGCGAGCGCAGCAGGTCGAGGTAGCCGTAGTCGCCGGAGACCAGCAGGGCGCATTCGGCGGCGACGGCGAGGGAGTGGAAGATGTGGCTCCAGCCCACGTAGCTGTTCCAGCCGTAAAAGGTTCCCCACCAGACGCCGTCGCGCAGCTCTCCGGGTTTGCCGGTGGGCCCGACGTTATCGGGGATGATGCCGCCGTTCTGTGCGATCCGGTCCATCCAGGCCTCGACGTAGTCGAGCACCCAGTGCCTGTACTTGTCGTCGCCGGTGAGCAGGTAGGCGTGGGTCACCAGTCCGGTGGCGGCCAGATTGCAGGCCGAGTCCGAGCCCAGCACGATCTCGTTGAAGAGCCTGGTTACCTCGGCGGCGCGCTCCGGGTTCTCCCACCAGCGATCCTCCAGTTCCTGCACGGCCGGGTAGAGCGAGGCCCGTACCCCCATGGTCTTGGGCTTCCAGTTCGGGTCGAAACGGGGGTGCCCGCCCAGCAGGTACTGCTTGGCGTCCTCGACGTCGGCGGTGCGCCACGGGCCCTGGCTGGTCTGCACCGGGCCGCGCAGCACGCGGTGGACGGGGTCGTAATTGTCGGCTTCGGGGTCCTCGCCGATGAACATGGCGGCGAAGCGGCGGGCCCGGCGGACATTCTCGGAGATCGTCGGGTCGCCCAGGGCCAGGTCGTAGAAGCCCATGTTGCCCTCGCCCATGTGGTGCCACTCGGCGTCACCCGGGTTGGCGAGGCTGTAGTACTCGTTGTGGATGCTGTGCTTCAGGACGTTGGGACGGTTGGGGTACTCGATGCAGTTGGCGCGGTTGCCGTCGCGGTCGTCGAAGAGACGGGTGGAGGCGTTCCAGTGCCTCAGAGCCAGATCGACCAGCTGCTCGCCGCCGCCCATGTTGTAGAGCAGGCACCAGTTGTAGGAGCGCTCGTAGTGGTCGTCGAGGTCGTCGTACCAGTACCACTGGCCGCCGCGCTCGGCGTACTTCGTGCTCATCATCACGGCGCCCCGCTCCATCAGGTCTATGAGCCGGCGTTCGAGCAGGGCCCAGGCCGGCGGGGCTCCGGTGCGGGATGCGGTCAGGTTAGGAAGTGCGGCAAGCATCGACATCTGGCGATCTCTCCGTTGTGGGAGCGGCCCTGTGGGGTCGGTCGCGGCCTTCGAGAGTGTAAGTCAACCCTTCACACCCGGACAGACGCCGCGAGCGTCCGTGCTGGCATCAGCGCAGGCCGGACAGCTTGGGTTCAGAGCGGGCGCCGCCGAACCGCTCGATCATGGACGCCTTCTCCGGGGCGGACGCGGTGAGCAGCGAGAGCAGGCGCTCGCAGGTGAGATCGACCTCCGCGTCGGACATCTCGATTGCATCCACCATGACGTAGCCCTCGTCGACGTGATGGCCGCGCAGCCTGATCGACGGATCACCGTCGGCCATCGCCGCTACCAGCACGGCCGCCGAGATGTCGGCCTGGCCCGCGTCGATATCGAGGCGGGCGCGGCTGAAGGGATTGCCGTTCGGGTCGGGCTCGACGCCGGCCCTCACCCCTTCGAGGTCGCTCATCCGGTCTATGATCCGATACATCTTGCGATCCTGGTCGGCGGTCCAGGCCTCCACGTCGAGGGCCATGCGGCACTCCAGCGCGGCCATGGCGCCGAGGATGCCCTCCTTACCGACCTTCATCGGCCTGCCGATCCCCCTGGACTGCAACTCTACAGCGCGGACCAGGTCGCTGCGGCCGCAGATGATGCCGGCGGTGGTGCCACAGAGGTACTTGTGGCCGCTGCAGATGGCCAGGTCGACGCCCGCATCGACGATCCCGCGGATGTTGAACGACTGCGCCGCGCCGTCGACGATGACCGGCACGCCCCTGGCGTGGGCGATTTCCACGACGCGCTCCAGCGGGATGCAGCCATACTGCACGGTGTGGTGAGAGATAACGAACAGCACGGCGGTGGTGTCGTCGCTTACCGCGTGCTCAAGGTGATAGTCGGACGTGGTGTTGATCGAGCCGATCTCGACCACCCGGGCGCCGGCCAGGCGGATCATCTGGGTGATCGGGGCGCCGAAGTTGACCACATGCCCCTGCTGGATCACGACCTGGTCTCTCATGCCCGCGGTGTCGGGCAGCTGACCGATCCGGCCGAGGTCGGTCCCCGTCATGCTCGCCGCCACCGACAGCGAGATGCCAGCCGCGGTGCTGGCGGTGACGCAGCCGGCCTCGGCGCCGGTGGCCGCGGCGATCACCTCGCTTGCCCGGGCCTGCAGCTGGTCGAGGTCGAAGAAGCAGGGAAGGGCGGCCAAGACCTGATCGGCGATTGGCGGTAACACGGCCGCCCCCGACAGGTGGGTCATCTTGCCGCAGCCGTTGACGATACGGGTCAGCTCGTACTTGTTGTACAAATCCATTCAGACGCTCCGCGTTCAGGGCTGTAATATCGGTCGCTGGGAAGAGAGTTTGGCCAATTCGGCGGAGTAGATCAAAGTGATGGGAGCCGAACCGGGATTTCCCTACGTTCTTGCCCCGTTTCCGATCGGTAGTGGGCAAACAGGAGAGCAGCCATGATTATCGACTCGCACGTCTACTGCTTCGAGTCGGCCACCAGCCCGGCCGGCCATGCCAGCGGTGAGGAGCACCTCAGGTGGGTACAATTGGCCAACGCCGGCCATCACCAGCCGGCCTTCCGCATCAGTGACCGCGCCCCGGGGCCGTCGACGTCGCTGAATCCGTCCGGCAAGTGGGACCCGGACGGACTGCCGGATGTGAACTTCCGCATCAACTCGGCGCGTGGCCGCGTCGTCTGGAACTGGGAGGGGGAGGAGTACACCAAACATTTCTACCCGCCGGACATGGGAGAGCTGGAGTACTCCCACTTCAGTCTCACCTGCGAGATGGACTACGCCGACGTCGATATGGCTCTCCTGCATGTCGACGCCACCCTGGGGCGGGACAGCGACTTCCAGGCGGCCTGTGTCGAGCGCTTTCCCGGCCGGCTGTATTCGATGGCGCCGGTGGACGAGTGGCGCATCATTCCGGAGACCGACGCGGTGATCGGCGAGCTCGAGCGGGCGATCGCGGTCCTTGGTCTGCACGCGATCAAGTTCTGTTCGCCCCTGACCTACGTCGGCAACGGCCAGCCCTGGGACGACGGGCCCTTTCGTCCGTTCTGGGAGGCGGCGACGGCGCTGGGCGTGCCGGTGTTCTTCACTCTCGGCTCGGGGCCGGCGGACATGGACGGCACGCAGACCGAGGAGGGCGAGCGCCAGGGCTACATCGAGGAGCTGCGAGTCCTCGGGCGCTGGATGGAGCGCTACCCGCATGCGGTCTGCAGCCTGACGCACGGTTTCCCGTGGCGGGCGTTCCTGGAAGGCGATCACATCGAGGTGCCTGAGGAGATCTGGGAGCCGTTCCAGAGTCCCAATTGCAACATCGAGGTCTGTTTTCCGGTGCGGCTCGGCGACCTGTTCGATTTTCCGTACCGGGAGGTATGGCCGACGTTGCAGGAGATGGTGGAACGGGTGGGGGCGGAGCACCTGCTGTGGGGGACGGATATGCCGTTTCAGCGGCGGTTCTGCACCTATCGGCAGTCGCGGAAGTGGATCGAGGATTACTGTGAGTTTCTGACTGATTCGGATAAGGCGGCGATCATGGGGGGAACGGTGGCGCGGATCCTGGGAATTGAGTCCTGAGAGCCGTCTAGGTCAGTTAGCTAGGAGACCCGGCAAGGGGACCTTGGGAGCGCGCGTCATTCAACTGGCAAGCACCAGGTCAGGCGGTGTTGTGGTCTGCTAGCTTAGCGGCGTTTTCGGCGACCTTGGCAAATGCAGTGGCGTACTGATCAATGGGCTCCCCGGCCGGCCTCGTGAAGCCGGGGAGGGCGAGGGTGTCGTAGGGGAGCTCGGGGTCCTCGGTTACGGGCAGGGTGCCGGGGCCGGCGGCGATAGTGGCGGTGCTGGGGCCGAGAAGGTCTCCAAGGAGTTGCCCGGTGCCCTCGGAGTTGCCGGCGAAGACCGGGTGGAGGTGCAGGGCCCGGATGAGGTTGGTGTGGGGGATGCGAGTCTCCTTGCGGGCTGCCGACATGACCCGGGCGCCTTCGGCCTGCAGGCCTTCGACCAGGCGCTCGCGGCTGATGCCTCCGAGGCGTTGGGGGTCGAAGCAGATATGGCCGCGGTCGAAGGGCGAGGCGACGTAGTCGGGCACGACGGGAGCGGCGAAGCCGTCGATGGCGGCGATGGCGGCTCCGAGCTGGCGGGCGTTGGCGCGGCGGTCGGCGATGAACTGGTCCCAGCGCCGCATCTGCACGCAGCCGATGGCGGCGGTCAGCGTCGCCATCCTGTACTTCTCTCCGAACCCGAACCCGGATACGGCCCGGTACTTGGGATCACTGAGATCCTTGAGGCGCTCGTAGTGGCCTAGGGTCGATGCTCGCGCGAATACCTCCTCGTCGTCGGTCAGCAGCATACCGCCCTCACCCGCGGAGGTCAGCTTGCCGTCCTGCAGGCTGATCGCGGTCGCGTCCCCGATGCTGCCGCATAGGCGGCTGCGATACTCCGTCCCCTGGGAAACACAGTTGTCTTCGAGGACCCGCAGGCCGTGGCGGCGGGCGACGTCGAGGATGCCGTCCATGTCTGCGGGCATGCCGTTCCAGTGGACCACGATGATCGCCTTGGTCCTAGTGGTGACGCAGCGCTCGACATCGGCCGGGTCGAGGGTGGTGGTTGCGGGATGCAAGTCCGCAAAGACCGGGATGGCGCCGCAGCCGATGATCGGCAGGCAGGCGAAAGGGTGGACCGCCGACTGGACGATCACCTCGTCGCCCGGCAGCACGCCGAAGCCGAACAGGGCCGAGCGCATGGCCGCGGTGCCGCTGGAGTGGGCCAGGGCGAAGCGCAATCCCCAACGGCTGGCCATCAGCTCCTCAAGTTCCTCGATCGGCCCGCCCCCGCCGGGATGGGAACTGGAGAGCCGGTGGTTACGCACCAGATCGGCGACGGCCGCGGCCTCCTCCTCCCCATAGATGGGCCACTGGGCAAAGTGGTCGTGGTCGCTGTCGATCGCCGGGGTGCCACCGAGAATGGCCAGTTCCGCCGCCATGCGATGCCTCCTATGCCTGGACTTCCGGGATGCGGACCATTGCCCGGATGCGCGGGTCCTCGTGGTTGACGAAAGCCTCGTCGGGAGAAAAAACGCCGGTGCTGTACTTGCGAAGCGACTCAATGTGGTGCGGCGCGGTCGGCTGCTGCGTGAACTTCATCGCCAGGTAACGCCGGCGGGGCCCCCCGCCGAAGGCTCCGTGCCAGCTGCGGTGGTCGAAGAGGATCACGTCTCCCGGCTGCGACTCGAGGGCGACGCAGGGAATGTCGGACGGCTCGAGACCGAACGGCAGGGTCTCGGGATGCAACTCCTGCTCGGCGAGGTCGTGGTGCAGCGGATCGCGGTGGGATCCTGGGATCACCCGCAGACAGCCGCTGTCGCGGGCAACCGGGTCGAGGTACATCATCACTTTGAGCTGATCGAAGTCCATCCAGTGCCGCTCTCCGTCGAGATAATACTTGCGATCCGGATGCCACTTGACCGCAGTCTTACTGCTGAGGTTGCCCTCGGAGCCGGCCCACAATGGATCGGCGCCGAGTAGTTGCTCGATGGCTGGGTAGAGACGGTCCTCGACTGGGAGTCCGTTCAGTTCCGGGTTTCGTTCGACGATGGCGGTGGTGCGGCGTTCGTCGTTTGCCAACTGTTGGGGATCGGCCGCCCAGTCGCGCTCGACTACCGCCGTGATTGAGTCGATCTCGCTGGCGAATGCGTTTTCCAGGAACAGGAAACCGAACGCGCGGAAGTGGTGTTGCTGCTGGCTGCTGAGCATTCAGGCTATCGGTTTGATTAAAAGTCCGTTCCGCCAGGTGATAGAGCGATTTACAACCGTTGCCGTCAACCCCTCGCGACAGCGCTTCGTGAGTCGGACGGGCGGATTGTCCGGAGTCTATGGAGTTCGACGCGCCCTCCAGATCACCGGTCCGGGCCAGGGCGACGTCCAGGTAGTGGTTGTGTTCCAACGTAATAGCGGGGCACCCCCGAGGGGCGTTAGTTTGTCCGGCGCGTCACACTCCTTCGAGATCGTTCAATTCGGGTGCGCGGGACATGAAACGGCCCGCCGGGTCGGATTGTAGGTGCACTTTGCGGCGGGCGAGAAAACTCCTGCACCGGGTTTGTGGGAGAATTAGATGTGGTGGGGTGTGTTCGGTCGATGGTGGACGTCATGGCCAGGTGACGACACTAGTTGGTGGGGCCGCAAGCAGTGTGCCAGATGCAGTGATCAAAAACCATGAAATACCACCCGCCTTGGACTCGAGCCCCAAGCAGGTTGTCTCGGGCTCGGTAACGGAAAGAGGCTCCGCTCGTTTGGAAGATTTACATTCGGGCCCATTTTCGATGCCCGCCTGGGTTGAGCCCGGCTTTTCAACTGAAATTCATGTCTCCACGTAATGTGGCCTGCTACCGGGTGGGCCTGCTGCTACTGCGCCAGCATTTGGTCTGGTGGCCACTGTCCCCGATGGATGTTTCCTTTCAGCCTGTCATTCACAAGGGGTTCTGCACGGTATTGTTGGCCTGGTTTCTTAAGATTACGATTCTTCCGATTACGATTCTTTGTTATGGTGGCCCGGAACTATTTGGACGCCTGTGCTCGTTCTTCCTCGGGCTCATGTTCGGTTATTTCTGCCCACTGGCTTTTTTGTTGCTGGTGGATCGAATCGCGGAGTGTTTGCGATATCTCATTTCCCTTAGCGAAAAGAGACTGTCTTTATGGAAGGTGGAGCGATATATAAAGTTGGCGGAATCGGTCTCGGCAGGGCTGGTACGGGAAGGGTTCGCGCTTATGACCTACACCCCTTGTGTCAGGTAGAGGCCGTGGTCGACTCCGATCTGGCCAATCTCGACCTTGCGAGCAAGCGATTTGGTGTTCCTGGATACGCCGACTACGAGAGTATGTTTTCGGCGCATCGGATCGATATCGTGGTGGCCTCGCTGCCGGTCAGGGCCAACTACGAGGTCGTGATGGCTTCCACCCGGGCAGGCGTCCGAGCCATCGTCACGGAGAAGCCGCTGACCGCCCGCCTGGCCGAGGCCGATGAGATGGTAGCGGCCTGCGTCGCGGCCGGGATCCAATTCGCCGCTGGGCTGGTGTCCTGGAACCGGCGGAATCACCAGGCGGCCCGCGACCTGATCCAGGCTGGAGAGATAGGTGATGTGCGCCGCATCAACATCTACGAAGCGAACATGCAGGGCGGCTGCCACGGGATCAATCTGGCCCGCCACTTCGCCGGTGACGCCGAAGTGGAACAGGTGATCGGCTGGACGAAGGGAGAGGCCGCCAGTGACTACGAGGATGCGCACGCCGGCCGTGAGCACGATCCCGGGTTTCAGGCCCTGGGCGGCTATCTGCGTTTCGCCAACGGCATCGAGGCCTTCAGTAGCTATGAGCCGGTAGGCTGGCGCGGTTTCGAGGTGGTTGGCACTCGCGGCATGCTGGTGAAAAGGTCGACGCCTGATCTCAAACTCCGGCTCTTCAGAGCCCCCGAGACGGTCGAAGAGGTGGCCTTCGATGCGTTCGAGGAGGTGGAGGTTCCGGATGTCGAGCCGCCGCCACAAGGTGGCTACGACGCCGAAGGTTGGGCGACCCTCTCGGACGGGATGGTCCGCAGCGCCGCTGCCGTTGTCGACTCGCTGGAAAGCGGCTCCGCTATTCAGCTGACTACCGGCGACGATCTGCGAAAGGCGCTGGAAATCTGCATCGCCCTGCGCGAATCGGCCCGCCGGGACCAGGTGCCGGTAAAGCTGCCACTGGCAGATCGGAGCCTGGTAATGTACCCGCAGAATTCGCGTTGGAACTACAAGAAGGAAATCCTGGGCGAGGAAGCCTATATGCAGGAGTTGGCGGCGCAGCGCTCGGAATAAGGACGTTGTCAGGAGCGATCCAGGAGTCCGGGCGGCACCGGTAGCCTGTGCCGCCGTCAACGGTCCTCTAAGGCTCCCATGATGTTTTCGACCAGTAGTCGCTGTCCGTCGACCGACAGGTGGCAGATGTCGGCGAAAAAACGGCCGGATTTGGGAATCGCCTTTTCCTGGTCGACGAAGATGACCTCCGCGTGGTTGCCTGCGATGTCTCGGATGATGCGGTTGTGAACATCGACTCCATGGACCACGTGCTGCGGCAATCCCCAGACTTCGACCGGCATGGCCACGCGGGAGACGGAATAGTCGAGTCGTCTCTCGTCGAAACGTTCCCTCGTGTATCCCCGGGGCAAATGGTGGGCGAACGTCATCAACACGACGGGACTGCCGTTCCCCTTGGCGAGCTGGCGAATGGATGTCAGGTTGCGGCGGAATGGCTTTTTCGTCTTCACTGTCGCGCCCATCGATAACCACAATTCGTTCTCGGGCACATCGCGGGGAACGTACCGACGGGGGTAGTAACGGCTGATGAATTCGAGATAGGCATAACGCAGCGTCCAGGGTAAAACCAGATAGCTGATCTCATCGTGTTCCATCAGAGCGTTGATCTTCTCGTACCACGCGTAATGCCCGTAATCACCACGGAAAAGCGAAGACGGACAGTTGTTCGCCCGGGTTTCGTTGATACCGTGATAGACAACGACCAGGTCGAAGGGGAGGTCTGCTATATGCTCCAGCTTGTAGTAGCTGTCAAGCGTGGTGTGTCCCAGCCGGCTGAGATTGTGAACGCAGACAGGTTGGTCGTAACGGGCGCCCAGTTCCGCCGACAGCAGGGGTTCGATGGCGGGGCTGACCCGATTGTTCAGCACGGACGCGCCGAGGAGGAGCACGTCCAGACCTTCGTCGCCGCAGTGAGACTGCCGTGCCGTCTCGACTTCGGGATAGTATACGTAGAATATGTCCTCCATCCGCAACAGAGGGACATCGTGCGCCACCGTCCAGTACGCGCGGCTGCCGACTTCCAGCAGCACGAACAGGTAGAAGACGTAAACGCTCAGTCCAAGAGTCTGCTTCATTGGGACAATCCGGTAACATCTGGACAGGTACACATCTGCCGCAATCAAGCCTCTCCTCGAATGAGGTCGATGCTCAGAGGTTGGATCTCAAAAGGTAAATCGGTCTCCACGCCAGCGCTGCCCGACCTTGGTCGAGTCCCAGTGTAGAGGCAGGATAACGGCCCAGTTATAGCCACTCTGCTGCTGCTGCGTAGTGCAAAGCCTTATCCATCCAGCAGCGTCTAAGACGGGGACAACGACGCCAGACTCGTTAGTCGAGGCGGCGAGCCCGCTCGTAGGCTTGCCGCGCCTGATCCTGTCGTTTTGTGAGCTGGTAGAGCGCTCCGAGGTGGCGGTGGGCGGCGGACGATCCCGGATCGAGCGCGACTGCACGTTCCAAAGCGCGTTCGGCAGCGGTCAGCTCGCCCCGTGACACGTAAATGGCTCCAAGGTTGCGCCAGGCAGCCGCAAAAGATGGGTTCAGTCGGACCGCCCGCTCGAGGTGGGCGACCTCCTCGTCGAACCGCTCGAGCTGGTGACAGGCGCTGGCCAGGGCATAGCGGAGGTTGGGTCCGTCACGGATCTCCAGAGCCTTCACCAGGGTGCCGACCGCCGCTTCCGGGCGACCGGCCTCGAGCATCACCTGGCCCAGGTCCACCCGTCCCTTGTGCTGCGTACCGGGTCGGGGGTCGGCGTCCAGGGCCTGACGCGTGGCTTTGGCTGCCTCGGGTAACCGCCGTTGGCGGCGCAGCAGATCTCCCAGATTCAGCCAGGCTTTGGCATGGTCGGGGGCTAGGCGCAGGGCCTCGCGATAGAGGGCTTCAGCCTCGGACGGCCGCTGCAGTCGCTCGAGGGCCACGGCCAGACTGTTGCGCACTTCGGCGTCCAGAGGGTGGTCTTTGGCGGCGGTGCGCAGGTCGGTCACACCCAGGTCGACCTCGCCTCGCCGCAGGTGCATGGTGCCCTGCAGCCATCGCGGCCGCAGGTGGTCTACGGCGGCCGCGTCGACCCCCGTGTGGACCCAGGCCAGCGCCAGCGCCAGCGTCAGGCCAAGGCGGATGGTGTGGCGCCGCGAGCGCCGAACGGCGTCGGCCCCCAGCCGGAGGGCGTCGGCGGCGAACAGGATGAGGAAGGGGAGGGCGGGCAGCCGGTAGCGGGCGCACACGGTGAAAAGCAGGCCCGACAGGAGGAAGGTGAAGAGGCCGCCGAACACAAGGCTCCACCGGCGCCATTGACGCAGGTTGGCGATCATGCCCACCAACGCCAGCGGCGCCAGCAGTCCGAATCCCGGCAGCAGTCGCCCCAACCAGGTATTGCGGGTGTACCAGCCCAGATCGGCGCTGACCGGTACCTCGAAAGCATTCCAGAACAGGCGCAGCTTCTGCCATAGCAGGGCGAGGCTCAGACCGGGTTCGCCGACCAGGAAGGCCAGTCCATCACCCAGGTATATGCTGCCCCGCTCCGTTGGCGTGGCGTCCCAGCCATGACGGTAGCCCACCGACTCCAGGCGTTGCCAGTCCAGGCCCTGGCGGGCGTAGGGAGTGCCGTCAGCGTCCGGGTTGTTGCCCATGTAGAAGCTCCAGGCCCCTTCGAAAGGGAGGGCCGTGCCCTGCGTCGACCAGTTGTGCTCCACGAAAGGGGTCAGCCCCAGTAGAAAACTGACGATGAGCAGAGCGCTGCCGCGCCAGACGGTCCGTCCCTCCCGGTGAGCCTCCTGCCGGAGCCACCAGAAGACGGGTAGCGCCAGGAGCAGGGCATTCGCCCGGGTCGAGGTCAGCAAGGCCAGCAGGACACCGGCTCCGATCGCAGTGGCCGGGGACGTCGCACCGGGCCGCAGGAGGAGGGCCAGCAGGGCGGCGACGAGGAAGAGCACGAGCGTCGTCGCCAGCAGCTGACTACCGAAAAGGATGAAAGGCCAGTACGCGGCAGCCAGCAGGCCGCAGACCAGGGCGGCGCCTGGTGGCAACAGGTGGTGGGCAGCGCGGTAGAGGAGCAGACAGGTGGCAGCGCCGAGGACGGCCTGCAGGATCTGCATCGTCAGAGGACTGCCGCCGACGAACATGACCGACGCCCACAAGGCCGGATACAGGACCCCGTGTACGTAGGTATCTGATGCCGCCTGTGCCCATTCCCCCGACAGGAGTCCTCTGGCCAGGGTCCGGTATTCCTCGGCGTCGAGAAAAAGGTCGCCGGAATAGGGTGAATGGCCGGCCTCCAGCAGGTGCAGCAGCCGCATGCCCAGGGCCAGGAAGAAGAGGGCGGTGCCGATGGTGCGTGACGAATGCCAGCTCACGGAACAGGTCGGGAAGGATCGGTTGTGTGTGGTAGTTGTCCCAGGTCGATCGCTCGGTTGAAAGCCGCAGCGGACGCTTCCGCCATGCCCATCAGCTGGAAAAGCTCCGCTACCTGGCGATGGGCTTCGGGATCGACGCCAGCGCGCTGTTCAACGAATCGTACGTGAGGCAGGGCGGCGCTGAACTTGCGGCGGTCAATCTCCAGGCGGGCGAGCTGTCGATGTAACGGTAACGCCTCTGGGTCACGCTGCAGAGCCCGACGGTAGGCGTCAGCAGCTCCGTTCAGGTCGCCGCTGTGGTTGCGGGCCTGGGCGAGACGGGCGTGGAGGATGGCGCGATCGGGATTCTCCTCCGCCAAATGCCCGTAGTGTCGGGCAGCTCGCGTGTAGTCGGCCGTCTGGAAACTCAGCTCAGCCAGGTAGCGGCGGGCGCGCGGGTGGTCGGGATACTGCTTAAGCAGGCGCTCCCAAGTGGTGATCGCCCGTCTGGACTCACCCCGCCGCGCGTACAGCGTGCCCAGGTCCTCCAGCGCGATCTCGTGGGTTGGCTCCATCTCCAGGGCAAGCCGATACTGTCTGAGCGCGTTGGCGAGCATGCCCTTGCCGACGTAGGCCTGGCCCAGGTAGACGTGCTCTTGGGCGTTACCCTCGCCGGCGGCGGCTGGAGTTCCGGCGTTGAGTCCCAACGTCAGCAATCCGAGCGGAACCAGCCTGCGGACTAACGCGCGGCCGCGCAGAAGGCGCAGATGCATCACGGCGAAACCGGCGAAGAGGAGCAGGGGGGGGGTGACCGGCAAGCGGTAGCGGCTGGTGACAAAAAAGAGAACGACCGCCAGCGTGTAGGTTGCGACAAACAACAGCAGCAGGTTGCCGGCCGGCGAACGGGATGCGGGATCGCGTAGATAGAAGAGCATTCCCATCAAAGCGAGGGGAGACACCAGTCCGAAGGGGAACGCCAGGCCGCGGATCCACAGGAGTGCCTGCAGCAGCCAAGATTGGTGACGGGCAAAGTAGGGATCCAGGTTGCGGGGTATCTCGTCACCGCGCCAGAAAAGGTAGAGCTTGCGCAGCTGCAGACCGAAATAGCCCAGCGGTTCGGCGATCAGATAATCCAGGGAGCGGCCGAAAAAGTACCTCGAGGCAGCGGCACGGCCACTGATACCGGCCTCGCGCTCGGGAAGCTCCGTCAGCTCCTGCCAGTGACGTCCGGGGCGGATGTTGGTGGTGACGTCATAGTTCGGGTTGTTGCCGATGTAGAAATTGATCCCGGCGTTGTTAGAGATCAACACCCACTCGCCTCCGACGACACGATTGCGCAGGGTGACTGGTGCGATCGCCAGCAGGAGCCCGAGAACGAGGGCGACCATCGCGGGTAAATGCGGTGGCTGCACCTGGCGCCGGGCCCAAAGGATGGCGAAAGGCACAAAAAGCAGCACGCTGGCCACGGTCAGGGCTGCTGCCCCCAGCAGCAGTCCGGCGACGAGCCAGCGGCCGCTGGACCTGGCATCCGCTGCACGCAGTAGGGCGAGCAGCGCCAAGGCGTTGAGGAATACCGCAATACCTGCCGGGAGAAGTTCCGCCTCGAAGTAGAGGAACGGGCCATAGAGAGCGGCGATGCCGGCAGCCAGCCAGCCCACTCCGGGGGAGAATAGACGGCAGCCCAGCGAGTAGATCAGCAGGCAGACCACGGTTCCGGAGGACGCCTGGACAAGTCTGGGCAAGTAGTAGTTCTCGCCAAACAGGGTGAATAGGCCCCCGAGAAAGTAGGAATATAGCGGCGGCTGCCAGAATGGTCGCGCGGCGCCCAGCCACTGCCCCTCGGAGAGCTGCAATGCGGTCCTCACGTAGGTTCGGGCGTCGACGATAGGGTGGTCGAACAGCGGGTTGTCAGCAGCCTGCAGGAGGTAGAGAATTCTGATGGAGAGGGCCGACAAACCCAGCAGGGCCAGACCAGCCTTATGCCGGCGGGTAATATCCAGACTTTGAAGTATTCTGGTCAGCTGATTCACTGGACGAAGGGATTTAGGACAAAGAAGCGGACAAAAAAAACCGCGCTGGACAGTTCTATGCTAACTGCCCAGCGCGGTTTGCCTAACGGTGAAGCCTCTATCTAACCGGAGACTCCTAGTTCAGATACTGAGCCTTGATCCGGCCCCAGCTCTGCTCATCGACGGAAGTAGGAGCGTCGGGCCAAGCGATATTCGGATTGTGCGGCTCGAGGAAGAAATCATTCGTCGGACCGCAGCAGGATCCGGTGCTCCACAAGCCACCTCTGCCGTCTTCCCGGTCGCCGTCGTCGTCGTTGGTCGCGAAGGTGATGTGGACGGTCTGACCATCCTGCAGGGTCTGATACTCAAGAACCTCGGGAGAACCATCAACATCGAGGGGACGGCCGTCGAACGGAGCTACGCGGTGCTCGTAGGTGTAGGTGCTCTCGCCGTACATGTCACCTTCGTAACCCCACTCCAGGGTATGCAACTCGGTGTCCTTCTCGATCCACTCGCAACCGACGCAAATGCCGATGATCATCCAGAGAGGACCCGCGGCCGACTGCGGTACCGCATAGTTGAAGCCCAGGTAGGTGCCGAAGTTCTCAGCGGACAGCTCTGCAACCTCGTCTTTGCTCAGGTGGCGGATGTTGAAGAAGTACTCGTTCGAGTCGTCTTCGTACCAGTCGAAATCTCCGGGACGATCGATGGTGTGCTTGTCATCGAACACGGAGTTACAGTAATAGAGGTTGTTGGTCTCCTCGCTCCAGCCGACCCGGTAGGTGGTCTGAAAAGAGCTGGCGTCGTTCTCGCCTCGTCCCAGACCTTCGACGGGGTGCCTGTCCCCGAGGGGGAAGAGCGAATCGGTGAAAATCCAGTACTGATCGCCAGGAACGGCATCCCAGTCGGAGCAATCAGCGTCGATCGTGGGGGCGAGCCCCGTGGGAAACTTCACGACGTTGTAAACTTCATCCGCGGGCTCGTGGGCGAAAACCGCCGACGAAAGCACCAGGATGCTTGCTGCGACCATCGATAGTACTTTGCGCATTACTCGTCTCCTTAGTGAGAAGTGTTACAACTGCCGACGACTGCCGGCAAGCGCGTATAAGACACCGGTCCAACTGCGATCAAGAGTCTTAGTTAAGACAAAAGATAAGAACAAGATTCCCGCAGGCAACAAAAAAATCAACGAATTGTATCTGTCTATCAAGAACAAATCATCGTTTTTGCTAATTATTTGTGAAACAATAGTATACGAGTATACGGATATTCCCGCTGCCTCGTGCGCGCGCTTACTCTTCACTCGGGTCGGTCAAAGGATTAAACGCTCGAGTGGTCCATTGTCATTTCCTCAATAGGCAACGGAGACCGTGGCCACGGCGGTTCTCCGCTCTCTGTCGCTGTCGAGTTCTACCTGCACAAGGTAGACTCCGGGCGGTGCCAGGCGCCCAGCGTCGTCGCGGCCGTCCCACTGGTGCAGGACGTGGGCGCTGGCCGTGGGAGCCGACGGGAGTCGCCGGACCGTCCGTCCGTCGAGCGCGAGCACTTGTAATTGGACGGGGCGGGCCTCCGTAAGATCGCGCAGGTCGAAGGAGATGGTGGCTTCTTCGTTGACCCCGTCGCCGTTGGGGGTTAACGCTCTGGGCCTGATCTCCAGTCGCTGCAACAGATCGCCCCCGGTCGGGGTGCGCACGGACAACACGTCGCCGACGAAGCGAATCGTAGCGTTTCCGGGATTGATGCTCTGCTTGAGTTCCGGTTCGCTGCTGTCGTAGACCCAACCGCTGAACTCGGCGCCGAAACGCAGCACCCTCGCGCTGAACTCCACTTCGATGCGCTTCTCATTGTCCTCGCGGGGGTCCTGCAGGCGGTCGAATGAGATGACGATGCGATCTTTCCGGATCTCGAACGCGTTCGCGAGCTCCTCCCCGCCAACACGTACCGCCTGGACCCCGGCGGCCGGGCCGCTGGTGAAGATCTCCAGTCGGTCGAAGCCGCGATTGCCATCCTCGAGAATGGGTTTCACCACGTATGTGAAGAACTGGGGTTCAAAACTGTCGACCGCGATCGGCCAGATCTCGCCGATGACTTCTGCGGCAGCGGGTGCTTCGGCAAACAGGATGGACAGCTCGTCAAGGTGCGGGGTCTCGTCGGCGCTCGCCAGTAGGATGATCTCCAGTTGCAGGTACCGGCTGGGGCCCGGCGAGAGAACCGGGGTGCCATCCGTCCAGGCGGCAGGAGCCGCATCGGGGTCCACCAGACCGTCGCTGAAGTCGTACACCGAAGACCAGAAACTCCAGTTGTCGACGTCGACGCTGCGCCCAACTTCCACAGCCGCACACGGGTTCCCTGCTGTGCAGGATGATCGACTCACAAATAGAGGCCGATAGGTAGCGAAATCGACTGGCAGAAACCGACCATTCAGCGCACGCTCCAGGAACAGGTCCGGTGACTGGGTGTTCCCGGTACGGGTGCGCACGAGTATCTGGGTGCCGGGGGGCTGTTCGCCTTTCCAACGGATCTTGCTCCAGGCCACTCCGGTCTCGCCGAAGTCGAGAATGTGGGTTCGATAAACCGTCCGGCGCACATAACCCTCGCCGTAGATCTCGAATTCGGCTATCTCCCAGTCGCGTTCGGGTATGAACGGCCGGAGCGAGACGAATCGCGCCTGCTGGACGGGAAAGCTGACATCGACCACGTGGTCCAGATTCTCGCGGGTTGTGACCAGGGCTGTGAAGTTTGGGTCCGTGTACATCGAATCGATGAAGCCAGTGGTTTCGGAATAACGCCGGAACTGACCCTGGCCGGGACGTTGGGTAGGTCGGTTTCCCGGGAGCTCGCGGATAGGAGCGGAGTTGGGAGCCACCCCGATCTCGAACCACTCGAGGTAGTTGTCGGCGAAACTGGTCTCGCCGAATGGTTCCGAAGGTTTTGGGGCCTCCATCGCGGCGATGGTGAGTGCGTCGTCTAACTTGCTGAGCACAGGATAGAAGCGGACCCGGTTGATGGGCATCTCGAGCCCCAGGTTGACGATAATGGCCGTGGCCTGATTTCCATTGTAATCGTCGACGACGTCGGGCGGCTTGTTCACCACTGGATTGAACAGAAACACCAGCCTGCGGGCGGTCTTGGGATCTCCATCAATGGTCACCACTTCGCCCTCATTGGGCAGGGTGTTGGTGTTGTGACCGTTGTATATGCTGCCGCCGCGGGCGATCAGGTTGGGGTAAAAGGCCAGGTTCACTGTGTCATCGACCGCAGGCGCCCGGAGCACATTCCCCTCCATTGACGGCAGGTCGGGGCCGCGGTAGTTGTATTCGACGAGGAAGTTACCGCCCCCCGCTTCCTCAATGGCTCTGACCCGACTTCTCCGCAGGACGTTGCCGTCGGCGTCGACGACCACATATTCCCCGCCCGCGTTCGACGGAATCGGGTCCTGGCTGCTGATGGTCTTGGTGTGGTTCCACCGCGCCGGCGCCAGGCGCTCCCAGGGGGCGGCGTTGGCCCCGGACCCGATGTGGAATTCGGCACGGGCCCACAGCGGGCTGGCCTGGGTCAGCAGCAGCGCGGCCAGGACCCAGCCGATGAAGTTAGTCGAGATGCGGGTCGCCATGCGGTTCATCACAATACCCTCAGTAGGCCACGGCGATCAGGTGAACCTGCTTCTGTCGCCCCGACTCGGTATCCGCGGACACGCCGATCCGGCACAGATAGAGGCCGGGTGCCACCACTTCACCTGCCTCATCGCGACCGTTCCAGGTCATGACCTGCGCGCCACCGGCAAACTGCTGTTCCAGCCGGCGGATGGGATTGCCTTCGAGCGAATAGATCTGGGCCACCACCGGGCGAGGGACGGCGACCTTGAGCAACGTGAAGTTGATGTGGGCAACGTCGTTGACCGCGTCCATGTTGGGCGTGAAGGGATTGGGTGCGATGGTGACATCGTCGATGGTGTTGTCGATCTGCTTGGCCTGGACGTCCAGGGAAATTGCCGGGCTTAGGCTCGTCACATCCTGCCCGACGGCGGGTTGCCAGGGAGCGTTCTCGGCGGTGTTGCGTACCGCCAACTCCAGCTCGGTGCTGGGCAGGTAGATGGTGGAAGCGAAGCGCAGTCGCAGGAGCCGTCCCTGGCCCACCACCCACCCCTTGGCGTTGACTAGCCGATTATGGGCGTTGCCGTCGAGGCTGTCTCCGAGGGAGGTGAAGACGGTCTGTTCTCCGAGGCCGGTCACGATCCGGAAATAACGTACCGGCCCCTGCTCCTCCTCTGGCAAACCCTGGTAGACGTCGTCGTCCACTTCACTCACCGCGTCGCCATCCTTCTGGAAGTAGCGGACCGCCCCCTTGGTATCGATGGGCAGTCGGTCATAGCTGTGTGAGGTCAGCAGCTTGCCGTCCAGCCCCGAAGGCACTTCGTCGCCGGGTTCGAGGAGGCGGAAGTAGGTGCGCGGCAGGAGCGCCGCGGGTTCGCTCACCAACGGTTCGGGCAGGCGCAGCCAGATCGAGTCCAGTCGACTCGCCGGGGAATCCCGCCGGCTCATGATGCGGAGCGTGTCGCCGCCGGCGTCCAGCAGCACGGCGTCGCCCGCACTGTCGACGGCTCTACGGTCGAAAAGTCGAACGGGCTGATCACCCGACAATTCCTCCTCGGTGCCCAACGCCACGTCGACCAGGTCCAGATCGATTGCTGGACTGGCCCTGAGAATGACCTCGTCGAAGCCGGGACTGCTGCTGTCGAAGGGCTGCACCAGAAAACTCGGCTGCACGAACACCTCGAAGGTGTCCAGGCGGCCTGCCGTCGCCTGGGCTGGCCAGACCTCGGCGGCCAGTTGCTGGGCCAGAGGTTTCCGCAGATCGACGCTTATTCTTTTGATAGCGGGCACGGCCGTGCGGTCGTGGTTGATCAGACGCACCTGGATTTGCATGAAACGGCGCAGGCCGGGCGAGGTCGCCAGATCGCCAGAGTGTTGGTATTTCCGGCTCCAGGGGCTCCATCCGGGCCCCACGACCTGCGAAGTGTCGATCGGACCTTTGGTGGTAAAGGAGAGCCGCTTGTGCTTGGCTTTCGTGTAGTCGCAGTTGCCGATCAGGTCGCAGTAGCGGATGCGCTCGAGCAGTTGGTCTCCGGTACGGGTGCGAATCTCCACGGAGGAGCCCGGGGGCTCCTCGATGTCCCAGCGGACGGCGCCCAGGGAGAACAGGCCGGGCAGGCTGATCAGGTCCGATTCCAGGACCACTTCAGCGGGCGGCCCATTGGAGAAGAGCCACATGACCCGAATCCTGGGTAACCGAGTTCCATCGGTGTACTTTCCGGTCGCGAATGTGACCAGGTCGAGAAAGCGGACGCGTCGGGTCGGTTCCAGCACATCGGTCAGCAGGCGAAAAAGGCCGTTCTCATCATTGGCTTCGCGTTCTACAGAGGAGAGTCGCTCCCACTGCAGATTGCCCTGGGCGTCCGTGGCGCCCGCCGAACTGCGCATCAGGTAACCCCGCGGCGGGACTTGCGTGACCATCCGGACCTCGTTCAACCACACTGTGCCACCGATGTCGACGGTGATGATATTCCGATCCGGTCTGGCCTGTACGTAGTTTTCGAACTTGTTGTAATTCTGGTATACGCCGTCGAACATGGCTGCGGGATCGCCGGTTGTCGTGGTCTGGGTCAACACCCCGCCATCGAGGATGCCCGGACCTATGTCGTCGCCCTGCCCCCAGGCCTCCACGTCGCCCAGGCGGGGTAACTCGCGGCGGTAGTGGATCGCCTCGCCCCGTCGGGTCTCGGCAAGGTTGAAGTAGGTTTCCTTGTCTACTGGCTCCTGGAAGTCACCATCCTTCAGGAAATACACGACGTCGCCGCGCTCGGACCGCGGCAGGTCGTTCCACTGTTGCTCGCTGATCTCCTCTGCCCGGCCGGCGCGGGTATCGGTGACAACTATGCGGATCGTCTCGACGAGCTTGCCGTTCCACTCCGGGCTTGGGGTGGAAACCCCCGACCAGTCGCTATTAGCCTTATAGGCATCGCCAGAGGACAGGAGCTTGCTCGATGCCCGGGGGTCCGGAGGCAAGTCGGGATGAAGCAATTCGGCATCGAACACGAACGTCCGCTGGTCGGTGTTCACTCCCTCGAACGGAATGAAGATCTCGGAGTCGCGATCGGACGGATCGGGCCCGTGGTTCCGCTGCCCCGGTCCAAAGATGAGGATGTAGCGGTAGAAGGGATCCCCCTTTTTCTCCGGCACGAAGTGCAGTAGCAGTCGCTGCAGCGGTACGGGCCGGCCCAGGTCCACCTCGATCCACCAGTCCTCGAGCGGGTCCTGGAAGTTGGGTTCCCAATATGTGCTGTCCGAGCCGTCGACGATGTTCTGCGCCAGATGGGAGTTGCTGCCGGCGCGGCTCACGCCGGGCCTGACCACATGCTCGTAAATGAGCTTTTCGGTGTTGGGGTCTCTTATCGAGTTGCCATCCAGATCTCGCTTCAGGGTGCTGTCTATGTTGCTTATTCGCGACTCGGCAGAGGTGAGGGTCACCGGACGCCCGAAGGTCTTGTCGGACAGCAGCTCGTAGACACCGCGAAAATTCCGTGCGCTAACCGTGCCGTCCCGTTCGATCTCGACGAGATGGGAGGGCATGGTCCATGCCTCCCAGTGCCGCAACCGGTCGACGACAACCTGATCGGGATTTCTGGAGGGGGTCAGGCGGTAGCCCTGGGCCCAGAGCGGGCCCGCCATAGCAAGCAGGACAACTACGCACGCAGCGCGGATGGACAACACGGGGCTCCACGAAATGCGGACGAGAAGTGCGATCCGCTGATAGCCCGCCCGGTCGATGATGCGTTCGATTCGTTGACTCACGCGTCGCCTCCTGACCTCACGGGCTAGCCTTTTGCTCAAGTCCGGCGTATATGCTTATGAAGGACTGCACCTGGGTGAAAGGATCCTCCCCGCGCGGGTCGGTGCGCTCTACCGCAAGCCCCGTCACGAGCCACATCACGTACCCCTGGTAGCCGGAGGAACTGGTGATCTGCAGGCCGGTAGACCGGGAGTTGAAATCGGCTGCCCGGCCGTCAAGGTCCCAAGACACGAGGTACTCGATCCCCCCTTGCAGGGTCGTCGCTTTCAGCAACGGCAGCACCACCAGGCCGGAGAACGTCTCCGTTAAGGTGGTGCGCTCGGTGGCGCTGAACAGATCGCGGCTCTGGTTGATGTACTCACTCTTCCAACGGGGCAAAAGTTCCAGCGGTCCCAGACGATAGCTGTAGGCGGCCTTGTTGATCAGACCGAAAAAGAAATCGGATTTGTCCAGGCCCAGGCGCTGTCGCTCCTGCTTGTTGGCGCGCTGGGTAAAGTGGAAGTGGCTGAGCTTGTTCTGCATGAAAAAGGAGCCCAACTGCCAGTGGTGGCCAACGAAAGAGCGGTGAATCCAGGTGTTCCGGGCCATTAGTGGATCGGCCAGCGGGGTGACGCGACCGCCATCGAGAGAATTGTCCGGCGCCCACTGCAACAGGGGGTTTTCGATGTTGTCGTGGACCGACTCCAGCATCTCGAACAGGCGCAGGCGCCCCCATCGCGGCGAGGTGCGATGGTATTCCATTACCAGGTAATCGCTATGGCTGCGCCGGTCCGAGGCGATCGACTCTTCTCGCAGTGCGCCAACCTTGACGTTGAGGTCTGCGGTCAGATGCGCGCCGGCGAAGAGGTTGAAGCCCCGGTGGTCTCTGCGGTAGGGATAATCGGGTTCGTCGTCATTCTCGAAGTAATCGATCCAGTAGTTGTGGTTCATGTCGACGCCGAAGACGAACTCGGGACGATCCGAGCCGAAGCGCAGAAAGGGCTCTTCGTAATCGGGAATCGTGTTGGGCTGGGCGCGGTTGTCGTTCTGGTTGTAGTCGGGGATGAAATCGTTGTTGCGATCCCACCCCGGGAAGGTACGGACGTCGACGGCTCCCACCTCGTTCGCCAGCGCACTCGCGCCGGCACCCTGAGCTGCGGTGTCGAAGCGAAAGAGATCGGGGAGCCGGTCCTGATCGTCGTTGTCGTCCACCAGCTCGTATTTGAGGCGGTCGTCGCCGTAATCCATGGACCCGTCCGCGCTGGTGATGTAAGTCTGGGTATTGTACAGGGGGTCGACGCTGTAGGCCTCGCCGAAGAAGAAGAACGGATGCGCCTTCTTGCTCAGGTTCAACATCCAAGCCGGCTTGGCGCGCTTGCCGCGGACACCGGACGAGACCTTGTGCGTCTCGGCCAACGGGTTGGGGTACTTCCGATAGCTCCACGAAAGATCGTATTCGCCGTAGAGGTCGATGCCCCACACATTGCTCACCTTCAGGCTGCTGCCGAGTATCTGAGTGGCCGTCGGCAGACCGTATTCGAACTCGACCAGGCGCACGTTGGAACCGTCTTTGACGTTGCCCTCTGCCCGATCGACCAGCAGCAGCACGGGTTCGCTGGAGCGCCCGGCACAGCCAGGATCCCGGGAATTCGGACTGCACTCGGCGTGGCGATCGGATGTCATCCAGATCTGGTAGTCGTTGGCCAGGGTCATGCGGAAATCGACTTTGACGATTTCGCTGCGGTCGGCCCGCGCCCGGGACACGAAAGTCGGCTCGGTAAAATCGTAGGTCAGGCGGATTTCCTCATCGCCATTGGCGGTGAGGAAACCCTGACCCTGCACTCCTCCCCGGACGATGGGCGCGAAGCGGATATCCTTGCCGACATCCCGGCTGCCGTCGAGGTAGGTGATGACGATGTCGGATCCGGCAGGGAAATAGGCGGCACCACCCGTCCCGTCTTCGGGGGAATCATCGCGCAGGACGATATCGATGACACTGACCTGGGCGTTCATCGATTCGGGCAGCGAGCCGGATATCAGGTTGTCCGTCAACTGGTCGTTCAGACTGTTGGACTGGTGGGCATTTGCCATGTGCACTCCCAGTTCCACAAAATCGCCCACCTGCACTACAAACCGGCCCCCCATGATCGTCGTGACGTCGGAGCGGGGACGGAGGTTGGAGCCACCGCCGATGGCGCCCTGTGAGTAGAGCAGGGTGCCTTTGTACTTGTCGGTGAGAAAATCGAGCTGCACACCGTTGAACCGCGGTTTCGAAAAGACCATCGGGGTCAGCGTGGTGCGCAAATCGCGGCCGACGGTCAGTGCGTAGCGGTACTCACCCTTGCTGTCCGAGGAGACGGCGACGCGGGAGAACCACTCGTTGAGTCGACTGGACTCGAAGGTGAGGTGTCCTTCTTCAAGGGGGGAGGTCTGGCTGGTGTTGTAGAGCAACCATCCCTGGGTAAGCAGGTTGCCGAACTGGTCGTAGAAGAAGTCGCCCTCAAGGTCGGTGTCGACGTAACGCTGGTACGGGTCACGGGCGTAGTTTATGGTCTGCCATTGCCACCTGCTCGACTGCGAGTACGCCTCCTGCGGCACGTACCATTTGCGTACGGCCGGATCGACGGCTTCCATCAGGGGCATTGGTCCCCCGGGCTCGAAGCTACGTATTCCTCCCTGCACGTTGCCCAGGCGGCCACCGTAGTCGACCTGGCTCTCGACCGCCCCGAACCAGAGCGTAGACCCTGCCACCAGGATCCGTATCAGTGTGAAGCGGCTGTTCACGAATTTTCCCATTCTAGTAAGCAATCGCTACCGCGCGCGTAGTCGCGCTCGAACGCGCATCGCCTTCTACCTCGAGTCGCAGGAGGTAGATGCCGGGAGGCAGCAGGTTACCCCGGCCGTCTCTGCCGTCCCATTCGAGATCGGGGAAATCGGCGCTGGTGTAGCTCCCGTTCCCACCCTGATGTTCGAAGAGAGTGGCCAGGTACCGGCCACCGAGATCGAATAGCTGCGTCCGAATGTTGGCTTCGCCCACGACCGTCAGCACCTCGAAACTCAGCCCCAGGAGGTCGTTTGTGCCGTCGCCGTTGGGTGTGAGGACCGGCGATTCGAAGGCGACGGTCCCGATCAGCCCGGTGCGGGTTACGTCCGAGCTCAGAACCGTGATACCCGATTCGAAGGTTGCATCGCTCTCCCCCAGGACAGCGGCGTCGCCCGCTTGCACCCACTGGAAGGCGTCGGTTCCCTGGACAAAGGCTCGTCCGGCGAAGTCGGTGCTGTAGGCGAAGATCCGGTTGACGAAGTGAATCTTGAGAAGGGTGCCGCCCGTTTCGATCTGGGGGAAGTGGACGGCAAAGCCCTCATCGGTGATGGAAGTGATGGCCACCGAGTCGCCGGCGGCGGTCAATTCGTCGGTCACCCCATCCTGCACCGCGAAGGAGTGGGCGTGGACAATCTTGCCATCGGCACCGAGGATCTCGAGCCGCTCGACTCGTTCGACCCGCCCGGGCGTGGACAGCTCGAAACTGTTGAAGCCCTGAAGCTCGCTGCGGGCCATGTCGGCTCTGACCGCGTACACAAAAGAGATGTCCCGAGCCGCCTCCACCTGCCGCGGGAACACCTCGGCAACGAGGACGTCCGCGAGCGCCGGCCTGGTGAATTCGAAGGCCACACTGTTGAGAACGTTGCTGGAGAGCAATTCCGCACTCACGAAATCGACGCGGAACTGGATGTAGGTCCGGGGCGCCGGCGAGGTGTTGCGGGCGCCCGCCGGGCCGGCGATGTCGGCGATCGAGTATGGGGGTGACCATGGACTCCAGTTGTCCAGATCCTCCCGTATGGACCCGCGTTCCATCGAGCCAGGCGCATCACCCTTGACGGGAAGCCGGAGGAAGTCTCTGCGCGAGAGCGGTTCGTCCGGATCCTGCTCCGAGAAGGGAATATCCTCGGCGTTGGGGTTGCCCACCTCTCTGCGATGGTAGATGAAAGGGGTGTCATCGCTGCCGGTCCGGGTGCGGACGCGGAGATCCGTCAACGCCGCTTTCTCCTGGATGACCCTCCGTAGGCGAATCTGGCCCCAGTTGCTGGGGGTATCCAGATCGACGATGGGCGAGAGATACTGCGCGTTGGGGAAGAAGCCTTCACCGAATATCTGGAGCTTCTCTATCTCGTAAGGTATCGACGATGTGGCGACCAGTCGAAAGAAGCGCAGATAGCGGGGTGGATCGATGTCCAGGACGATCACGGCCTCGCTGTTGTTACGGACATTCAGGAACGTCTCCCAGGTCCCCAGCGACGGTAACCCGGCCTCGTTCAACTGTAGGCCGTCGTGGACCCGCAGCTCGAAGTTCCTGAGAAAGTCGTTCTGGAACGGTGTAGTCGGGCTGGGGAAAACGGTGTTACGCGGAAAGAAACTCACCCGATTGACGCCGACGATAACTCCCAGGTCCACGTCCACGAAGGTGCCGTTTATAATGTTTCCCTTGCGCTCGAAGGCCTCACCCGTCGGCTTGCTCGAGAGCAGGCCGTCCAAGAGCCTGGTCAACACGTCCTTGTTGATGTCCGGCGCCGTCGGGGTGCTGACGCTGCCGATCTCGGCGGCCAGGGTCGCCGACAGGTTTTCACCTTCGCCCAACTGTTTCGCCAGCATGGCTCCGGGATATTCGGGGTGGTCCAGCTCTATCCGTTCACCGGGGGCGATGCCGATCAGGGTGGTGTTCGGGTCGAGGGAGGGGCGGTATTCCGGCTCGGAGGTCGACACGTTGTCCAACCCGGAGACCTCGCCCTCCCAGGTGATGTTGCCCTCCTGGCCGAACCGGAGTTCCTCGGCTTCGGAAGCGGTAAGCGCCAGACAGCTGATCACGAGCAGAATAGAGGTCCGCATCCGCACTACCTGGTCTCCATGGCGGCTTTGAACTTCTCCGTGATCGCACTGGTCACCGACTGCATGTGCTCCTGAACGCCTTCGAGTTCTGTCTGGCGCCAGTAGCGGACGTAGAGTGCGTAGGCGTCTTCGGCCCTGGCGCGCTCTCCCAGCTGCTCGTAGATCTCCGTTAGGAAGTAGTAGACGCGGTGGTCTTCTGGCGACAAGGAGCGCAGACGCTCGAAGAGCGCGGCTGCCTCGGAGTGGTGCTCCTGTGCGAAAAGCTGTTTGCCCCGCAACGCCAGAGCCGTCGTCGATTCGGGGGCCACCTGCAGGACCTGCTCGAGGATTTCTTCGGCCTCCCGATTCCGCTGACTGCCGATCAGCACCGCGGCCAGCGGGGGACCGAACTCGGCCAACCGTCCTTCCTCGACAAGGGCGCGGTAGGCGTCGGCCGCTAGGGGGAGCTGGTTCGTCACCGTGTACAGCACGGCGAGTTTGGAGCGCACCTCACTGTTCGCCGGCTCGAGTTCAAGTGCGCGGCGATACGCCCTGATACCCTCATCGAAATCGCCGCTGCCCTCCAATGCTTTGCCCAGCAGAAAGAGGAGATGGGCGGTCGTGGAATCGGTTGCTGCGGGGATCAGCCGGCGGTATTGCTGTACCGCTTCGGGGGCTCGACCCGCCACCATGTACTGCTCGGCAAGGGCCAGACGGGCCTCGACCTGATCGGGCCAGCGTTGGAGCAGGCTTTCGTAGAGGCCGCCGGCCCGCAGGTTGTCGCCCTGGGCCAGGTACTGCTCTGCCAGCGCGTGGTACGTGTCCATGCTCTCTGGATTCAGGGCAATGGCGGCCTCATACTCCCGCACCGCATTGGCCCGCGCACCCACCTGCCCGAAGGCGTAGCCCAGCCAGTGGTGCTGGCGGGCGTGGCCGGTATCGCCCGTCCCACCCATATTGAGGCCCGCCGCCAGGACGAAACCGGCGGCGACGGCAGCCTGCGCTCGTCGTTGCGACATGCTGAACAGAGTAGCCACACCGCCGGCGGCAAAGATCAGCAACACCGGCACTGCTGTCGCACGCGCAGCCATGTCGACAGTAGGAAAGAGCAGTGCCTGAGCCGCGAAACAGAGACAGAACAGCAGCAAGCCGCTCTCCATCGGATTGCGCTCCGTGCCGAGGCGCAAGCCGATCGCCACCAGCGCCAGCGGCGCGATCACTCCAGAAGGAAAGGCCAGGCCGGCATCCCAAAGCAAAGCCGCCAACAGACTGGAGTGCTGGCGCGCAAAATAGGGATCCAGCTCGGTCAGGAACTCGCTTCCGTGCCAGAGGTAGTAGAGGCGGTGAAACCCTTCCGCCAGCCCGGGCTCTATCGCGTCCGGCTTCCAGGACGACCACAGGAGGGCGGACAACAGGACCGCGCCAATCCCTACGGCCAGGCGCCCGGCCGCTCCATGGTCTTTCCGGATCAGCATCCAGACGACGGTGGCCAGAGCGAATAGCGACAACGACCACTGGGCCAGCAGGGTCAGCCCCAGCAGTAGGCCGGAAAGGAAGAAGGACCGGGATTCGGAGACCAGGGCACGCGACAATGCGATCAGGCTGAGGAGCACCAGGCTGGTACTCAGCACGGTGGGTCGGAGTTCGCCGGAAAAGTAGATCGATGGACCATAGAGCGCGGCGGCAAGGCCTGCGGCGACAGCCACTCTGGACGAGAAAGCACGCTGTGCCAACGACCAGACGAGGACGCAGTTGCAGGCGCCCAGCACTACCTGAATGCCCCTGACCAGAGCGAAGTCGGTGGCAGCCATACCCGTCGAGCCGGCGAGGCCTGCCGCGACGGTGAGCAGGGCATCGTACGGAGAAACGAATTCGCTCACGCCGCTGCCGGCGCGCTCGACGAAGGTGATGGCGGTCCCGACCGGTATATCCCACAGTGGTTGATCACCGGCCTGCCGGACATAGATCCACCGAGCCGACAGACCCAGCGCAAAGATCGCCGACGCCTGACCGGCAGCTCTATTCCAGCCGTGTTCCGCGCCCATACGAGACTACTCCAGACCGGCGTAGATCGTGACGAAGAATTGGTTCGTGGTCCGCGACTTGCGCTCCTTGAAGTCGCGGTGTTCGACGGAGGCGCCCAGCAGCGAGCGCATGTGATATCCCAGATAATCGGAATCGGTGGTAAGCTGCAGCGCCACGGTCAAGGCGTCGAAATCCTGCTGGTCGTCCTCCAGGTCGTTCAGGTAGACGTATTCGACACCGGTCTGGACCTTGGAAGAGGTCAAGACCTTCGTCTGGGCCAGGATGGACACCGTCTCGGTGAGGCGCGATCGGTTGCCGGGGCTGAACAGGCCGCGGGTCTGCTTGGTGTACTCGCTCTTCCACCGTGGTTCCAGAAGGAAGGGCCCGGTGAAATGGCGGTAACTCGCCTTATTCACTACCCCGAAGAAGTAGTCGGTGCCTGAGAGCCCCAGCTCCTGCCGGCGCACCTTGGACATTCGCTGATCGTAGAGGACGTGGCTCAGTTTGTTGACCGCCAGCCAGGGCCCCGAGCGCAGGGAGTGCCCGATGAACAGCTGGTTGATCCAGGTGTCCTGTGCCAGCAACGGATCCTCTATTCTCAGGAGTTCGCCGCCGCGCAGGGTGTTGTCGGGGGCCCACTGCAGCAGTGCATTGGGTATGTCGTCCTCGACCCACTGGGTCATCCAGAACGATCGCAGATGACCGTAGGCAGGTGTATCCGCATCGACGGTCAGAATAGCGTAGTTGCTGTGATTCTGCTTGTCCTTCGAGATCATTTCCTCGCGCAGGATGCCGGCCGTTAGCTTCACCTCGGGGATCAAGTCCACACCGGCGTAGAGGTTGAACCCTTCGTGGTCCCTGCGGTACGGGAAGTCCGGAGCCTCGTCGTTTTCGTACTGGTCGATCCAGAAGTTGTGGTTCATGTCCACCCCGAACAGGAACTCGGGCCGGTCTACGCCGAAGCGCAGGAAAGGCTCCTCGTAATCGGGTATGGAATTGCCGCGCACCTTGTTGTCGTTCTGGTTGAAGTCGGGTACGAAGTCGTTGTTGCTGTCCCAACCCGGGTAGACCTCGGGGTCGCCTGCGGTCCAGTCCATCCGCACCGAGTCGGGGATGCGGTCGAAGTCGTCGTTGTCCTCCACCATTTCCCACGCGCTGAGGCGGGTGTCGGCGTAGTCGATTTGGCCGACGGGGCTGGTCACAAACGTGCGCGTGTTGTAGAAGGGGTCCATGCTGTAGGCTTCGCCGTAGAAGAACCAGGGGGCGCGCGTCTGCGAGACGTTCACCATCCAGGCCGGCGCGCTCTCCGCTCCCTGAATACCGGAGGCGGAGCGGTGAGTTTCCTCAGACTGGTTGGGGTATTTCCGATAACTCCAGCTCAGATCGTACTCACCGTAGAGATCGAACCCGAAGGGCGCGCGAATCTCGAGGCTGGCGCCGGTGACGTGGGTTGCCGTGGGCAATCCGTACTCGAACTGCACCGTCCGCAGGTTGGTGAGATCGCGGACATTGCCTTCAGCCTGAGCAACCAGCAACAGCACGGGTTGGCCGTCGAAGTCGGTCTGCTGATCGGAGGTCACCCAGATCTGGTAATCGTTACCCACCTGCAGCCGGAACTCGACCTCGACGATAGAATCCTTGGTGAAGGTCGTATCGGCCGTCATTCCTGCATTGTCGAGAAAGTCGGGACTGTCGAAGTCGTATACGAGCCGGATCTCTTCGAGCCCGTCGGCGGCGATGAATCCCGGCTTCACGAACCCGCCCTCGACGACCGGCTGGAAACCGATTTCCTTGCCTCGCTCCTGCGTGCCATCCTGGTAGGTGATGAAGACATCGGAACCAGCCGGGAAGTAGGCCGTGCCCCCTTCCTCGTCTTCGGGAGAATCGTCGCGCAGCACGAGCTCGATGAAACCGATGGGCTGGTTCTGTGCCACCGTCAACTTGCCGGCAAACGGGTTCCAGCTGGTCTTGTCGGATAGCGTATTCGACTGGTGGGCGTTGACGGCGTGAACGCCCAGCTTGACGTAGTCGCCTACCTGCGTGGTCAACCGCCCGCCGAGCAAAGTAGTGTTGTTAGTACTCAGGAACTCACGGCCCGCGGTGTTGGTGCCACCAGGGCTGCTGATCCGGGAATACAACAGCGTGGCGGCGACGCGGTCGGTTGCCAGGTCGAACTGGAGGCCGTCGAAACGCGGCTTGGAGAAGACCATGGGCGTCAGCGTCGTGCGCAACTGATTGCTGATAGTGAGGGAAAAGAGGTACTGCCCCTTGCGGTCCTGAGTCACAACCAGGCCGGAAAACCAGTCCCTGAAACGGGTGGATTTCAGCAGCGAGTTGCCGAACTGCCCGGGTGTCGTCTGTGAATTGCTGAAGATCAGCCAGCCACGCGTGAGAAAGTTGCCGTAGATGTCATAGAAGTAATCGCCCTCCAGCGACGAGTCGACGTAACGCTGGTAGTGATCCCGCGCGTAGTTTGTGTACTCCCACTGGCGCCAGCGATAGTCCTCGTAGAGCTCCTGTGGCAGGTACCACTTGCGCACCGCCGGATCCACCGCATCCAGCATGACGCCCGGCCCCTGGGGGGCGTAGCTGTATTCGTCTCCCTGGCGCAGGCCCATGCGCGAGCCGTAGTCCACCCCTGACGCCGGCATCGAATCGATGCCAAGCAGACCTAGGAAACAGAGGCCACTGACTAACTTGCCCTGTAGGTTCATCAACAGGCTCCAGTGCGAAAAGGCAACGTCCAGCCACGAAGCCGGACGCCTCAGTTACTGAGCGATGTGCCGCTGTTCCAGGCGATCATCGAAGACGACGACGCGGTTCTCGTATTTCGCCCGTACCGACTCAAAGAGGGCCGAGAGCAGCTCATCACGCTGGGCGACACGCAGTGCGTGCCCGACTGCCTTTCGGGCCTCATCAAAAGGGTGAATGCCGCTCTCCTGCCGCTCGATGACGCGGAGGACACTGTAGCGTTCAGATTCCTTCAGATGAATCGGCCCGACCACCTCGCCCGCCGGCGCGGCGAGCGCGGACTCGGCCAACTCCGGAAAGTGCTCGGTGAGGTGGGATTGCACGGACATCGTGCCGCCCTTCTTGTACTTGCCGTAGGATGCTACTCCGGGGCGTTGCAGGATTTCGGCGAAGCTAACTCCTGACAAAATATCATCCCGAAGCTGGCGCGCAGTAGCCTCGTCTTTGACGTGAACCTCTTCGATACTGACCGTCGTGCCGACGCGGAACTCTTCCTGGTGGTCGTCGTAGTAGGCCCGCAACTCCTCTTCAGTCGGCCCCGGGGCCTCCTCCACCTCGGACCGCATCAGTTCATCAAGCATGAGACCAGCGAAGAGGTGATCCCGCCAGGCGACGAAGTCACTTTCCTGGTGCCAGCCGCGCCTATGTGCTTCCTTGACAAACAGATAAGGATGGAGGACCTCCTTCTCGGCCAGCTTGTCGACGATCAGGGCGCTATCGGTCACTGCGGCGCTTCCCTTAAGTCTGCGAATCCGGGTCAGGAACTCACCGGCCGTAATCGCGTCTCCATCAGCGAATGTATACAGGGGTTGTCGCGCCTCTTCCTGCTCTAGCTCGCGCCGGCGTTCCACGACCCGCCGGATCAGGGCCTGGACGGCCTCTGGATGGTAACGGGTACCGTAGGTCTGTCTGAGAATCTCGATCTCCTCCTGGGTACGTCGCCACATCTGCTCCATCATGACCAGCTGGCGAATTTCGGCCGCATAGGTCTCGATCTTGGCCTCTCGGTCTGCCTCGAACCGAACGATCTGCCATATCCCGGGGGACAGGCGATAGAGCCTCGGTTGCCCGATCGCGAGAGACAGGAACTCAGGCTGCTGAACCAGGAAAGGTCGGAGCCCGGTCAATCCGACCCACCCGATTTTCCCGGTCTCGTCGGCGCTGGGATCGTTGGCGGCATATTCCCGTGCCAGGTCGGCGAAGTCCGCGCCGGCTTCTAGCTGTTTGAGCACAGCCCGGGCGTCTCGCACGCCGCCCATAACCAAGAAGCGACTGAGCAGCCGCACCCGGTCGAAGCCCAAGTCGCGGAACCCGCGTTCCATGTCCTCGGGACCGACCTGGACCCTGGGGGCGATTACCTCCCGCCTGTAGCGCTGTGAAAGTCGCTCCTGTTCTTCCTCATCCAGCTCGCGAGTGACGGCCGCGGCGGTGTCGAGGCCGCGAGCCGCGGCTTCGAGGAGGAGAAACTCCCGGTCGAGCATGGAGTTGAGATGCTCGCGATCGGCTTTGGCACCCTGCCTGGTGCTGTGCATGCGCTCGGGCAGCCGATCGACGAACTCATCCAGATCGGTCTCCGTGATCTCGGAGTCGCCAATCCTGGCGAGAACCGGATCATCGGGACCACAGCTGACGAGGAAAAGGAGGGGTGCCACGACCAGCGCAGTAAGATTACCGGTGAGCGTGCGGCACTTCAGGCAGAAAGGTGGCATGAACGGTAGCTCTCCAGACTATTCAGTTCGGTGCGGATCCCGGGCATCAGAGGCGCCCTCAAACGGCGAACAAGAAGTAATTTTAACGCCAGCATGTCAACGGGCTGCCGCCACCCCGCCGGCACAGCAGACGAGTCAGGGCGAGCAGTCGCGTCCAGCCGCGTTACGCGCGGTGACGAAGACGGCCACCAGCAGAAGCAGTGCGCCGATCGGCAGAAGCAGGATGCCAATGCCAGGGTCTCCCCCGTAGATAAAAACGCCGCCGAGAAAGAACCCGCCAGGCAACAGGATGCTTGCGCCGATCAGGCAAGGGGAGGCGGTGCGCCGCCACTGTTGATCGTCGGGACCGGGAAAGGTGTGGACTGTCAGCGCGAAACCGATGTGGACCAGCGCGAGCAGCGTACCGTGGGCGTGCGCCAAAGTCCACATCAGCCGCCGTGTCGCGTTGTCCACGTCGAGGTACCAGCCAATCTTGAGGCCGTGCATGACCTCGAGCACGATGCCGAAACTGAGAAACGCAAGCAGCGACCACCAGCCGAAACGCATGTGCCTGCGCATACAGGTCGATTTGCCGGACTCAGCGGCCGGTGCGGCCGATCCCTTTGCCTCTGTGTCATCAGTCGGTCGCATGTTACTCCTGGTAGGTGACGCGCCGATCGTCTCGCTGCCCGAGAAGCCGGGAGAAGGTCTCCTGCCGGAGCGATCCGTCTTCGTTAATGAGGAGGTGCTCTCCCGTTTTCATCTCCGAATCGCGGTGCGCCCGCCAGCTGCCGTACGCCTGTCGTGCAAAGCGGAGGAGGGTCTGTGGCGGAGCAACGTGATCGAACTCGAATCCGTGAAGTCCGGGATGCGCCCGCAGCGCTTGATAAGCAACGAAGCGCACCGCGTCGTAGGGATCGGTCAGCAGTTGCGTCAGGAAGGGCACCTGCCAGCTCGTGCCTGAGGCCTCGAGAGCCGGTTCCCAGCCCATGCTCCAGGCGATTAGCGCTCGCTGGCCGGCGTCACCGCTCAAGGCCAGCAGCGCTGACGAGGCGATGGACCGCTCATCCGCATAGAGCTCGGGCTGCGGTACCTCGTACCAGCGCTCGAGATACTCTGCAGTCCAGGCCAGGGTCTTGTCGAGGTGGCACTGGTTGCATGCATTCGGCCGGCCGGTGTCCAGTCTGACCTGGACGGAGGGGCTGTCGAGCATGTGGCTGCGCGTGGCCTTGAGCAGTCCGTACGCCGTGTTCGGCATGTGGCAGTTGTAACAGTTGCTGCCACTGGACTCCGGAGCATGGTGCGTGTGTTGCTCGATCTTGGCGCGAAATTCCTCATGGCATTGCAGGCAGGCCTCCTGGCCACGCATCCCGGGCTTGAGCTGATCTTCGGCCCATTCATCAAGCGATCGACCATCGTCGGAAGCCTTGTGCATAGTATGGCAGGACAGGCAGGACATCTCGCCGCGCGTGAAACATGGCGTGTCGAGCATGCCGTTGTATTCCCGGCCGCTGACGCGGACCATGCCGTCGGGCCAGAACGTGTCCTGCATGAAATTGGGGAAGCGTTTGAACAGCAGCTGAATTCCGGGCGTGTCCAGATCCTGGTTGTACCGAACGAAGTACCGATCCGACTGTTCGAAGTCGTCGCCCGGACGATACTGGTAGCCCTGGACCCACCAATCGACGACCGCGTCCAGATCCTTGACCACGGTAACGCCATGGCACTGGCCGCAGACCTGCGACGCGCGACGATGTGACAGACGCCGCGGATTGACGATGCTCTCGTCCGGCTTGCCGTCGAAGTGGTACTGGTAACGCCGCAACGGATCGCCGTTGAGAGCCACGTGATCCGCGGCGGGCCCGTGACAAGATTCGCAGGCAATGCCGAACTCGACGGCGTGGGTATTCATGTCCATCCTTGGCAGGGTGGACGTGTCCACACCCGGATTTCCCTGGGTGCTGTGGCATTTGATGCAGGTCTTGTTCCATTGCCCCACGAAATGACTCTGCATCTGATCCGCAGGCATGAGAAACACAGAATCACGCGGGACCCATTTCTCTTCGCCGATATGCCAGGCGAAAGGCATGAGGACCAACTTGCGGCTTTGCCCGCTGGGGTACCAGTATAGCTGCTCGTGATGCGAGCCGGTGGCCATCAGGATCTGCCGTTGGATGCGCGGCGTTTTTCGGGCGCGCGACCAGTCCGCCTGGGGATCGGGAATGTCTACCCAGAATTCGTCGCCACGGCGCGTGAAGCGATATCTCTGTCCTCGGAAGGAGATCTCGGCAGGAAAGCGCCCGAGGATCGTAGCGGGACTCGCAACCTGCGTCATCGACTGGTGATATGAAGCGTCCCAAGTCGCGTACTTATGAGGATGACAGGCCTTGCAGGTCTTCGAAGTGGCGAAATCGTCCCCGGCGGATCGGATCGGGCGACCGGTAATCTGTGGCTCGCTGACCCAGCTGTTTCGGGGGTTGATGGACGACCAGGCGCTGACGGCGGTCCACGCGCCAATCGCGCCGATTATCAGAACCTGGTACTTGCTCCGGCGCCGGACCACGGGAAGTGCCAGAAGACCGCCGACGAGCAGCAGCACAAAGAGGATTGCTTCAATGTCCATGAGCAGTTGACGGGCCTACCACTCGCGAGCGACTCGTGGTCCTCTCCGAGTTGACACTCCGGCTCAGGATCCCACCTTGTCCTCAAGTGACTTCTATACAAAGAAGGGCAATTCTCTAGCGTTGTCTACGACTAGAGCTGTCGTCACCGCATGAGGGGAGTGCCACCATGATCAGACCCCGGTTGATCTACTACAACGACGCCCACCACTTTCACGGCAAGCGGGTCGAGCCGCCGGTGAGCCGCCACATGCTGCAGTGGCCGGTGGATGAGGTTGCCGGCACCAGTGTCGATCTACTGGTGCTGGGGCTCGGCTACAGCGATGTGTTTTTCCACCAGACCAAGGTCGGCCGCGTCGTCGGGCAGCAAAAGGAGGTGTGGGAGAACTTCATCGACTGGCGCATCATGCGCATGGTGGAGGCGGCGGCCGAGTTGGGAACCGACCAGCTGCGGGAGGTCGTGGAGCGCGGTCGGCAGGTCGGGGTGCGCGTCTTTCCCAGCCTTAAGATGCAGGACAGCAGCCGGCCGGGCGGCGAGCGGTTCGGCTCGCTGAAGATGGAGCACGGCGCCGCGGTCTGCTGCGGCGACGAGGGGCGGGCGGAATGGTGTTACAACTACGCCGACGAGAGGGTGCGCGAGTACAAGCTGGCGCTCCTGCGGGAGGTGTTCGAGGATTATCAGTCCGACGGCATAGAGCTTGACTACCAGTTCGACAGCACCTACTTCAAGGCTTCCGAGACCGCCGAGCAAACGCCGGTGATGACCCGTTTCGTTGCCCAGGTCCGGGAGCTGGCGCGCGAAGTTGGAGAGCAGCAGGGCCGGGAAATACCGATAATGGCGCGGGTCGCCCTCGACCGCGAGGTGAACCTGGACATGGGGCTCGACGTCGAGGCCTGGATAGCCGACGGCAGTCTCGACTACGTCGTCGGGCAGGACAAGCGGGTGCTGGTGCAGACCGATCCGATGCCGGACTGGATGCCGAAGGCGGCCAACGCCAACGGGGCGGCCGCCTACTACCGACCGCCGCGCCGCATCTATGACGAGCGTGTCGGCCTGCCGTCCATCGAGATGTACCGGGCGCTGGGAATGACGCTGCAGCAGCAGGGGTTCGCCGGGCAGTACCACGGCTACTTCCCCTGGCCGTTTGCCGAGCGGGAATACCAGATCCTGCGGGAGCTGGGGCACCCCGAGGTGTTCGGCCGCTACGAGAAGCGGTATACCTTGCAGCCGCGTGAGGGCGTGGCCGATGAGCCGACGACGACACCGGAACGGCAGGTGCCGGTAGAGCTCGAGGAAGGGCAGACCCACCGGGTCACGATACGCGTGGCCGACGACCTGGCTGGGGCGAAGGCGGACGGCGAGATGCGCAAGCCGATCCTGACCCTGCGGTTCTCGTTCTTCTGCATCGAAGACGAGATCGAGTTCCGCATCAACGGCCGGCCGCTGCCGTGGGAAGAGGCCGAGATCAACGACGAGCGCGCCCTCACGATCCCGGTGAAGCTGGCCGGGAGCATGCATCTGCAGGCCCCGCTGGGCATGTCGGCGCACTGGTTTCGCTACCGCCTGGACCTCGACGACCTGCAGGCGGGGGAGAACGTCATCGAAATCGAGTGCCGGCGGTTCGACGCCAAGGCCGGTTTCGCCCGCAGCCTGAATGGACTGGAGATCAAGACCCGCTACCGGGACTTTGTTAGGCCGGAGGGGATGAGCATGGAACGGGTGGCCCCGCCAAGCGGCTGAGCGGGGCCACATCCCGGAGGGCGGCCGGCGGCATCTATGAAAGAGGAGGAGAAGAGGAATGGGACAGGATGAGAAGAGCTACCGCGTTGCCCTGATCGGCTGTGGCCGCAAGGGGCATGGACACGCCCGGGGTTACGCCGGCAATCCGCGCACCGAGCTCGTCGCCGCCGCGGACCCGGACCCCGAAAACCTGGCGATCTTCACGGATTGCTTCAAGGTCAACGGCTACGGCGACTACGGCGAGCTCTTCGCCAAAGAGGAGATCGACATCGCCGCGCCCATCCTGCCGGTGCAGCCGAACCCGAAGGTGGTGCTGGACTGCGCTGCCGCCGGAGTCAAGGCGATATACTGCGAGAAGCCGATGGCCTGCAGCCTGGAGGAGTCGGACGCGATGGTAGAAGCCTGCGATTCCCGCGGCATCGCCTTCGCCTCGGGTGACGCCTACCGCAATATGCCGCAGCACTGGAAGGTCAAGCGGCTAATCGAGTCCGGGGAGCTAGGTGAGCTTTGCAGCATCAACCTCTACCAGTCGACCAACGAGATATCCGGTGGCGGGTGCCAGGGATTGAGCGTCCTGCGCCTCTTCGCTGGTGACGCCGACGTCGATTGGGTGACCGGCTGGTGCCTCGGCGATCCGTTGTCCGATGACGACCAATGCATGGGGGGCGCGGTGCGCTTCGCCAACGGCGTCGACGCCTTCATCCACACCAAGCGCTCGCCGCTCGAAGGTATCGAGGTGGTCTGCAGCAAGGGGGTCTACCACTCCAACTGGACTACCGGCCATCTGTGGCGGGGGGAGGCCCACAAGCAGATGGAGGAGGATACCGATTTCTTCACCGAGTTCGGTGATCCGGCGGACTGGATCAACCCGAGCGGCACCCGACAGCGCGGCGGTATTCAGTCGATCGTCGAGTCTCTGGACCGGGGCATCGAGCCGCGTTGCAGTGGCGCCAACATGCGCAAGGTCCTCGAGATCGCGATCGGCCTCCGCGAATCGCATCGGCGAGAGCATGCGCCGGTGCGGTTTCCGATCGAGGACCGCAGCCTGAAGATCGTGCCGGCCAGGAGCCGCTTGCTCAACAAGAAGGGGACCATGGGGGCGGAGCAGTACGACCAGCAGATCAGGTCCTCGGCTGGTAAACCGCTTGGCGGGGCCGAAGCCAAGCCCGGCACAAGCGCCTAATCAGGGGTTGAGTTGTGAAATCCGATTCGTTCGTAGTATCGCTCTACACCTACCCGTGGGACGTGGCCGACGAAGGGTTGGATGTCTCCCTCGGGCGCATTGCCGACCTGGCCGGCTGCGACGAGGTGATGCTGACCCCGAGCTATCACCGTTCCGATTATTTCCTGCCGCACCACCCGACCCATCCCATCTACTTCGGCGAGAACGGCGCAATCTACTTCAGGCCTGACTCATCCCGCTACGCCGACACGAAGATCCGTCCCCGCGTCAGTCGGGAGGTCACCGACGACGGCTACTTTGACCGCATCGTCGAGGAGATCCGCAATAAGGGGCTGCTGTTCTCTGCCTGGATGGTCTACGTCTTCGACGACTACCTGACCCAGACCTACCCCGAGCTGGCGCGTCACGACATGTTCGGTACCCCTCACATCGGGGCGGTGAGCACGGCACCGCCGGACGTTAGGAGCTATTTTCTGGCTTTGACCAGGGAGGTTGTCGAGCGCTTCGAACCCGCGGCGGTGTGGGTTGAGTCGCTGGCGCGGCGGGCATTCTCCTTCCGGGGCAAGTCGCGAGCCGACATAGCGGCGCGCTGCCAGTTCCTGCTGGGGCTCGACTTCAACCCGGCGGCGATGACCTACGCCACGGAGGCCGGCCTCGACGCGGAGGCGTTGCGGCAGGACCTGGCGGCGTGGATGCGGCCGCACCTGGCTGCCGGTGTCGACGATTCCGACGAGCCGGTCGATGCGGCCTGGCTGGAAGAGGCATTCGATGGCCGGCTGCAGCGCTACATGGAGATCGCCCGCGAGCAGACGACGGAGCTCTGGCTGGAAGCCGCGTCCATTATCCGCGGGGCCGGGGTGCGGTTGCAGACCGACCTGGCCGATCCGGTGCGGGCGCAGCGGGACGATCTGGATCCGCGCACGAACCGCCACATAGATCGGTTGAGTTACTCGCTGCGGGATGGGGAGGCGGCGGCGTCCCGGCTGCGCGAGCTGGAGAGCCAGATCGCACCGGGGGGATCGGTCTTCCTGCGACCGGAGGGCGACTTCCGCGCGGTGGGACCGATCAGCGCCCAGCTTGGCGAGGCGCGGCAGGCCGGTGCCGGCGGCGTGACGCTCTACAACTACGGTTTGCTCACGGAGGAGCAGCTGCGCAACATCGGGCAAGCCGTGCGCTCGAGCTAGCCCGGTGGACGATCCCATTCACGCTGCGCCACGCCCTGGCGGCTGGTTACCGCGCGCCCAACGCTAGTGTCGGCGATTGGCCTGGACAACCACACAGCGCCCGGCCGTCGCAACCGCGCCGCCGCCGGTTGACGCACCTTCCCGCCATTCCTTCCTGACCGCCCGGGCGCTGGCGCTCGGTCTGCTGCTGTCATTTCTCGTGCCCTTCGTGGGTACCTACCTCTCGATGTACGTCCAGGGGTCCAACACGGGCGGCGGCTTCTTCACGAATCCACTCTCTCACTTCGTCCTGTTCGTTCTCGTCGGCGGCGCCAACGTCGCGCTGGGCGCGGCGAGGCGGACGTGGGCGCTAGGGCGCGGCGAGCTGGTGACCATCTTCATCCTGATGACGCTGGGCAATCAGGGGATCAAGATCGCGTTCTACTGGGCGCCGCTGCTATCGGGAGCCTACTACCACGCCTCGGCGGAGAACGACTGGATCGAGGTGCTGCATCCGCTGATACCGGAGTGGATCCTGCCCTACCAGATCGATTCGCTCCGGGCCTTCTACGAAGCCACCGACCCGGATGGCGCCGCGGGGCTCTGGCAGGTCTGGCTCGGTCCCTTCCTGCACTGGCTGCCGATGCTCGTCGCGCTGCACATGGCGATGTTGTGCATGATGATCATCCTGCGCCGGCAATGGTCTGAGCGGGAGCGCTTCATCTACCCGCTGATCCAGGTGGCTGGCTCGATGATCGAGGATGACGAGGAGGAGGCGCTGATCAAGCCCTTCTTCCGGCGTCCGGTTATGTGGGTCGGTTTCGCGATTCCGTTCGCGATTGGAACCTTTCAGGCGCTGCACGCTTACTTCCCTTACATCCAGCACTTCGACGGCCGCAGCTACATCGCCCTGCCCGGCAACGTCAACCTGTTGCTGTGGCTCAGCATCGTCGCCCTCTCCCTCTTCTTTCTGATCAAGCTCGAGGTGGCCTTCAGTCTCTGGGTATTCACCCTGATCGCCCACCTGCAGCAGTCGGTCCAGAACGTGATGGGGCTGGCCGATCCGGCCGAACCGGTGCTCAGTGCCTGGAACTACGGCCCCCCGAGCGTCGTGCATCAGAGTATGGGGGCGATGATCGTGCTGGTTCTTGGCGGCCTGTTCGTGGCGCGGGAGCACCTGGGCAACGTCTTCCGCAAGGTGGGCAGGGGCGCCCCCGAGGTGGACGACCGCGACGAGGTGATGTCGTACCGAACGGCGGTGTTCAGCCTGCTCGCGAGCCTGATCGTTCTCGCTTTTTGGCTCGAGCGCTCCGGCATTCCGCTGATCGGTGTGCTGGTGTTCCTGTTCTTCGCCTTCGTCGTCTTTCTGGCGCTGACGCGGGTGGTGGTCGAAGGAGGGGTGGCGATGTTGTACACACCGCTCGTGCCTACTGACGCTGCCCTGTCGGCTCTCGGCACGAGCTTCTACGGTGCGCGCGGAGTTCTCGGGCTCACGTATTGCCGCATCTGGGCCGGGGACATCTTCAACTTCGCCATGCCCCATATCGCCAACGGGCTGAAGCTGAGCGAGCAGATCGCCGGCAGCCGCCGGCAGCTGGGCTGGGCGATGTTGGTGGCGATGGTCTTCGGCATCGTCGCTGGCACGGCCATGCTGCTCTTCCTGACCTATAACTACGGTGCCATCAACATGAGTCACGGTACCTTTCTCTGGATGGCCCGCTACGTCTTCGATTACGCCCAGTCGCACATAGCAGAGCCGGTGGGGCCCAACTGGTTCGGCTGGCTGCACACCGGGATCGGTGCGATCATCATGGGGTTTCTGATGTTCGCGCAGCGGATGTGGCTGTGGTGGCCGCTGCATCCGATCGGCTATCCGGTGAGCTCGGTATTCAAGTGGATGGGCTACAATGCCTTCCTGGCCTGGACCCTCAAGAGCATCATGCTCAAGTACGGGGGACCGAGTCTCTATAACCGGATCAGGCCGATGTTCCTGGGGATGATCATCGGCCAGTTCGCCATCTACGGGGTATTCTGGGTCATCGATTCGATCACCGGGATGACCGGGAACTACCTGATGCAGTGAGAGTAACAGCCCAGGAGGAACAGGTGAATAGCTATCGTGGCCTCGAGCTGCCACAGGCGACCTCGCGCCGGGATCTGGCTGCCGCGGCCGAAGACTACGGGGCGATCTGTATGACGACCATGCGGGAGATCGTCGAACGCTATGAGCGGACGTCCAACTACCCCTTCGTCGACACGAAGCTGAGCCTCATCACCGGAGACGACTTTGCAGATGCTGATCCCATCCGCGGGAAGGGGGCGATTTACGGGTGGATCCAGGGACGCGGGCTGGAGGCCCTGGCCGGCCATGCCCGCTGGCTGCGCAAGCGGGGAACCGAGGACGACCTGGTCGCGCGCATGGAGGGGATGATGCGGGAGGTGCTCGACAGCCTGCGGGGCCTGCGGGAGCGCAACGCCGGCCATCTCTGCTTCCTGATGGAGCCGGACGGCCGGCCGTTCACCCTGGACGCGGCCGGCCGCGCGATGCCTCTGGCAGTCGGTGCCGACTACCCGTACGGCTTCAGCGACTTGTTCTGCGCCAAGGGCATGTTCGCGGCAGCGGAGTACCTGGCTGACAACGCGGCGCGTGCCGCGGCGCTGGAGTACGTCGACCTGGTCGAGGCGTCGATGTGGGAGCGGGTCTTCACTACCGACCAGATCGCCCTGGATCCAAAGAATCGGGTGGAGTACAAGCCGGGAGCGCACGCGCATGGCCATCTCATGATTCAGATCGGCGCGGCATGCCTGCTGGCCGAGAGCGGCATAGGGAGGGCGGTCGAACGCGGCCTCGAGCTTGTCGAGCACGAGCTGGCTACCTACGCGAATATAGAGGGCCGCATCCCGGGTCTGCTGGAAGGGGACTTCTGGGAGAACGTCGATGACCGGGGGGAGCCATTCGTAGAGGAGGACGGCAGCATCTTTTCCGATCCAGGTCACGCGCTGGAGTTCGTCGGGCTGGCCGGCAAGTTCATCGCCATCGCCGCAGGAGCCGCTGCAGGAGGGCAGTACGAACGGCTGGTGGAGGCCCGCGAGCGGCTGCCCGTCATCCTCGAGCGCAACTTCGCGAACGGCTACTTCAGCGGGCCGAAGGGCATCTCGAAGAACTTCGACCTGGTGTCGCGCCGGCACGGGAACACCGACATGCCGTGGTGGAATCTGCCGGAGACGATCCGGGCCGCCGCCTACTGCCTGGTGGCGGCGGAAGAGGCGGAGACCGAGGCGATCTGTCTGCGTGTCTTCACGGACGCCCACAACGCCTTTCGGGAATACGTGCGGCCCGATCTGTACCTGATGGCGTACCAGACACGGGACGCCAACGGCCGGCCGGTCGACCTGATCCCTGCGACCGCCGACGCCGACCCCGGCTATCACACTGGCTTGAGCCTGATCGACGCAATCGCAGTGATCGAAGGGCTGTAAGAGTTTTCCAGGGTTGAATCGGGCGCGCTGGGAAGGTCGAGGTGGATGCGCCAGGCCGGCCGATACGGAACCGGTCGATCGGACCGACGCCGGGGTGAGATCCTGTCGCCGCCCCTACCGCTCGTCGGTCCCCCGGCGACGCAGGAGCTCTGCGCAACCGGGCAGCTGTGAAAAATCGAAGCTGTTGGCCTCGCGGGGCGGCTGGTCTTCGTCTGCCGGTGCGTGGTCAGGCCGGGCCTCCCTCCGGGTCCGCTCTCTCGCGTCACTCATTCTCCAGCATTGCCTCGGGAGACCAGCGGGAGCGGGCCGTCGACAGCAGCGCAGACGCAATCTGCCTGCCGTCCGGGTCGCGGGCTGGTCGCCCCAGGCGCCCTTGTAGTCGCAGTAGACCTCGTTGGGCCAGCCCGGGGAGGTCGGTTCCGGCGGGCAGGAAGCTCGCCAGGCTGCGGCCGGAGACACCCGTGCGCGGCTCGGCGCCGGCCAGGCCTCGCCGGTTCTGCTCGGGCGTCAGGTCGCCGACGCCCCGGCGCTGGCGCTATTTGCGGATTGCCGGGCTCAACGCTTCCAGGTAATCATCCGGCGGTGGTGGTGGTGGCTCAATGCGGTCGTGGTAGTAGTCGAACAGCTCGCGGAGCAGATGGGTGGATTGTGCGGCAGGATGTAGCCGACGACCAGGCAGAGCGGATCTTCCGATGGGCGCCGCTCGGCGAGAAACTCCACCGCCCTGTCGGTGAGGGCGTGGGCGAAGGTACGGAATGTCGAAGGAGAGGACCGCTCCGTTGTCCCATGACATCAACTTTGGTCAGGTAGGTCGCCGTCATGAAAACCCATGCGCGAGGGGGTGGACAGCGGGTAGGGGCAGTAGGCGGAAGTGAACTGAATGCCCTCGACCGCGAGGCGGTCGAGGTTAGGGGTCCAAATCAGGTCGTGGCCCGAGCAGCCCATGAAGTGAGCGCTGTGCTGATCGGTCATGATGACGACGAAGTTGGGACGATGCGCCATGGGGGTCAGCACCTACCGCCGTTGGGGAAACGTCTCACTCGCTGCAGCCCGCCAGGAAGGGCAGCACCTCGGCCAGGGCCTCGTCAGGCATCTCTTCGGGGATGAAGTGGCCGCAGGGCAGCGACTTGCCGCGCACGTCGTCGGCGTGCTCACGCCAAACGGTCAGCATGTCGAGCCCGCCGCCGGTCTGCCAGCCGGGGCGCTTCGGCATCTGTCCGGCCCACAACACCAGTACCGGACAAGCCAGCTTGCGGCCGCGGTCGGCATCGTCGTGCTCCAGGTCGAGCTCGACGGCGCGGTAGTCGGCACAGGTGGCGCGGATCATCTCCGGGTCGTTGAAGCAGCGCCAGTACTCGGCGTAGGCCTCCGGCGTCAGGGCGCCATCGACAGCCGTCCACGAATCGAAGATGAAAGCGAGGTAGTCGCGGGCGCTGTTGCCGATCAGGGTCTCCGGGAGCGGTGACGGTTGGCGCATCAGGTGCCAGTGGAACCAGGAGAACGCGAGGCTGGCATCCATGTTCTCGAAAGCGTCCTGCGACGGCATCACGTCGAAGTTGGTCAGGGAGAGAACCCGCTCCGGGTGATCGAGGGCCAGGCGCAACCCGACGCGGACACCGCGGTCGTGGCCGATCAGGTGAAAGGCGTCGAAGCCGAGGGCGGCCATGACGGCCACCTGGTCCTCGGCGGTCGCGCGCTTGCAGTAGACCGTGTGAGCATCGGCTGTCGAGGCCGGCTTGTCGCTGTCGCCATAGCCGCGCAGGTCGGGGACCACCACGGTGTAGTGACGGGCCAGCTCGGGGGCCATTTTGTGCCACTCGACGTGGGTCTGCGGGTAGCCGTGCAGCAGCAGGACGGGCGGGCCGCTGCCGGCGTAGCGCAGGTTGATGCCGACGCCGCTGACGTCGATCCGGGTCCGGGTGAATCCTTCAAACATGGCGAACTCGTGGCTGGGTGAGGGAAGGACTTCGGGAAACCGGGTGCGCCTGCTACCCTATGGTGCTCTCCAGCAGCCGGCGGTGGTTGGTTCCGAGCACCTTGACGATCACTTCCTCGCCGACGCCGCGCCGGTTCAGCGCCTCGGTGATTAGCGGGACCTGGGACGCGTCGGTCAGCAGGTCGCCGCCCCCGTCGAAATCGGAACCGAGGCCGACGGCATCCTCGCCGGCAATCTCCAGGGCGTGCAGGATGTGGTCAACGAGCCGCTCGAGTGTCGGCTCCTTCTCGGTGTCGATGAACCAGGGCACGTAGGTGATGCCGACCACCCCGCCGCTCTCGCCGAGCCGGCGCAGCTGTTGGTCGGTGAGGTTGCGCAGGTCGCCGCAGAGCGCCCGGCAGCAGCTGTGGGAGGCGATGACGGGCTTGGTGGCCGTGTCGAGGACGTCCCAGAAGCCGGTATCGTTGAGGTGGGAGACGTCGACCAGCATGCCGAGCTCCTCCATGCGCCGCACCACCTGGCGACCGAAGGCGGTCAGCCCGCCCCCGCCTTCCACTTCGCAGCCGTCGCCGGCCCAGGTGCGGGAGGAATGGGTGATGGTCAGCGACCGGACTCCCATTTCGTACAACGCGTCGAGGACATAGACCGAGCGTTCGAGGACTTCCGAGTTCTCCACGGTGAGCAGGGCGCCGATGCGGCCCGCGGCGCGGTTGGCGTCGATCTCGGCACAGCTGGTGACGCCGCGGATCTGATCGTTGTGGTCACGGATCTCGCTGATCAGGTAGCCGTGGGAGTCCATGACGTAGAGCAGGTGGTTGCCCCAGGCGCCGGTAGTGTCGATGGCGAAATAGGCAATGTCGATGCCGCTGTCCCTGAGAAGGGGAAGGGTGATCTGGGGGCCGGGCTTCCGCGGTTTTTCGCGCAGGCGCGACGTCCAGGTGGCGCGGCCCTCAGTGGCATTACCGGCGAAATCGAAATGTCCGAAGCTGATCAGCGTGACCGCAGTGTCGTTGTGCGAGTCGATCACGAGACTGTCGCGGTGCAGGGCCGCGGCGTCGATGGTCATCGGCTAATCCTCGGGGTAGAGAACATTGTCGGGTGACAGGACTTCGTAGGCCAGACGGCCGATGTTGCCGATGGCCTCCATGGCCTGCTCCGACTATTCGCGGATGTAGAAGCCGGCGCGGCCCGGGACGGCCTGGGCGACGGCGTCCATCCCGGCGCCGGGAAAGGCTGGCATCGCTGCTGCTCCGTTGGCGGCGGATGCTGGCTGAGATCTTAACCAAATAGCAGCGCCTGGGCTACAGGCAGCGGCAGGCTGGGGGCAGCTGGTCTCTCTATCCGCTCAGCACTCTTCCGCCGTACGCCAGCGAGGATCCCTCGATCAGGTCCCAGGAGCGGACGCCGCCGCTGGCGGCGAGATGCAGCAGACAGGCCGTGCCCGTGAAGGACAGTTCGCCGTGCTCGTGGCGACCGGTCGCCTCAGGGGAGCAGTACAGATCGATAGAGCCATCGGGCCGCGTGATCTGCGCCCAGCCGGGAGGTGCTCCCTCGGGCACCTCTACGCGCGGCAGCTCCGCCGCCGCCGAACGCATTGGCCAAAGCACGGTCTGAATCATCGCCGCCGGGACTCCTGACGTGCGGTAGACGACGCATGGCGCCGGCACCGGCCGGCCGCCGGCGCCGGCACCGCAATACCATCCCTGCAGGTCCGGTTCCGGGCGCCCTTCGATGATCTCCAGCTCCACGGTGTCGGGGGCGACGGGCAGGAAGGCGAGACCGACACCCGGGGATGCAGTCCGCACCGTGCGCCCCGATTCATCCACCGCCACCGGTGTCGGCACCAGGTGATAGAGCTGCTCGTAGCGGTGATCGCCGCTGCCCGCGAGCCAGTCGGTGACGATCCAGTATTCCGGTTCTCCCTCCTCCTGCGCTTTGACGAAGACGACGCTGCGGCGATGGGTCACCGACGTATCGATTCCGGGGTTCGGATGTTCGCCGCCAGCCCGGGCGAAACGGGGTTCGACGTTGGAGCCGGCTCCGTAGCCCTCCACATAGTCTGCGGCCAGGTAGTCGCAGCCGGCGCTGCTGTGCCAGGGGCAGGAGAGCGGCGCGCCGACCGTTTTCGGACCCGTCGCTTGCCGCACCTGGCCCTGGCCGTCGACGAGGACGGTATTGTGGGCCTTCGTGCCCAGAAAGAAGTCGGTAAAGGCGGCGTCCCGCGGATCCTGGCCGTAGGTGTGGATGCCGAGATCCTCCACCAGCGAGCGGCCGTACGCCACGACTTCGATCGCCAGCTTGCCCTCGTGTCCGTGCACGACGCCGAAGGGACCGACATCGAAGTACAGGTAGCAGGCGTCGGCAGCCCAGTTCGAGCGCATGACGCCGACGCCGCCCCAGGCGTAGTAGATGGAAGAGTGTGCCGGCGCGGTGCCGCGTTCGCCGGCGGTGGCGACGTAGAGCAGATCGTCCCTGCCCTCCGCCTTGGCGACGTTCCGGACGAACGGCAAGCCGCTGCCCCGCTTGCTGTCGCCGGTCCACACGTAGCTGCCGTCCGGTTTGGCGGTGAAAGCGAGGAACTCAGCCCGCTGGACCATCGCCTCCCGCATGCCGTTGGGATCGGGAATGCCGTTGCCGCGGGTGAGCTTGAGCACCTCGAAGCCGCGTCCCGCCGTGCCGGCGGTGTAACCGTGGGAGTTCTCCTTGGAGGAGCCGTCGGGATAGGCGGCATCGTCGAGGAAGTAGCCGGTGGTTTCCCGCAGGCCGCGCTCCCGCCACCGCGCCGCCGCCTGGAACTCGGGCATGCCGACGGCGAGCCAGAGCAGGCCTAGTCCGTTGAAGAAGAGCTGATTGCCCGGGGCGCCGACGACCGCTTCCATTGAATCGGCGCAGAGTCCCGAGAGGAAATACTGGATGGTGCAGAAGTCTCGCGGCGCCAGACCGTCCCAGGAGAGAAAGAACGGCATCAGCTGCTGGTAGTTGAGGGCCAGCTGCATGTCCGGAATCCACATCCAGTCGCTCTTGTGCGGCACATAGGAGATATAGCTGGTGGCGATCCGCAGCGACTTGGCGATGTAGCGATCGTCGCCGGTGAGCCAGTAGGCCTGGGTCATGGTGCGCAGGCAATACTGGTAGACCAGGCTCATCGGCCAGCGCTGTCCCGCGCCGCCGGGCGGCGGCATGTGCTCCCAGTTCCAGTCGGAGCCCACGTGCTGAACACCGTCCTCCGGGTGGTAGGGTATGAACACCCGGTCTTCGAGAAGCATGTCGGCGAGGTCGAGCAAAGCGTAGTCCGAGAGCCAGTAGCCCTGGCCGCGGTCGAAGCAGTAGCCACGCTCGTTGCGGATGTGCGGCCGCAGCTTGTCGCGATCGCGCCAGGTAATCATGTCGGGTCGGGGATCGAGGAAGTCCCAGTTGCTGCTGTCGACCTCGAACCCGCCCTCGCCGCTCCAGTCCAGAACGGGCTGCTGGCGGTCGCGGTAGTGCCGCAGATAGGCGACTTCGGCGGCGGTCACATCGCCGGACTCGAGCGCTGCTGCGACCGCCTCGAGCCCGGGCATATCGAGCCGCATGCCGTCGAATATGGCGGCGATGGCGGCGTCTTCGATCTTGGAGTAGTGCTCTGGCATGGTCATTCTCACCGAATGGATGGAGACTAACGATCAGCCCACCCTCTGTCCATGTCGCGGTTTGCCTAGTGTCAACCGCTGATCCGGGTCCGCCGCTTGCTGCGCCTGGCTTCGCCCCGCGGCAAGGTAACGAAAAGGAATCCGGGCTTGACCGGAGGGAAGGTGAGACGGAAAATGTAATGTTCGATCGACACCGCGAATGACACTACGAACCGTACACAGGAGCACATATGGCACTGGACGTCTCATACATCGACTACGACCGGGAGGTCTGGGAGAAAGAGCTGGAGGACTACGTCCCTTCGATTATCTACGATATGCACGTCCACATGTGGTCCAACGCGCACAGGGACAGCGCGCCAGAGAGCGGGTTGATGCTGGAGATCGGCTACCAGGACCACATCGACTGGGCCGCCGATCTCTACCCGGGCCGGGAGATGCACTTCCTGAACCTGGGCACGCCGATTCCGGGGATGGACGCCGAGGGACACAACGACTGGTGCGCCGAGCAGTTGAGCGCTGACCCTGACTCGGCGATGAATATGATGGTCACCCCTGACATGACCGCCGAGTACGTCGCCGCGCAGGCGGACAAGTACAATGCCTTCGGCCTCAAGCCCTATCGCACCTTCGCTCCGGACAGGGACGAGGCCCGCATCAGGGATTTCCTGCCGGAGCACCAGATCGAGGTCGCCCACGACAAGGGCCTGGCGATCACGATGCACCTGTCGAAACGGATCGGCGCGGCGGACAAGGAGAATCAGCAGGACCTGGAGCGCTACACCAAAGAGTACCCCGGCGCCCAGTGGATCCTGGCGCACTGTGCCCGCGGCTTCAACGCTTTCATGCTGGAGGACTCGATCCACTTCCTCGCCGGTCTGCCCAACATCTGGTACGACACCTCGGCGGTAAACGACATCTACAGCCACTTTCTGCTGATGAAACACGAAGACCGCTCGCGGGTGATGTTCGGCTCCGACAACATCGTCGCCGGGTGCGCGCGCGGGAAATACGTCACCTGGGGCCGGGCGTGGGAGTATTTCCCCGGCAACCCCGACGTAACCCACTGCGACCCGACGGCGACTCTCGTCTGCTACGAGCAACTGCGCCAGGAAAAGCAGGTGGCCGACATGCTGGGGCTGAGCGCCGCCGAGATCGAGGACCACTTCCACGGCAACGCGCGGCGGTTCATTACGCAGATGCGGTCGCAATGAAAGATTGCGGTCGCGGCTGTCCTGGCCAGGGCGCCGCGGCAAGTGATCAGCCGGTAAGCACCTGGTAGGGACAGCGCTGCGGCAGGTGGAAGACGTCGGCGGCCGGAAACTGCCGGGCGATGTAGGCTGCCAGTGCCTCGATGCCGCGCTCTTCGGCGACGCCGTGGTTGACGACAATCGCGGTGAAACCGAGTTCCCGGGCCAGTTCCCCCATGCGCACATGCAGGTAGTAGTCGTCGGTGAGGATGCCGACGTCGGCGCCCAACTCCATCATCTTCAATGCATCGGTCGATACACCGGTGCCGGTGGCGATGCGGCTCACCTCCTGCCGGGGATCGCCGATCACGTTCACGCCGTTCTGCCCGAGAGGCCGGACGATCTCGAGCACGTGCCGCGCGAGCGCCTCCAGGGTGCGGGGCGTCGTCTGCGTGACCAGGTAGGGATACGCGTCGCCGACGACGTCGGCGCCGAGCTGCAGCATCCGCTGCCAGTTCCAGCGGATGCCCTCTTCCGGATAGTTGTCCCAGAAGTCGTGGCAGCGGTAGACCACGAGTCCGCTCTCACCGAGCCAGTGGAACTTGGGCTGTTCGGCCGGCAGGGCGAACTTGGCTTCCGGATCGGGATCGCCGTTGAGCGCTTCCACGGCGATCGACTCGTGGGAGACGAATAGCTCGGCGCCGCGGGCGTGGGCTTCCTTCATCGCCGGCCAGTTCGCCTTCCAGGCGACGGCGATGCGCTTCACCTCCCGGTCGGGGTCACCGGCTTTGAATACATCGGTTGTCTTCTCCCAGCTTACCCAGGTGCCGACGGCACGGAAATGGGCATCTAGATCGCGGGCGATCATCCGTCCCTTCCAACGAGGCGCGCTCAGCCTCTGAAGCTCCAGACGCTCTCCGCCGTGCGGTGGAAGATCCACTCCCGATCGTCGTCGCTGAGGAAGTCAAGGTGGTCGCGGAAGAGCTCGACGGCCGGCCCGTAACCCAGGTCCCGCATCACCCCGGGATAGTTGGTGCCCCACATCAGCCGCTGCGGGCCGTACACGTCGTAGAGCCGGCGGTAGAGATCGTGGGTGTCAGCGTGCGGGAAGGCCATCTGCGACCGGTGGTTCTGCGGCGAGAGTTTGATATGGACGTTGGGGTATTTGGCGAAGTCTAGCACGGTGTTGAGCAGGGGGCGTTCTTTATCCTCCTCGTTCGGGGGCGCGCCGCCGTTGTGATCCAGTGAGATCTTGACGTGAGGAAAGCGGGCGACGATGGGCTCGATGGCCGGCAGCAGGGAGGCGGGTCCGTGCGAGATGAAGCTGACCCCCAGCTCCCCGGCCCTCTCCCAGATCGGATCCTGGTTCGGGGCCGCCCACTCGGCTGGATCGTCCGGTCTGGAGAGGTGGAGGCGGAGGCCGCCGAAGCCGTCCTCCCGCACCAGCCGCTCCAACTGGTCGGGCGCATCCGGGGCGCTGCGATCGACTAGGCCGATGGCGGCGAACCTGCCGGGATACTTCTCCAGGCTCTCGGCGACGTAGCGGTTGTCGTAGAGGTAGTGGATCGGCTGCACTATCACGGCCTTTTCGACGCCGGCCGCATCCATTGTTTCGACCAGCATCTCCACCGTGGCCGGATCGGTGGCCTTGCGGCCCTCGGCGAAGGGGAAGCGCTCGTAGTCGTCGGTCCAGACGTGGAGATGGGTGTCGATAATCACGGGTATTCTTTCTCCTGTTGGTGTTTTTCGATGCTGGCGAGGAAGGCCTCGGTGCCCTCCGACGCGCGGCGGCCGATGTAGCGGCGGGCGCTGGGGACGAGGCCCAGGCTGCGGTCCTCCAGCGGCAGGTCGACCTTGACGATGCCCCGCCGGTGTGATTCGCGGATGGCGATGACGACCTCGAGCGCCTTGCGCATGTCGGCGCCGGAGCACTTCACCGGTGTCCCGCCGTCGATGGCTTCGAGGAAGGCGTCGACGCTGTCGGTCATGCGGGTGCGGGGGATCTCCCACCCCTCTTCGTCGTATTCCTGCAGGGCGACCTGGGCCGGATCGGGGCAGGGGAAGAGACTGCCGGTGAGTTCGAGCTCCTTGCCGCGCCGATGCCAGATCTTGCCGACGCGGCTCTGGCCGATGTACAGCACGCCGTCGGAGCCGAGCACCTCGATGCCGTTGCGGGCGGCGATGTTGCGGTGCAGGTGGGCGGTGATGCCGTTGGCGAAGCCGAGGATGCCGAAGGCGACCCCCTGGTCGTTGTCGCTGTGCTGGTCGATGTGGCCCAGCTCGCGGTCGGCCGGGTCGCCGTCGACGGCGCCGACCACCCAGTCGACGTCGGTATCAGACGCGAACATGAAGCCATCGGAGAGCTGCCGGCAGCCCTGTCCCGACATCTGGTTGCCGCCGCAGCCGTAGATGTTGATCGATTGCACCTCGCCGATCTCGCCGGCCTCCACCCGGCGCCGGGCCTCCCAGAGCTCGGGGGCGTTGCGGAACATGTCGCCGGCAGACCAGGGGATGCCGCGGGAGGCGCAGGCCGCGACGGCGCGATCGGCCGCGGCCAGGGTAACCGCGACCGGCTTCTCGCTGAAGATGCCCCGGATCCCTTCTTTGGCGCAGGCTTCCACCACTTCGGCGTTGACGTCGACCGGCAGTCCGAGCAGGGCGATGTCGAATTCCACCTCGGTCATCATCTTCCGGTAGTCGTTGTAGCCGGGAATGCCGCCGAAGCGTCGGCAGAACAGGTCGAGCCCCTCCTGACCCCGGTTGACCCCGGAGACGACCCGACAGCCGGCCAGTTCGAAGGCGCGCGCCAGGCGCGTGCCGTGGCTGCCGCAGCCGATGACGGCGATGCGGTATTCCCTTGCAGCAGTCATCAAGTCGGGGTCGGTGACTCGTGCTGCACAGCGACGGGCACGGTGCCGTCGTGCCAGGGGTGGGCGTAGGAGGGCGTGTTGGCGAAGCGGTCGATTGCCAGGTCGAGCTGGATCGAGGTGGCCGGTGGCAGAGTAACGGTGAGGTATTTGCCGTCGACTGGCCGCTGGCGCACGTCTTCTCCCTCACGCCAGGTGGTGCCGGTGAAGGCGTGCTCGCCGAAGGCGCCGGCCTGCAGGATCAGGGTGCGGCTGCCGTGCGAATCGAGATTGACCAGCAGTACCGCGGCGCCATCGGGCCGGATGCCCTCGACGAGGGCTGCGGTGTCTGGCGGCAGGCCCGGCCGCTGTGATTCGGCGTCGTAATACCGCACTGTCGCGCGCAGCAGGCTGCCGTTGTAGACCATCTGGGGGCAGCCCATCATCGTCTGGATCAGGCCGCGGGTGCGGATGCCGTTGATCGGATGAGCGAGGTCGTCAACTAGCTGCTGCGGCGTGCGGTTCTCGTCGACGAGCCGCCGATGCCGGGCGAGCGCGTCGTCGAGTTCGTGGCGCAGAATGCGCGCCGGCCAGTCGGGGTTGCGGCCATCGTAGTAATTGAAGCGGGCCAGCTCGGCGTCGCCCTGGTCCTTCTCGCTCTTGCCGAGCTCGGCGTTCCAGTCGCGCCGCACTTCGCCGTCGCGGAAGCGGGTGAAGAGCTGGTAGTCGTCGTCGGATAGGGACGCATGGTAGAGATGGGCCAGATCCTTGCCTCGCATCGGTTGAGCTCCGAGGTGTCCATACTCGGTGTCATCGACCCAGCCACGGTGGTCGTGGCGGTAGCGCACCAGCAGCTGGCCGTCCTCCCCGGTGATGGCGTTGTCGGTGATCAGGTGCAGCTGCGAGCGGAGCAGGTCGAGGTAGCCTGAGTCGCCGGTCAGGAGCTGGGCGCATTCGGCGGCGGCGATCAGGCCGTGGAAGATGATGTTGAAGCCCATGTAGTAGCTCCAGCCGAAAAGACCGCCCCACCACTGGCCGTCCCGGTGTTCGCCGATGATGCCGTTCGGGCCGACGTTGTCGGGGATGATGCCGCCGTTTGCTTTGATCCTGTCCATCCAGGCTTCGACATAGTCGAGCACCCACTGCTTGTACTGCGCCTCACCGGTGTAGAGGTAGGCGTTGGTGACCAAGCTGCAGGCGGCCAGGTTGTTGGCGATGTCGCAGTCGCAGACGACGTGGTTGAACAGCTTGACGATCTCGGCGGCCCGCACCGGATTCTCCCACCATTTCTCCTCCAACTCGGCAATGTGGGGACGCAGCGAGGCCATCGTGCCGACTTCCTTGAACAGGTAATTCCCGCCGCCGACAAGAGAGCGGCTGCCGTGCAGGAAGGCGACGGCGTTCTCGAGCGAGAGCTCGTGGACCGGACCGCGGCTGGTGGGAAAGGGGGAGCGCAGGATCCGGTGGTTCGGGTCCCAGTTGGGGGCTTGTGGGTCGGCGCCGATGAACATGTCGGCGAAACGCCGGGCGCGGTCGACGTTTTCGGGGATCGCCGGATCGGCCAGACCGAAGCCGTGGAAGGCCATGTTGCCCTCGGAATGGTGGTGCCACTCGTTGACCATGCGGCGGCCGGGGATCCAGGTCGACTCCTCCTGCCGGCCCAGGCAATAGTATTCATTGTGCAGCTGTGGCAGCATCCAGCGGAAGACCGGGTTGCCGGCCGGCCCGTTGGTGCGGGTCGTCGCGTTCCAGACCATAAGGGCGTCGTCGAAGACCTTGCGGGCGCCGCCCATGGCGTAGAAGACGCCCCAGTTGTCGACCTTCTCGTAGTAGTCGTCGACATCGTCGGCGTAATACAGCATGCCGCCGGGCGCCGCGTACTTTTCGACCATCAGGGCCGCGTTGCGTTCGCCGATCTCGATGAGCTGGCGCTGCAGCAGGGCCCATTCGGGCGGCGGCTCGATCCGGGTGGCGGCGATGGTTGGTCCGAATGTGGAAGCGGGCATATCGTCTCGTTGGGCGGTGGGGCAACGTACTTATAAAAATTGCACCAGATCGGGGCGGGTTGCAACGTACGGCGAGGTCAGATCGACAGAAGGAGTCTGGTCCCGTTAGCCACGCTCCAGGGCGCTTTTCCCGCAGGTTGTCAGCAACCCGCTACTTGTGCCAGGGTTGCCCGCGGCCGTTGCCAGTCACCACTCAAGTGCCAGGCCATTGCGGAGCTTAGGCAGTAGACCTGCGTTCTGCCTGTTCGATATACTTCATACTTCACGACCGCAGGCTCGATGCTTCTGCTCTGGCGGTGGCAGCCGACCAGGGTGCAGGATCTGCGCTCAGAGGAACCAATGGTTCCTCATGACCGCCGGACGGGTTCCGGTTTTTGTAATAGATAGAGTGAAAGAGCGACCATGCCCAACCGCGCTATAGCTACTCTACTCCTGTTCATCACCGCTCCCTGGAACCTCGCGGCGGAGCCCGTCGTCTTCCGGGTCTCGGACCCGATCGAGCCCGGGCAAACGGCCCTGCTGTTCGGAGATGGTATCCTGGGTGGGGTGCAGGCCTACGGCCTCCGACTGCAGGACGAGAAGGTACGCCGCCCACCGAGCGGGATAGTGGATGCGCCCGAAATCGGCGACGAAGAGCTGCAGGTCCTGGATGCCTCGGACCTGAGCGCCAAGGTGCTGCTGCCCGACCGCTGGAAACCGGGCGCCTACGCGATTCGCCTCGAGAACGGCGGCGGGCTTTCGGCCCCCGTCTATCTGAACCGCACGGAGCCGTGGTGGTGGCTGGGGGGACCGGAGGGCAGGGCGGTTCCTGGGGAAGAAGTGCGGGTTTTCGGAAAGAACCTGGGGCCGAAGACGCGGGCCTGGCTGGCGCGGGAGAGTGGCGCCCGCGAGCTTGAGCGGGAGGGCGCCGCCAGGTACGCGGCGCGGTTCCGGGTCCCGGCGGATCTGGCGGCTGGAACCTACGAGCTGTGGGTGCACAATGGGTACGGTGGGCGCTGGGGGTTTGGCGAGCCCCTGTCGGTACCGGTCGAGAACAGGGAGCCATGGCCGGAGGTAGTCTACGAGGTTACCGCGTTCGGGGCAGTCGGGGACGGGGAGGCGGACGACACCCAGGCCTTTCGGGCGGCTCTGGCACAGGCTGCGGCGCAGGGCGGGGGCGTGGTGCACGTAGCACGCGGCACCTACAAGATCACGGGCAAGCTGACCGTGCCGCCGCGCACGGTGCTGCGCGGTGAGAAGCGGGAGTGGGTGTGGCTGTACGCACCTGTGAACCAGCCGGAGTTCGACGCGGTTATCGCCGGCAACGGCGACTTTGCGGTGGAGGAGCTGTCGATCGTGTCGCAGACGGCCCGGCGCCTGGTCGCCTGTCCCGACCACCTCGCCACGTACGCCGGCCCCTCGGGCAATGTCCCGCCGGAGGAGGAGATGGGCCGCAACGTGCGGCTGTCCCGACTGCGGCTGCACCACCTGCGCTACGCTCACCGGGTGGCGGCCAGCGACCCCCGCCGCCTCGAAGGCGCTGGTCCAACCACGGTCTTCCTAGCCGGCCCGGACATGGTCCTCGAGGACAGTGAGATCATCAGCTCCGGCAAGGCGTTCCTGCTGGCCAACTCCAGGCGCTGCCGGGTCGAGGGGAACCGTCTGGAAACCGGACGCAACGGCGGCTACATCTTCGCCTCGGTGCAGGAGAGCGTCTTCGCGGACAACGATATCCGGGCCGCCGACCTGGAGGGGACCTACGGGGGGACCAGCGGGACATCGTACCGCCTCCACATCGCCGACAACTACTGGCACGACGCCTACGGCCAGGAGCGCGAGGCCCTCACCTTCGACACCCCCTACTTCCACGTCTGGCGCGGGCGGGTCGGTCGCGTGGACGGTAGGCGCTTCACCACCGCGGCTCGCCGGTGGACGCCCGGCGAGCTGGCGGGCAAGGCCTGTGTCGTCGCCTACGGCAAGGGCCTGGGCCAGCTGATCCCGGTGGTCGACAACACCGCCGAGGAGGTGATGCTGGCGCGGCCGTTCGCGATCGAACCGGACGAGACGAGCTACCTCTTGCTCACGGTGAACAAGTCCGATGTCGTCATCGCCGACAACCGCTTCGCCGACGCCAGCGTGGCGGCCCAGCTCTATGGTCAGACCTACGGGTTCATCGTGGACGGGAACCGGGCCGAGCGCACGGGAGGGAGCTATGCCATCGGTCGGGACCACGACAAGCAGCCGCGACGGACCTACTCGACCGCCTCCTTCCACCAGTGGCTCAACAACGAATTCTCCGAGGGCTTCGTGTACCAGCAGGGCGCCTTCCTGCACGGTATTCTCGGGCCCTGCGTAGCCGCCTCGACGCTCGCGCCGCCCATGGTGATGGCGATCGGCAACGTCCTTCGCGGCAACCGGGTGCGCGACCAGTTTACAGTGGGCGCCCTGTTCTGGGGCAAGCACCCTTTCGCCTGGCCGGTGAGCGCGGCCGGTTATTCCGGACGGGACACCATCATCGAGGAGAACGAAATCCTCGACACTGCTCTCGGCATTGACGTCAACCCGCTGTACCTGGATACCTTCATCCGCAACAACCGGATCGAGCGCAGCCCGGTGCCGGTACGGGACGACGGCATCGATACCTGGATCCACCCGGCGGAGCGGTTCGCCCATCAGCTGCAGGCGGTCGAGGAGACACTGCCAGCGACGGCGGATCTGGACGGTTACGCCCTGGGCGCGGCCGCTCTGGCAGAGAAAGCTCAATCGCCGCAATTGCAGGCCCAGTACCTGGAACTGCTGTCCGGTCTGTGGGCCGAGGTGGCGCAGGCGCAGCCCCTGACGCGCCCCGAGACCCTCGCCAACCTGGTGGGGTTGCGTTACGAGATCAACGGGGTGTCATCGTCGCTGAGAGATCTGCTCGTCGCGGGCGTGGGTGGCACGGGTAGGGTTGTGGTGCGGGTGCGGACGCAACCCTGGTCACCCGCGATCGCGGTGCAGGTGCAGGTCGAGCCGGGGCCGGGGTGGCAGGCGCTGGAGCCGGCCCCATCCGTGCAACTACCCCCGGGCCGGATAGATACCCTCACCGCCGTGGCGGTGGCTCCGGTTGGCGCCCGGGACAAGGAGGTGCGCCTGCGGGTGACGGCGATCCTGGCGGGCGAAAGCGTTACTTTCGAGGATGTGCTCAGGGCCGATCGTTGGAAGATCAACGAGTGGGCCGTCATCGGTCCCTTCGCCAACAGCAGCGGCCAGGTTCCCGACCCGGCGGGGCACGGACCCGGGCGGCAGCCGGCGCTGAACCGGAGATACCAGGGGGTCGGGGGCGAAGTGATGTGGCGGCCGGTTACGGCGACGCCCTTGGATCTGGCAGCGCTGCTGAATCGCGACGGCAACGGCACCGCCTATGCGCTGAGCTGTATGCAGGCCGACGATCAGCTCGACGTCGTCCTGCGGATGCGGTTCCGGGGCGGGGTGGAGCTGTGGCTGGGCGATCAGTATCTGGGAGCTGGCAATGCCCCGGTCGGGACGATGGGCGAGAAGGATGTTCCCGTGCGGTTGGCTCCAGGCAGCAATGTCCTAATTTGCAAGACCTCCTTTCTGAAGGGCGACTGGGAGTTGGAGGTGACGGTCGAGGAGCCTGCCTCGTCAAGTATGCGGTTGGTCAAGAGCGTGCCGGCCCACGCGTTGTGGGAGATGGAGGCTTTCCTGCCGTCGGTGCCGCGGGCAGGGCTTCGGGCTCAGACCGGGCTCGAGCACGATGCCGAATTGCGTTGGGTTGAGGTGTACGCCGACGAGTTCTCCGGCGAAAAGCTGTCGTCACGCTGGCGGGTTGTGAAGGGGAGCTTTCAGGTGGAGGGGGGCGTGCTCGCCGCGGGCTCTGCGTCCTTTCTGGTCTTGGACGAAAAGGTGCGGGCGCCGATGCGGATCGAATACGACGCCAGGAGCCCCGATCCCTGGGACCTGTCCGCCCTGTGGAATCCGGAGCCGGCGATCCTGGATGCGGGTCATCTCTTCTCCTTTGCCGCCGGCCCCGCGGGCAGCCGCCTGCAGGTAGAGGGGCAGGTGGTGGCGCAGGACTTCTCGCCGCGGGCCAAGGGGAAGGCCGGCAAGTGGCACCACGTGATCGTGCAGATCCTCAAGGATGGGAGCGTGGAGCTGTACGCGGATGGCCGGCTGTTGCTCGAGCACCGGCAAGGCTCTCCTCCGGCGACGGCGGGTTTTCCAGGGGTGTGGACTTTCGGGACGGGCGCCCAGTTCGACAACCTGCGGATCTACGCGGGAGAATGAGCGGGCAGTGGAGCTCGCCATTCTGATTCCGGCCGCTCGCCGTCCACGCGCGCGGCGGCGATGACCTCGCGGAACTGGTCCAACGGCATGCCGATCGACCGCACCCAGCGCCAGATGCAGTCCTTGAGCATCATGCCGTAGGTGCGGACTGATTCCGGCCTGCCCTTCTCCCACGGCGCCTCCGGCCACAGTGTATGACCGCGCTTGTCGCAGATCTGCAGTTGGCGATCGTTCAGCTCGATTTGCACCTGTCGCTCGTCGATCCACTGGGCCGTCTGTCGCGCCTGAAACATCGCCGCCGCCGTACTGTCGTGGCAGGGGAAGAGCCAGGCCTCCACGTCGGTGCCGGCGATCTCGATTACCTCTGGCTCTCCCGCTCCGCATAGGAACCGGGAGTCGTACACCGTCATCTCGAAGCGCATTCGGGGCCGCTTCGCCAGCCCGAGATACTGGGCGAAAGCGCCACCGTAGCCCGGTACGCAGCCCTCGAAGGACTCGCCCCACAGCTCCGACGTCACGCATGCCGGCTCGAGCTCGAGCTGATTGTCGATCAGGTGGGCGCCAAAGTCCGTCACGAGCCGGCGATAATACTCGTCCAAGTCGGCGTTGTCCGGAAACGGCGTTGTCGGATAGAACACCCGGGCGGCCCCGAGCCGGGCGATCGCCTCGTCGCGCAGGGCTTGGGGACCTCCGAGCTGCCACAGCAGGGTGCCGTCGCGGCTGGTGGTCAGTTCATCCAGCCATTGCGCCTTCAGCTCGCGCTCCCTGTCCAGGAACAGCTGAAGGTTCTCCTCCTTGATCTGCTGCGCCGGAATCGGCTCGTAGCAGCAAGGGTGGATCAGGAAAATGATGTGATCGACATTCATCGATGGTGGGGGATGCAGCCGGCCGGCCGCGGCTCAGGAGCTGGCAACTGGCAGCACCAGCGCGGATGGATGTGCGGCGGAGTGGTGCACGGAATTCTCGGCGACGACCAGCTCCGCGTCTTCCAGGTCGTTGCGCCCGGTATTGTGATTGCGGTCATGGTTGGGATAGTCGCTGCTGGTGATCTCGATCCGAATGCGGTGGCCTTCTAGGAAGCGGTTGGCGGTCGGTCCCAGACGGATGCGCAACGCCGCCACCTCACCCGGTTCGACCAGCTCTTCCACGTCCAGCGAGTTCCGGTGCCGCATCCGCACCATGCCGTAGCTGATCTCGCGCGCCGGACCCAGAACCGTCGTGGCATCTGCGTCGATCTGGCGGTACCAGGCCACCTCTCCGGGCCCTTTCGCGTCCTCGTCCGGGAATTCATCGACCAGCCGCGCAAAGAAGTCGGTGTCGGGCGCCGTCGAGGATACGTGCAGCACGACCTCGGGATAGCCGGCGATCTCAACCGGCTCGCGCAACGGTGCGGTGCGGTAGTACAGGAGATCGCGGCGGTGCTCGAGCAGCCGCCGGTCGGCCGGAGCGGTGAACCACTCAGGACTCCAGGTGGTGGGCACCGGGTCGCGCGGGTCGTAGGTGTAGGTTTCGTCGTTGCGCCCGGAGGCCGGCTCCTCACGAGGGCCGAGTAGCTGCCCGCCGCCGTCTACCGAGGCGGCATCGCCGGTGCTCGCCAGGCGGTACGTCGTCGGCTGCACGTGCTCCGGAGGCCAGGTGCCGGCGCTCTTCCAGCGGTTTTCCCCCATGGTGAAGTAGCGCACGGCCGGCTCGCGGTCGACGCCGTTGTCGAGCCCTTTCAGCCAGTGGTCGAACCAGCGGATCTGCAGGTCCATCACGTCGACCCCCGCCTCGGCGCCAAAGTCGATGTCACAGCACTCGCGCCGGCCCAGCCCCGGATGGTTCCAGGGACCGGCCACCAGCCTGGACTGGCTTCTCGCCAGCTCGCTGCCGCCGTTCTGCTGCATCAGGGCCAGGTGCTGGATCGAGCCGTTGCAGTGGTCGTACCAGCCGCTGGTGTCGAGGTTGGGTACCTCGATCTCGGAGTGCACCTGGTCGAACCGCCACGGTCGGCGGTTAGGGTGGCGCAGCCAGTCCTCGGCATACTCGGCCAGGCCCTTCGGCAGGTGGCGCGGTAGATCGAGCCACGGAATGAAGCCAAGCCAGGAGGACTGAGCGGTGTCGTTCCAGAGCCGGGACGCCTGGTCAGGGGAATGGGGGCGCGGATTCCCGGCGCGCCGGCGAAGGTCAGGAGCCATGTTGGTCATCCACCAGCGCACCCGCCGCCCGGGACGGAAGCCGCCGGGCCAGTCGACCTCGGTCAGCTCGAGTGGGATGGTGCGGGCGCACATCGCCACCAGGTGGGGCGGCTTAAGCTTGGCCGCCTGCCATTGCATCCAGCCGTCGTAGGAGGCGCCAAAGGTACCGACCCGGCTGTTGCACCAGGGTTGTGTGGCCAGCCATTCGACCGTGTCGTAGCCGTCCTCGGCATCGCCGGTATTCACCTCTGTGAACGGGATCCAGTCGCCGCCGGAGGTATAGCGGCCGCGGGAGTCCTGCACCATGACGGCGTAGCCGGCGCGGATGAACCGGTCGAAACGGCCCTTGCGGTGCTTGCCGTACGGGGTGCGCAGCAGCAGTCCGGGAAAGACGCCGTCGCCATCCGGGCGGAAAATATCGGCGCGCAGGGTTACTCCGTCGCGCATGGTGGCGGGCACGTCGCGCTCGGTGATGATTCCCAGGGCGCCGGCGGTTTCGGTATTCTCGGACATCTGCGCTGAATCTCCGTCTTTATTCACCTGGGGGTGGGATCCCTCGAACCCTACCTCCAAAGGACCACGTAGTCGACCTTTCGCTTGCGGACCTGGCCCCACTCGTTTCGAGCTTGCAGTGTTACCGTGTAGGTGCCGGCACCAGCGTAACGGTGCAGCGGGTCGGGCTCCGTCGACGTCTCCCCATCCCCGAAGTCCCAGAGGAAGCTCGCCGCTTCTCCCCTAGTCTGATTGTCGAACTGAATCGCCCGCGGGTCGTCGACACGGGGGGCGCGGGAGCGGAAATCGGCAACGGGCATCCTTTCCAGCCGGTCCTCTCGGGGCGCGAGGACGAAATCCGCCGTGAAGTCCGCGTTGCAGTACATGAGAACCGTGTCGGCCAGGGCCCAAAAATGGACCGTGCCGGGGGTCTCGTCCTCCTCCCAGTCCAGGACGGCATAACTCATCCCGATGGTGTCTCCGGCGGCCAGTTCGGCCGGCGCCGAGAGCTGGGGACCGTCCGGGTGGGCGTAGTTGTACGGCGTGACCCAGAATTCCAGCACGCACAGACCCGAGGATCCGTGCACCCCATCGTAGACACTGGCTGCCTTGCCGTAGGGCTCCTCCTCAAGCCAGCGCTGCTCGCCCCAGGCCCACAGGTGATTTGCCTCGCGCTCGTGGAAGTAGACGTGATAGTTCTGCGCGTGGGTATTCTGCAGCCGGATCCTGCTCGCGTCGTAGACGAATGCTCTTCCACTGCGGTCCGCGTCCACTACCAGCTCGAAGATGTCGTCGACCCCTACCTCGCGGCGGCGCGGGGTGACGCGATTCATGTTGTGGAAGTCGTCGTAGTACTCGGCAGCTACGTAGATCCGGTTGGTGCTCAGGTTGTATCCGGTGCGCACCCGCAGATCGAACCCGGCCGGATCGTAGGCCCGGCGCTTCGCGGCATCGTGGTAGAAGAAGTTCAGCAGCTGGAAGGTGTCCTGGGTGTAATCGCCGCCGACGATCTCCCAGTCGCTCAGATCACCGTCGATGACCGGAAGGCGGTCGTCCGGAAACTGGAAGCTCTCGTAGATGCGGGGGCCGATGGGAGGCAGGGGCTGGGGCGCCGGGCTGCTGCCCAGCTCGCGGCACCAGGTCGACACCGCGGACAACAGGAGGAACAAACCGAGGATCCGGATGTGCATCGCCATCCTTTCGGTGCTGGCGGGCCGTGACGATCGGAAAGGTAGCGTCCACCGCGGGAGGTGCGCCAGTTCGGGTCTGCGAGCGGCAACGGTGCGCCATTGCCGGCTTCGCGCTCTCCGTATCCGAGGCCAACGCCGGCATCGACATGCAAGGGGCCAGCGGCTAACTTTGCCGTCCCGTAAGCAGGACGGAGAGAGAGCCGCCCGGTACCGTGGATTGCTGCCAGGTCGCGAAACGCAAATCACGACCGCGCGATTTGCGGATTCATACATCCAGATGCGGATTGTGATGATCGAACGCGAGAAGATCCTGGAGAGCATCCGTGTAGCGGCCGCCCAGATCGCTGTGACCCATGACATCGATGGTAACGTGGCGGCCATCGAGCGGGGCATCGACTACGCTGCCCGGGAGGGCGCCGACATTCTCCTGACCCCCGAGGGCTCTCTGAGCGGGTATACGCACGAGTTCGATGCGGCGCGGGCCGAGGCGGCCCTCACCTTTGTGAGGCAGCGCGCCCGCGCGGAGAACATCGGTCTCGCGCTGGGGACCTGTTTCGTCGAGGCGAACCACGCCTGCTACAACCAGGTTCGCTTCTACAATGCGGAAGGTGCGTTCCTCGGATTCCACAGCAAGACGCTGACGTGCGGCAGTATGTCTGACCCGCAGCAGGGAGAGATCAATCACTACGCTGTGGCGCCGCTCTCCACCTTCGACCTCGGCGACCTGAGGGTTGGCGCGTTGATCTGCAACGATCTGTGGGCAAATCCCCAGTGCACGCCGATGCCGGATCCGCACCTGACGCATCAGCTCGCTCAGCGAAACGCCAGGGTCATCTTCCACGCCGTCAACGGCGGCCGGAGCGGGGGCGAATGGTCGGAGGTGGCCTGGCGCTACCACGAATCGAACCTGCGGATGCGGGCCCAGGCCAGCGGCGTCTGGATTGTCACCGTCGACAGCTGCCACCCGACCGACCTGCGCTGCTCCTCCCCTTCGGGTGTCGTCAACCCGCAAGGTGACTGGGTATGCCAGACCGCGTCGATGGGCGAGCAGTTCTTCAGTTTTTTGATCGAAGCCTGAGAGGACGGCCGCGCTGTGTGGTCCCGCTGAACGTCAGCGGTGAGCGGTGGGAAGAGGACGACGTTCGACAGCTGTCGTCGACGTACTGCAGTCGCTCGAGATCCGCGGCGGAGAAGGTGCTTCTGACAGGGCGGCTGTGAGGGTCGAGGATGGATTCGTCAGGCACGTCAGCGCAGCGCCTCTGTCTCGACGCCCTCCAGCGGCACCTCGGCAAGGTCCTCTCCGAATATCACGCTGCCCCCGAATACCTGCCTGGCCTCGGCGATCAGGCGCTCGCGCACGCCGATCGCCTCGACTTGCTCGGTGAGATGGACCAGGACGAGCGTCTTCACGCCGGCGTCGCGGGCGGTCTGTGCTGCTTCGAGGTGTCCGGAGCAGCAGCAGGTGATGCGCTCGTCGGATACGGTGTTGCTGTCGTAGTGGCACATGTGCAGCAGCACGTCGGCGTCGCGAGCGAGCTCGGTCAGCGCCGGCGTTGGGCAGGTGTCGCCGCCGAATACGATCCCGCGGTCCCCCAACGTAAGCCGGTAAGCGAGGCAGGTGAGCTGCGGCTGGACGTGAACCACCTCGGCCGCCTCGAGGCGCCAGCCATCCCCCTCGACCACCGAACCGGCCGCGACCTCGGTCACCTGCGGCCGCGGCAGCAGTCTGGGCAGCTGTCCGCCGCGCGCCTCGACGAAGAACTGACTGCCGCGATGCTGCGTGCGCGCGTCCAGGTCGGGGCCGAAGGCGCCGTCGGTTCCGAACAGCCGCTCCGTCATATGTGCGGTGGGAGTGGGTCCGCAGACCTCCAGGTCCGGGATGTTGCCGACACCCTGATCCCAGCGCGTCAGTACCAGGTAGCCGTAGTCGACGCAGTGGTCGTAATGCAGGTGGGTGAGGAACAGATGGCCGATGGAGCGCAGGTCGACTCCGCGCTGCAGCAGGCGGCGCACGCTGCCTGGGCCGCAATCGATCAGCAGCTTCTGCTCGCCGAACTCGACCAGGTAGCTCGAGCCGGCTCGGTGGTGCAGCGGCGTCGGGGTGCCGGTGCCAATCAAGGTCAGTCGTGGTGTGGTTGTTCCAGTCATGGAAATCCTCCGGACTATTCAAACAGTGGCAGCAGGCCCTTGGGAACGAACGGGTTGAGGAACGACGCAGTTGCAAAAAGAGGAGCCGCCGCAGGGCAAGACCGCCGGCGACGTCGGTTTCGTCCGCCTCGAAAACGGCATCAGCACCTTCGCGATCCTGCCTCCGAGCGGAGTCGCGGCGCGCCCGTCTGTCGGTACAGCAGGGATGCCGCCCATCCCACCTTGCCCGCACGGACGATGCCGAAGAGGAAGTCGCTGGCC